>DALZZG010000023.1:0-3083 GCA_031987665.1 Stenotrophomonas sp. | reverse complement strand
CACAGCTGGCAGCTGCAGCTGGCGGGTCGCCCGGGCAGGCAGCACT
Organism: Stenotrophomonas sp.; assembly: GCA_031987665.1. Taxonomy (GTDB): domain Bacteria; phylum Pseudomonadota; class Gammaproteobacteria; order Xanthomonadales; family Xanthomonadaceae; genus Stenotrophomonas. The sequence continues at coordinate 3,037 of DALZZG010000023.1, read as the reverse complement.
ACCCGGGCTGCCGCTTCGTCGCCGACGGCATCGCCTTCGAGCTGATCGTGCTGCCCGAGGACGCCCTGCGCCAGCCGCCGGTCAGCCCCGACGACGGCAAGCCCCTGCCCCGCGCCACGCTGGCGCAGCTGCGGCAGCTGCTGGCGGATGAGGACGCGGGTAGCGAGCCTCCTCTGTACTGAGCTACCCGAAGCCCCGTAGCCCGGGTAAGCGCCAGCGCACCCGGGAAGCACGGGATCGATCCGCTCGCAGAGGCGCGCGGTAACGACCGCAAGGCATCTACGGCATTCCGGATTCCCCGGGTGCGCTGGCGCTTACCCGGGCTACGACACCTCAGGGGTGCGGCGCACGGGCAACAAAAAACCCCGCGTGAGCGGGGCTTTCCGTAGTGCAGGGCCAGCGCATCGCTGCGCTGGCGCCACGTCGATTACTTGTAATCGCGCACGTTGTGGCCGGTGTAGACCTGGCGCGGACGGCCGATCTTCATTTCCGGGTCAACCTGCTGTTCCAGCCAATGCGACACCCAGCCGGCAGTGCGGCCCAGCGCGAACATGACGGTGAACATCTCGGTCGGAATCTTCAGCGCCTTGTAGATGATGCCGCTGTAGAAATCGACGTTCGGGTACAGCTTGCGGGCCACGAAATACTCGTCCTGCAGCGCGGCCTGTTCCAGCTTGACGGCCACGTCCAGCAGCGGATCCTGCACGCCCAGCTGGCCCAGCACCTGCTTGGTCATCTCACCGATGACCTTGGCGCGCGGGTCGAAGTTCTTGTAGACGCGGTGGCCGAAACCCATCAGGCGGAAGCCCGAGGTCTTGTCCTTGGCCTTGAGCACGGCGGACTCGACGTTGTCGGCCGAACCGATCTCTTCCAGCATTTTCAGCACGGCTTCGTTAGCACCGCCGTGGGCCGGACCCCACAGCGCGGTCACGCCAGCGGCGACCGACGCATACGGGTTGGCGCCGGTGGAGCCCACCAGACGCACGGTCGAGGTCGAAGCGTTCTGCTCGTGGTCGGCGTGCAGGATGAACAGCAGATCCAGCGCCTTGACCACGTCGGGGTTCAGGTCGTACTTGCCATCGGCCGACTCGAAGGTCTGCTTCAGGAAGCGGCTGACGTAATCCAGCGAGGTGTCCGGCGTGTTGGCCGGCAGGCCGTTGCCGTGACGGTAGATCAGCGCCGACAGGGTCGGCACCTTGGCGATCAGGCGCACGGCAGCCTGGCGGCGCTGCTCGGCATCGTCCAGGTTCAGCGAGGCGTGGTACTTGGCCGACAGCTGCGCGATCGAGGCAGCCAGGATCGCCATCGGGTGGGCGTCCTTGGCGAAGCTGCCGATCAGCGTGTTGATCGAATCGTCGACGCCGGCTTCGGCGCTCAGTTCGGCTTCGAAGGCCTTCAGCTGGCCGGCGTCCGGACGCTCGCCATTGATCAGCAGGTAGGCCACTTCGACGAAGCTGGACTTCTCGGCCAGCTGCTCGATCGGATAGCCGCGGTACAGCAGCACGCCCTTGTCACCATCGATGTAGGTGATGGCCGACTTGCAGCTGGCGGTGGCGGTATAGCCCGAGTCGTAGGTGAAGAGACCGGTTTCCTTGGTCAGCTTCGAGATATCGACACAGTTATTGCCCAGTACGGGTTTGACGACAGGCAGAACGACCGACTTGTCGCCGGCGTTGAGCGTGACCTGATCAAGATCGGACACAGTGTGCGCTCCTCAAGTGGAAGGCGCCTGTCCTGACGAATGGGGTGCGGGCAGGCGCGTGAAGGAAGTCCGCAGTTTTCCACTGCGGTTCCGACGATTATCGCACAGCAGCATTTGCAGATTGCGAAGACAAAAGTCTTATAGGGGGGCGTTTGCCTGCGACACAGCGTCGCGCTGGCAAAACCGCCAGATTCCGCAATGGTTCAGCCGTACGATGGACGTGACAAAACAACGGCCGCGCAGGGCGCGGCCGTTGTCGGGACAGCAACAACCGGTTCGATCAGCGCGCGTAGCGCTTCTGGAACTTGTCGATGCGGCCGCTGGTGTCGATGACCTTGTGCTTGCCCGTGTAGAACGGATGCGAAGCCGAGGAAATTTCAACCTTGACGAGCGGGTATTCTTCGCCGTCTTCCCACTTGACCGTTTCCTTGGAGGACATGGTCGAACGGGTCAGGAACTTGAAATCGGAGGTGACGTCGTGAAACACGACGTTGTTGTATACGGGATGGGTATCGGCCTTCATGGGCTCACACCGTGTGGGCTGGTGGTCAAGAGCGGCATTATAGACCCAGCCAGCCCGCTGGGGCAAGCCGGGTAACACACCGGGCGATCAGGCCCCCAGCGCCCGCCGTACCTGGGCCTGGAAGCGCTCCTGGTCGTAGCCGATCAGCAGCGTGGTGTTGTCCGGCGCGCCGGTCTGGCGGTTCCAGTCCACGACGGTGGCGCCCCGGGTATGCCGGCCGGTGAGTTCCACCGACAACGGACGCTGCTCGACCCGGGTGGCACCCTCGGGCTGCAGCGCCCAAGCCATCGCCAGCGCGTCGGCGGCGTACCAGCGCTCGCCACGGCTGTCTTCCGACCACAGGCGGGTCTTGCGCGAGATCAGTTCATAGAAGCGGGCCGCTTCGGTGTCGGCCGCCAGCCACTGCTCCACGTCACGGTGCAGCAGGCCGTGGGCGATGGTTGCTTCCCAGTCGGCCACGTCGGCGTGCGGGAAGCTGCTGAACACGATGTGCGCTGCTTCCGGGTCGAAGGCGATGTTGAATTCGGCGTTCGGGGTGATGTTGCCGTGGCCGGTGATGGCACCACCCATCACCAGAAAGCGCTTCACGCGCTGCGGCAGGGTCGGGTCCAGCTTCAGCGCCAGCGCGATGTTGGTCAGCGGCCCCAGCGCCACCAGCAGCAGTTCACCGGCGTACTGATGGGACAGACGCAGGATGGCCAGCGCGGCATGTTCGGTTTCGGCGGCACGCGCGGCGCGCGGCAGGTCAACGTCGCCGAAGCCGTCGCGGCCATGCACATGCGCGGCGTCCTCGGCCGGGTGCACCAGCGGGT
>DALZZG010000022.1:10132-30752 GCA_031987665.1 Stenotrophomonas sp. | reverse complement strand
CGGCGGCAACGGCCGCTCCGGCGCCGACCCAGGTGGCCAGCGCGCAACCGGCACCCAAGCCCGCCGCTGCAACGCCTGCACCAGCTGCAGCCGCCCCAACGGCGGCAGCGGCATCCGCCGAGAACGTGCGCTACATCCTGCAGGCAGGCGCGTTCGGCGCTTCCGGCGATGCCGAAGCCACCAAGGCCAAGCTGGCGATGATGGGCCTGGCTGCGCGTGTGGAACAGGCACAGATCAACGGCAACACCGTCTTCCGCGTTCGCATGGGCCCCTACGGCACCGCCAGCGAACTGGCCGAAGCCAAGGCCAAGCTCAACGGCAGCGGCCTGCAGGCGATGGCGATCAAGGCGCAGTAACACCGCCTGATGGCGGTGTTACCCCAAAATTTGCGGAGCAAACTTTGGGCCCCGTGCCCGCTATGGCCACAACCCCTGCGCCTGTCGGCGCGCCCCTTGACTCAAGGGGGCTGCTTGGTTTGCTGGGTTGAGGGGAAGGCCTCCGCGCTCGCTGCGCTTGCGTACCCCTCCCCAGCCCTCCCCTCCGCCTGCGGCGCAAGGGAGGGGGTGGATCAAGCGCGCTGTCGGAACGCTGCGGAGAGCCTGCTCTTCCCCCCTCCCTTGCGCCGCAGGCGGAGGGGGTGAAGAAGGCCGTTTGCACACCACTGGTGTGCGGCCTGATGAACGCTCGAAGGCCATGCCGGAGGGCTGGACGGGTTGGGGAGGGGTAACGCCTCAACTTCGGCACCCGGTCAACACACCGACGCCTCACACGGTGCGAAAATCGCAGGCCCCCTCTTCCGGAACCTGCCCCATGTCCAAGACCGCCTTGATCACCGGTGCCACATCCGGTTTCGGTGCCGCCGCCGTCCGTCGCTTCGCTGCTGCCGGCTGGAAAGTGATCGCCACCGGTCGCCGCGCCCAACGCCTGCAACCGCTGGTGGACGAGTTCGGTGCGGACAAGGTGCATGCCGCTGCATTCGACATCCGCGACGCCAAAGCGATGGAGGCAGCCCTCGCCGCACTGCCGCCGGCTTTCCGCGACATCGATCTGCTGGTCAACAACGCCGGTCTCGCCCAAGGCACCGCCGCCGCGCAGAACGCCAGCATCGAAGACTGGCGCACGATGATCGACACCAACATCACCGCGCTGGTCACGCTCACCCACACGCTGCTGCCGAAGCTGGTCGCGCGCAAGGGCGCCATCATCAACATCAGCTCCACTGCCGCCATCTATCCGTACCCGGGCGGCAATGCCTACGGCGGTACCAAAGCCTTCGTCAGCCAGTTCTCGCTGGGCCTTCGCTCGGACCTGCACGGCACCGGCGTGCGCGTCACCGCGATCGAGCCGGGCATGGCTGAAACCGAATTCACCGTGGTGCGTACGCATGGCAACCAGGCCGCATCGGACCAGCTCTACAAGGGTGCCAACCCGATGACCGCCGAAGACATCGCCGACCAGATTTTCTGGGTCGCCACATTGCCCCCGCATCTCAATATCAACCGTCTGGAACTGATGCCGGTAAGCCAGTCGTTCGCCGGATTCCAGGTGTCGAGAGAGAGCTGATCCGGCAGCACAGCCGGCCGTCACTGCCCGCATGGATGTGGGCGGCGGTGCTCCCGTCCAGCGCCACTGTATTGCCATCGGACCACGGACACGGCATCTTCCCGCTCAGAGAGAGCCGTTCCGGAAATGGCGCGGCTGCGAAAAACAGAGAAGAGAGGGGGCTCTTCACCATGGACGCCATTACGGCCAGCGCATTGCGCGAGCGCCACCGTGCAATCAGGGAAAGCCAGACTCAGGCACTCGCCATCCGCCTGCACCGCGCCATAAGTTGGCTGCTGCGTGCCGAGCAGAGCAGCGACGACAACGACACCCGCTTCATCCAGCTGTGGATCGCCTTCAATGCGGTGTATGCCGGTGAGTTCGATGAAGAGCTGAGCGAGCGGCAGCGCGTCACCGATTTCATCAACCGTCTTGTTGACGCTGACAGCACCCACCAGCTGCACGCCGTGCTGTTCAAACAGTACAGCGGGCCCATCCGTCTGTTGATCGAGAACCGTCATGTGTTCGCGCCGTTCTGGAAGGCGCTGCGTGACCATGATGCCAGCGACCGTTGGCAGCAGCGCTTCGACAGCAGCCGCAGGGCAGCGATGGATGCATTGCTTGGTGGCCGCACTGCCGAGCTTCTCGTGATCGTGCTCGACCGCCTCTATGTCCTGCGCAACCAGCTGGTGCATGGCGGCGCCACCTGGAACAGCGCATTGAACCGCGACCAGTTGCGCGATGCCTGTGCACTGTTGGGAGCATTGCTGCCAGCAGTGATCTCGGTGGTCATGGAATCAAACGCATTCGATGACGACGCCATCGCCTACCCGGCGCTTCCTGATGTGACGCGCACAAACGCATAAGCCAAGCAACGCCGCCACCCAGGGCGATGCTGCAATGTGGAGCAGCAGAAACACGGAAACGCTCCTGTTCTCCTGCACCACCTGATGTGGATCTGAGGCCAGCCGACCCCGCCTGCTGATCGCGTACTTCCTGATCACGCACGTGATCACCAGACCACACGTGATGGCAGGTGCCCGCCCCTCTCCCACAAAGGAAGAGAGGGCAGGGAATCCGCTGGCTTAAGCCAGCGGTTCGTCCGACAGGTAGGTGTAGCCGGTGAGGCCGGCTTCCAAGGCGGCGTCCAGTTCGGCGGTGCGCTCGGGGGAGAGTTGGGCGTCGGCCACGCGCTGCTTGTAGGCGGCGCGCAGGTCGTCCAGCTTGTAGCCCACGTAATCGAGCATCACGTCGGTGGTGTCACCACGGCGCTGCTGGGCGATGGCGTAGCCATCGGCGTCGGCCACCACTTCCACGGCGTCGGTATCACCGAACAGGTTGTGGATGTCACCGAGAATCTCCTGATAGGCACCGACGAGGAAGAAGCCGATGCGGTAGCTCTCGCCATGCTGCAGTGAGTGCAGCGGCAGCGAGCTGTCCAGGCTTTCGTTCTCGACGTAGGTTTCCACCATGCCGTCGGAGTCGCAGGTCATGTCGGCGACGATGCCGCGGCGGTCGGGGCGCTCGTTGAGGCGTTCAATCGGCACGATCGGGAACACCTGGTCGATGGCCCATACGTCCGGGATCGACTCGAACACGCTGAAGTTGACGAAGTACTTGTCCACCAGCCGCTCGTTCAACTCGTCCAGCACCGGGCGGTGGCTCTTTTCGTCGTAGCTCAGGCGCGCACGCACGCCGTTGGCCACGGCGTAGAACAGGTCGTCGATGCGCGCACGCTGCGGCAGGTCGATCTGGCCCAGTGCGTAGGCGCTCAGGCCTTCGGCGTGGAAGTGCTGCGCTTCCTGGAACAGCTCAACGGCGGGGCGCTGGTCCAGCTCGTCGTGGATCTCGCGCAGGTGGCGGATGGCGGCCGGCTCATCGTCGTGTGCTTCGGGCACGCGGCCTTCGGCGGCCTGTTCCACTTCGGCCACGTTGGCGATCAGCACCGCGTGGTGCGCGGTCATCGCGCGGCCACACTCGGTGACGATGCGCGGCGGCGTCAGCGCGTGTTCCTCGCAGGCTTCGGCCAGCGGCTGCACGATGTTGCTGGCGTAGGAATTGAGGCCGTAGTTGATCGAGCAGTAGCTGCGCGAACGGGTACCTTCGTAGTCGATGCCCAGGCCGCCACCCACGTCCACATGGGTGATCTTGGCGCCGAGCCGCGACAGTTCGACGAAGTAGCGGGTGGCCTCGCGCATGCCGTTGGCGATGTCACGCACGTTGCTGATCTGGCTGCCCATGTGGAAGTGCAGCAGGTTCAGGCAGTCGGCGTACTCGGTGTCGCGCAGGGTCTTCCACAGGTCCAGCAGCTGGCGCGGCGAGAGGCCGAACTTGGCCTTGTCACCGCCGCTGTTCTGCCACTTGCCGGCACCCAGCGAGGCCAGGCGCATGCGCACGCCGATGCCCGGCTTCACGTCCAGCGCCTTGGATTCCTCCAGCACCAGCTTCAGCTCGGAGGGCTTCTCGATGACGATGAAAGTCTGCAGGCCCAGCTTGCGGCCGATCAGGGCCAGGCGGATGTACTCGCGGTCCTTGTAGCCGTTGCAGACGATCAGGCCGCCCGGGCGGCTCAGCGCCAGCACGGCCATCAGCTCGGGCTTGGAACCGGCTTCCAGGCCGAAGCCTTCACCGTGGTGGCTGGCCAGGGTGCCGGCCACGCCGCGGTGCTGGTTCACCTTGATCGGGTACACGGCGGTGTAGCCGCCCGGGTAGTCCCAATCGGCCTGGGCCTGGGCGAAGGCCGCCTGCAGCTTACCCAGGCGCTGGCCCAGGATGTCCGGGAAACGCACCAGCAGCGGCAGCTTGGCGCCGGCGGCACGGGCCGAATCGACGATCTGCGGCAAGGACACGGCCACGCCATCGGCGCCTGCGGGGCGCACCACGACATGCCCGGCGTCATTGACGTCGAAATAACCATCGGACCAGTGCGGGATCGAATAGGTCTTGCGGGCCTGTTCGAGGGACCAATCGCTCATCGGCGTAGCAACTCTCAGCTGTGGATAAACAAGGACGCGCATTCTAACGCCAGCGGGGCAAGGGTCCGTTACAATCCGCGCCCTCACTACCTCCCCTCTCCCCTCGGGAGAGGGGTCGGGGGTGAGGGCAAGCGTGAAACCTGACTGTGACAGGCTTCGCCCTTACCCTCATCCGCCCCTCCGGGGCACCTTCTCCCCACGGGAGGAGGACAGCCCCAGCACCCAGGAATCATCATGACCTCCAACGAAAACTGGTTCATCGAACACTTCCAGCCGACCGGTTCGGCTATTGGTTTCCGCATCACCGGCAAGCTGGACGAGGTGCAGTCGCCGTTCCAGAAGATCGAGATCTACGACAGCACCGACTGGGGCAAGTTGATGGTCATCGATGGCGCGATGATGCTGACCACCAAGGACAATTTCTTCTACCACGAGATGATCAGCCACCCGGTGCTGTTCACCCACCCGGCGCCCAAGCGCGTGGTGATCATCGGCGGTGGCGACTGCGGCACCCTGCGCGAGGTGCTCAAGCACCCGGGCGTGGAGAGCGCCACCCAGTGCGACATCGACGAGCAGGTCACGCGCATGGCCGAGAAGCACTTCCCGGAGCTGTGCGAATCCAATGGCGACGCACGCGCCGAGCTGCTGTTCGATGACGGCGTGGCCTACATGGCCAACTGCGCCCCGGGCAGCGTGGACGTGGTGATCGTGGATTCCACCGACCCGGTGGGTCCGGCCGAGGGCCTATTCAACAAGGCGTTCTTCGAGAGCTGCTTCCGCGCACTCAAGGACGACGGCCTGCTGGTGCAGCAGAGCGAATCGCCGCTGGCGCTGCTGGACCTGATCAAGGACATGCGCGCGGAAATGGGCAAGGCCGGCTTCCAGTCGTTCAAGACCCTGCCGTTCCCGCAGCCGTGCTACCCGACCGGCTGGTGGTCGGTGACCGTGGCCAGCAAGCAGGCCGGTTTCGGCTTCGGCTTCCGTGAGGCCGACGCGGCCGCCAAGCCGTTCGACACCTTGTACTACACCGCCCCGCTGCACACCGGCGTGCTGGTCAGCCCGCCGTTCGTGGCCAAGGCACTGGGCGAATAAGCCCCAGCCAGCGACACGGCGTTTCCGGACCCCGCGCCAGCAATGGCGCGGGGTTTTTGTTTGCCCGGCGGGAGAACAGGCTGTGCAGGTGATGGCAAGTCACGGGCCGCAACAATCTTTTTCGTAACGCCACCCTCACATTTTTCCGACATCAGGGTATTTTCTGCACCCGCCGGTTCGGTAAAGACCGGCTCCCCATCCCCACGCATCACGCAGGACCGGCACCGCCAAACGGTGTCAGGAAGTTTCCATGAATACGCTACCCGCCCTCGAGGGAGGCCATGTCGCCGTCCCCGCCCCCCATCTGCTCAAGCGTGGCGAACGCCTGCTGGAGCCCGACGTCTACCGCACCGAGCTGGATGGCCGCCCGGCCGTGGTCAAAGACTACCGCCGCTACCGGGGCACCGCGCTGTCCTTCGCCGCGCGCCTGCTGGTACGCCGCGAGGCCCGGGTGCTCCGTCACCTGCAGGGCTGGAAGCATGCGCCCGCGCTGGTCGGCAGCCTCGGTGGGCTGGCGCTGGGCATGGAGTTCGTTCCCGGCAGCACGCTGAGCAGCGTGCAGGGCGTGGGCGCGGACGTGTTCGACCAGCTGCAGGGTGCGCTCAAGCGCCTGCATGAGGCCGGAATCACCCACAACGACCTGCACGGCACCAATGTGGTGGTCAGCGCCGGGGTGCCGGTGCTGCTGGATTTCACCTCGGCCGTGCGCACACCGCACTGGCTGCACAACGGCCCCATCAGCCGCCAGCTGCGCCGCAGCGACATGAAGAACCTGCAGAAGATGCGCCAGCGGCTGACCGGCCAGCGCCCCAGCGCCGAACAGGCCGCGCTGCTGGCCGAACCCGGCTGGGTACAGGCCGTGCGCGGTGGCTGGAAGCGGATTTACCGGCGGATCAAGGGCTGAGCCACAGGGCACCCGCGGCTCGGCGTCGCCTTGTTCCGTACTGCAGAAGGGCGCTCGTTTGCGCAGCGCCCATCACAAGCCGGCCTCAGAGCGCGTCGGCGTCCACTTCGCCGGTGCGGATGCGCACCACGCTGCCCAGGTCGTAGACGAACACCTTGCCGTCGCCGATCTTGCCGGTGCCGGCGGCCTTGACGATGGCTTCCACCACGTCGTCGGCCTGGGCATCGGTCACCGCCACTTCGATCTTCACCTTCGGCAGGAAATCGACCACGTACTCGGCGCCACGGTACAGCTCGGTGTGGCCCTTCTGGCGGCCAAAGCCCTTCACCTCGGTGACGGTGATGCCCGCCACGCCGCGCTCGGCGAGCGCTTCGCGCACGTCGTCGAGTTTGAACGGCTTGACGATGGCCATGATCATCTTCATCGGTTCGGTTTCCTGTGGGTGCTGGCGGAAGGATACCGTGACCGCGCACGGACTTGGCCACCCTTGCCGAGGTGCCTCGGTGTGCATTACGGACTATCCTTACGCCCTGCCCTATCGGACTCCGATGCGCCGCGGACGACCTGCCCAACTAGGCTCGGTCAATCCCTGCGGAGACACGCCATGATCGACCTGAACCACATCGACGAACTCGCCCGTCGCCTCAGTGACCTGGTGCCCCCGGGCCTGCGCGAATCGCGCGAGGAACTGCAGGCCACCTTCAAGAACGCACTGCAGGCCGGGCTGTCCAGGCTGGACCTGGTGACCCGCGAAGAATTCGACGTGCAGCGCGCCGTACTGCTGCGCACCCGTGAAAAGCTCGACGCGCTGGAACAGGCCGTCGCCGCGCTGGAAACCCGCAACTCCGACAACAACGCCTGAGCCGGCCTGCGTGGGCCTGGCGCTGGTCTACAGCCGCGCCCGTGCGGGCGTGCACGCGCCGCCGGTACGGGTAGAAGTGCACCTGTCCGGCGGACTTCCCAGTACGCAGATCGTGGGCCTGCCCGAAGCGGCGGTGCGCGAATCACGCGATCGCGTGCGCGCGGCCCTGCTCTGCGCGCAGTTCGAGTTCCCCGCACGGCGCATCACCATCAATCTGGCGCCTGCCGACCTGCCCAAGGACGGGGGCCGCTTCGACCTGCCCATCGCGCTGGGCATTCTCGCCGCCAGCGGCCAGATCGACCGCGCCATGCTGGAAGGCCACGAGTTCATCGGCGAACTGGCCCTGACCGGCGAGCTGCGTGCGGTGGATGGCGCCCTGCCTGCGGCCATCGCTGCCGCAGGTGAGCAGCGCAGTCTTGTCGTGCCGTCAGGCAATGCGGATGAAGCCGCGCTTGCCACGCATGCCCACGTCAAAGTGGCGCGCACGCTGCTGGAAGTGTGTGCGGGGCTGGCGGGCGACAAGCAGTTGCCTGTCGCGCAGCTGCCTACGCTGTCTGCGCTGCCGCAGCCGGATCTTGCCGATGTGCGCGGCCAGCAGCACGCACGGCGGGCGCTGGAGATCGCCGCGGCAGGTGGTCACCATCTGTTGCTCTTGGGGTCGCCCGGCTGCGGCAAGACGCTGCTGGCCTCGCGCCTGCCCGGCATCCTGCCTGAAGCCAGCGAGGCCGAGGCGCTGGAAAGTGCTGCCGTCGCCTCGCTGAGTGGCCGCGGCGTGGATGCCGCACGCTGGCGTCAGCGTCCCTATCGGGCACCGCACCACACGGCCAGTGCGGTAGCGCTCGTGGGCGGCGGCTCGCATCCGCGACCGGGTGAAATCTCGCTGGCGCACAACGGTGTGCTCTTTCTGGATGAACTGCCCGAGTGGAACCGGCAGGCGCTGGAGGTGCTGCGCGAGCCGCTGGAATCCGGCACGGTGACCATCGCGCGCGCGGCACGCAGCCTGGAGTTTCCTGCGCGGTTCCAGCTGGTGGCTGCGATGAATCCCTGTCCCTGCGGCTGGGCAGGCGATGCCAGTGGCCGCTGCCGCTGCTCCGAGGAAGCCATCCGCCGCTATCGTGGGCGCATCTCCGGCCCCCTGCTGGACCGCATCGACCTGCACCTGCAGGTGCCGCGGCTGCCGCCTTCGGAGCTGCGCGGCGATGCGGCGGACGGTGAGCGCAGCGCGGTCGTACGCGAGCGGGTGCAGCGGGCGCGGGCACGCCAGCAGCAGCGCGCCGGCAAGGCGAATGCGCATCTGGAACAGGCGGAAACGCTGCGCGACTGCGCGCTGTGCAGTGCCGATCACGACCTGCTGGAACAGGCGATGGAGCGGCTGCAGCTGTCGGCGCGCTCGATGCATCGCATCCTGCGGGTGGCGCGCACCATCGCTGATCTTGCCGGTGAGGAGCGGATCGCGCGGGTGCATCTGACGGAAGCGATCGGGTATCGGCAGTTGGATCGTGGGGTGGTTGGGGGTGAGGGGTGAGGGGTGAGGTTTTTGGGTTTGCTGTGGACAGCTAACCCCTCCCCGGCCCTCCCCTTTGCACTTCGTGCAAAAGGGAGGGGGCCAAGCTCCTCCCCCTTTGCGGGCGTAGCCCGTAGGGGGAGATTTGGAGGAGGTGGGCTTTGAGGTTTTCTGGGTTTGCTGCGAACGGCCAACCCCTCCCCGGCCCTCCCCTTTGCACTTCGTGCAAAAGGGAGGGGGCCAAGCACCTCACCTTGCGGGCGCAGCCTGCAGGGGGAGGTTGGGAGGGGGTGGAGCTTTGCCAGTTCATGCAGCCATGCGCTTTTGCGCCGAACATGCAGGTGTGTCGTAACGGGAGGCTGCCATGGAACGCATTGAACGCCCGTATTACCCGATCATCTATGTGCGCGGCTATGCCATGACGCGCGATGAGATCGTGGAGACCACGTCCACGCCGTTCATGGGCTTCGAGGCGGGATCGACCAAGATGCGGCAGGCGCAGGACGGTTCGATCATCAAGTTCGTGTTCGAGTCGCCCCTGATCCGTCTGATGAAGGATCACGACTACCGCGATGTCTACGAGTTCGGTGCCGAACGCCGCAGCAAGGTGTCGCCGCGCTGCATCGTCATCCATCGCTACTACGACCCTGCCGACCCGGCGTTCGGTGATGGCAAAACGCCCTCCATCATCGAAGCGGCCACCAGCCTGGGGCGGCGCATCGAGGAACTGCGTGACAGCGTGTGCGGCGACAACGCCACCCTGCGCCGCGACTTCCGTGTGTACCTGGTGGCGCACTCGATGGGGGGGCTGATCTGCCGTTGCCTGCTGCAGAATCCGGATGTGGCCAGCGCACAGACGCGGGCGCTGGTGGACAAGGTGTTCACCTATGCCACACCGCACAACGGCATCGAAGTGGGTGGCTTCAACATCCCCAACCTGCTGTCGATCAACGACCTCAACAACTTCAACCGCACCAACATGGGCAAGTACCTGAAGGTGCCGAAGGACAAGGTCAACACGTTGGGCAGCTCCACCTTTCCGCCGGAACGCCTGTTCTGCCTGATCGGCACCAACAGCCGCGACTATGCCGCCGCGCACGGGCTGTCCTCGTTTGCCGTGGGGGCGTTGAGCGATGGCCTGGTGCGCATCGCCAATGCCTATGTCGAAGGCGCACCGCGCGCTTTCGTCAACCGCGCCCACAGCGGCTACTTCGGCATCGTCAATTCCGAGGAGGGCTACCAGAATCTTGTGCGCTTCCTGTTCGGCGATACCTGCGCCACCGCGCAGCTGGAGATCAACGCGCTGCCATTTCCGCCCGAGATCGAAGCGGCGCGCAAACGCGGTAAGAAGATCGAGTCGTCCTACTACATCGAGGCTACCGTCGCGCCGCGCGGCGCGTACACCTACGAGCTGACCTCACGCACGCAGGCCAACCAGTGCGCGGTGCGGCGCAGCTACGAGGAGATGTTCAACGCCGATGGAAGCGTGCGCAGGAGCGCCAGCCCGCCGGTACTGTTCTCGGTGTTCCTGGACAGCAGCAAGATCATGGCCGGCAGCGAGATCGCGTTCTCCATCGACCTTGCAGTCTGCAACGCCGGCTATGAAGTGGATGGCGCGCTGTTCCTGAAGAGCCACATCCCGGGCGAATACCTGTTCCGCAACACGCTGGTGCTGTTCGCCAAACCCGACGGTGCCGGTGGCTGGCGGCTGCGCTATGTGTGGGCCGATGACCAGTGGGCCGGTGGCGCCAAGAACGAAGCCGAACTGGACGCGGCGCGGCGCAAGGCGATCGGCATCAACCAGCAGGCGCCCAATGTCTTCGACATACCCCTGCGCTCGGCCAAGGGCTTCGAGGCCAACATGAAGCTGGCGCTGTCCACCTGGCAGTAGAACGCACACGCCCCGGTTCGAGGCCGGGGCGTGGGTGACTACTGAATGCTGATCAGTTGACCGTGCAGCGCATCGTGAAGGTGAGCGTGCTGTCTGCCGGAAGCGTGGGAATTGCGACGCCAGCAGCGGACTGCAGCGCGCCGTTGGTGACGCCACTCGGGCACACCGCGTTGTTGGTGCCCGAGCAGGTGGGCACAGCGGCCGCATCGCAGGTCAGGCCGGTCGGCACCGGATCGTGGATGACGGCGTTGTCGGCGGCGCCTGGCCCCTTGTTGCCCACGGTGATGGTGTAGTCCACCGTGCTGCCGGAGGCCAGTTCCTGCGTGGCGTTGGTCTTGGTGATGTACAGGTCGGCGATGTTCGGTGCCACTTCCAGCGTCGCGCAACCGGGAGCGCCGGCGGCGGGCAGGTCGATGTACTCGTTGTTGCTGATGTTCGCCGCGCAGTTCTGCAGCTGCTGGCTGGTGGTCGAATCGGCCACGCGCACGTTCACTTCCACGGTGCAGGACGGGGCCTGGTTCGGCAGGCTGCCGCTGACGGTGAACGCCGCCGCACCGGCGGTGCCCGACAGCTCGGCGGTGGTGCCGGCGGCATCGCTGTAGTTGGTGCAGGTGCCACCCACCGTGGTGTCGGCCAGGGTCAGGTTGGGAGCGAGCGTATCGGTGAACCTCCAGCCGGCCTTGGCGTTGAGGTCGGTGCGGTTGGTCACCGTGAACACCATCTTGACCACGCTGCCACCGAGCGCCTGTGCCGGCGAGAACGCCTTGCTCAGGGCGGGCGTGACGTCCAGCAGCACGACGTTGTCGAAGCCACCGTCATTGCCCATCTTGTCCGATTCGCCGTTGTACATGCGGATGCCGAGCGAGCTGCCGGCATACTTGAACGCCGCACCCGGATCGCGGCGTACCGCCCACACTTCCTTGCCGCCCACATTGAAGGTCGCGGTTGCGTTGTTGCCTGCCTCATCGCGGCACGGGTTGATGGGTGTACCGATGCTGATACCGGCGCCGCTGGAGTCGATCAGCTGGAACTGGTAGCGCGGCTGCTGCGGATAGCCGCAGTTCACCGCACCGGCGTCCACCGAGAACGTATAGAAGCGGCGTGCCGGAACGGTGATGCTGCTCGCGGTCTGGAACACCACGCTGCCGCCTGCAAGCGTCGGGCCGTTGCCCAGTGCGCAGCCACCTTCGGCATCGGTGCGGTTGCACTCGGTGTAGGTGCTGACCATGTGGCCGGCCTTGCCCAGGTTGCCGGGCAGCATGCCCATGCCTTCGACGAGCTTCAGCAGGTTGGCATAGGACTGCGGCCCGCCGCCGGAGCACTTGATCTTGTCGTCATGCGCCCACGCCGGTTCGCTGCTGTTGTTGGCGCTGAGAATGATGCCGTTGCAGAAGCTGCCGTTGATCCAGTCCGGCGAGCCGGTATAGGTGCGACCGCCCACACCGGTGTAACCGATGTTCGGGAACGCCGCGTAGTTGGGATCGGTGCTGGGCAGGTTGTTGTAGGCCTTGGCGCCCAGTGGTGTGTTGTCGGCGTTGTTCTCGAAGTTCTCACTGAACACCACGGTGGGCGCGGTCTGCGCCCACGCCGCCGGCGTGATGGCACCCAGGCAGGCCAGCAGGCCAAAGGCGCGCGCTTCAGCGGCGGTGAGCCGCGGACGGGTCAGGATTCGGATCAACATTGCATTTCCTCTACACGCCGCCACGCGGGCGGATGAAACAGATCAGGGGCGGCGGGCGGCGGTTTGGCCGCCCGCTTCCATCGTTGTGATCACCTGCGACGGCAGCCATGACGGCCGCCGACGTCAGGATCAGTAGCTGCCCACCACGTTGAGGAACCAGCCCTTGTGGTCGTAGTCGAAGTCGGTGAGCTTGTCGCTGAAATCGGTGAAGTTGTAGCCGACACCAACGCGGAAGTTCCTGCCGATGTCACGGTCCACGCCCACCAGTGCACCTTGGCGGCGGCCACCGTCCTTCACGGTCAAGGTGCGGTACTCGGCCAGCGCGTGCCACTCGGTGGTGATGCCGTAGCGCACCTGTCCGGCCAGGAACGTCGCCGCCGAATCGGCCCACGCGCCGGTCATGCGGCCCATGCGCACTTCGCCTTCGCGACGTGCGGCCTTGAGCGCGAACTCCCAGTGGTTGAGCGGGCGATACACGCCTTCAAACGACAGCACCTGGCTGCGCTGGTCGTAGTAGGCGGTACTGGTGTCCTGCGCCAGCGTGGATACGTCGTACAGGTAGGTGTAGCGGCCCAGCAGGCCCCAGCGGGTGCTGTTGAACGGGCGGTAGGCGAAGCCGACATTGCCTTCGATGAATTTGGCGCCGGCCAGCGGGTCCAGCTCGTCGTCGGTATCGGAGTAATTGAAGCGGGCGGCGATGCGCAGGCTCTCGTTGAACTTGTGGGTCAACGAATTGGTGGTCACCCACTGCTCGCGACGCTCGGCACCGCTGTCCTCGCGCCACTCCAGCTTGCTGCTCCACTGTGTGGCCGCCGAGGTGCGGCCACCGCTCACGCTCACCGCGCGACGGTTGATGTTGCCGGTGCCACGGTCCAGCTCCGCGTCCTGCAGCTGGAAGCCCA
Organism: Stenotrophomonas sp.; assembly: GCA_031987665.1. Lineage (GTDB taxonomy): Bacteria > Pseudomonadota > Gammaproteobacteria > Xanthomonadales > Xanthomonadaceae > Stenotrophomonas. The sequence goes on along the minus strand of DALZZG010000022.1, from coordinate 17,399 downwards.
GGTTCCAGCCCACGCCCGGATAGAAATCCATGCCGAAGGTGTGGGCCAGGCCCGATTCGTTCCGTGCCTTCAGGTACTGGCTCTCGTTGAACACGTTGACCTGGTTGGACAGGCGCCAACGCTGGCCCAGCGTCCAGCCATCGCGCTGGGTAGGATTGAACAGCGAGTCGTAGTTGCTGGCGGTGGCGTTGGTGAAGGTGTAGTTGCCATAGATCGAGTGGTCCGGGGTGAGCCGGTACTCGGCGGTGACCTGCGCCGCATCGCCACGGTCGCCGCTGGTGACTTCGGCACCCACGCTCGACAGATTGCCGAACTGGTAGTTGCCGCCCACGGTGATCGCGTCGTTGTCTTCGTACTTGCCGTGGTCATCGTCCAGCGTGAACTGGGCGGTGCCGTAGATGTCCAGCGCGGTGCCGAAGCGGTGCTTGTACTGCACCGCGCCCAGCGTGCCGATGCCCTGGCCGGTGAAGCGGTTCTCGTCCACACGGCGCAGCTCGGCACTGAAGGTGCTGGCATCGGTGATGCGCCATTCGCCGGTCAGCTGGCTCTGCTCCAGGTACTCCGCACCACGCTCGGCACGGCTGTAGCGGCCATAGATGTCGATGTCCGGGGTCAGCTGGCCGCGGAACTCGGCACCGTGCTCGCGCACGTCCTCGCCGATGTCGTAACGGGCGATGGAGTAGCCGGCATCCACGCGGCGCATCCACGCGCCCGCAGACCAGTCCAGCTGGGTCCAACCCATTTCCTTGAAGTTGACGCGCGCCTCCACCGAGGTGGCATCGCCTTCGCGGCGTGCGCCCAGGCCGGAGTTGAGCTGGGCGAAGGTCAGGCCGCCGTTCTCGGAGTAGAACACCGGTGCGCTGGTGGCTTCGGTACGCGCCTGCTCCACCTTCAGGTAGGTGCCACGACCGGCCTGCAGGGTGAGGTCGGCCGCAGCCAGCGTGTAGTCATCGCCCGCGCGGTTCTCGTCCACGTAGGTGACGCCGACGCCGACGTGGTCGCCAAACCAGTGCTTGCCGCGCACGCCTGCGGTGACTTCGTCCGGGTTGAAGCCGGTGGGCAGGTATTCGTAATCGACCAGCAGGACCTGGGTGTAGCCGTCCAGCGGGGTATCGCGTGACAGGCGCGGCAGGCCATCGCGGGTGACGATGGACAGGGCGTCGGACAGGATGATGCGGCCCTGGAAATCGTCGATCTGGTAATCGGCGCCGGGCTGCAGGTCGATGCGCTTCTCCACGCGGCCGGTGGTGGCATCGCGGATTTCGATGGCCACGCGCTCGGAACCGGGCAGGATGTCGTTGTGCCGCAGGTAGTACAGGCTGCCGCCGGTGCCGAGGAATTCACTGTGGCCCGGTGCGGTCTGCGCTTCGGAGCCGAACGCGCGCAGTTCGGTGGTGGCTTCACCCCACGGGTTGGTGCCACGGCTGCGCCAGTTCAGCGCACCGCCGTACAGCGAGCGCGAATACTGCCCGAACTCGGTGCCGGTGATGCCGGTGTTGTAGTTGCCCCACAGCGCCTGGCTCTTGTCCCAGTCCACGCGCACGTACAGGCGGCCCTGGGTATCCACGTCACGGTAGGTGGTGGAGTCATCGCCATACACGGGGTAGTACTGGTCCGGGTCCAGACGGCGGAACACATCCTGCGGATCGGCGTCCCAGAAACCCTTGAACATCTCGCTGACCTCACGCTCCTGCGTGTCGGCCTGCGCGGTGACCAGGTATTTGCCCTTGACCTTTCCCTTCAGATAGAACGCCAGGCGGCCATCGACCACCAGATCCTTGTCGAAGCGGTCATCGGTGCCCAGCGGTTCGATCGAACCGGACACGCTGTTGCCCGACAGGGTGAAGTCGGCCAGTGCCACGGCGAACATGTAGCGGCCGGTGACATCCACGTCCAGCTGATCACGCACGGCCGGGCCGTTCCTACCCGCGGCGATGTCGATGTCGAACGTGTGCTCGCCCACCGGCACCAGGTACTCGGCGACCAGCTTGCTCTCCATGTCCACCGGCTGCATCTGGCCGTTGATCTTGACGCTGGCCTGCTCGGGCAGGTTGCGGCCCTGGATGCGGATGCGCGAGCCGTAGATCGGGATGTTCTGCTGGCGCAGGCTGTCGCGGCCGAAGCTCTGATCCACCAGGCTCTGCAGCTCGGCGTCATCGGTGTTGAATGCCGCGCCTTTCCGCTTCTCCACCGCGTTGCGCAGCATCTGCGCGCCGCGCTCGGCTTCATCCGGGCGCACCAGCTGCAGGCGGCTGGGGTAGGTTTCGTCAAAGGTGCCATCGGCGCCATAGGCGCGCACGATGTAGACCAGTTCGTCGCCCACCTTGGGCTTGTAGCCGGCCGGCAGGCTGCCGTCCCATTCCAGCGTGGTGGAAGCGGCCACCGGCAGTGGCACCGTTGCCACCGGATCCACCAGGTCGGTATCCGACGCACGGTAGACCAGCACGTCGGCGCGCTGCATGAAGGCGGAGTAGTTGTTGAAGGCGTAGAACTGCACCGGCTTGGTGATGCGGCTGCCATCGAAGGGCACCAGCGACGGCGCCGAGATGCTGAAAGCCGGCTTGCCGAGGTTGGGATCTTCGGTGGCCCAGATCACGCCGCCGTTGGGCAGCTGCAGCGACCACTTGCCGATGGCGATGGCCTGGCCCGGCTGCAGGTCATGCTTCCACTCGCTGTCGGCCTTCTCCGCCGCCACGCTGACGCGCCGGTCCGGTGCGAGCGTCGCCGCACTGGACGCATCGGTAGCCTGCGGCACCAGCGTGTCGTGTTCGCCACGGCTGCGGATCTGGAACAGCATGCCGTCACTGCTGCTGCAGCCGTTGGCATCACAGTCCGGCTCCGCTGCCGTCGCGGCGGCAGGCACGGTGTCGCCCTCGGTTGCCTTCGACGCATCGGCACTCTGTGCCGACGCGGTGGTGGCCATGCCCGACAGCACGCACAGCAGTGCGTAATCCAACAGTTTCATTTTCATGGCTTGGCCTCCTGGTCAGCACGCGCATCCGGGGCGTTGCTTCCGCCAGGAACAATTTCGACTCTGATATCGCCACGCTGTGCCTGCGGCAGCTGCGCGGTGATCGCTTCATAGACCGCCTTGGCACGGCGCAGGCCCAAGGCATCGTTGTAGGCATCGGACGCACGGCGGTCGGCGTGGCCGGTGATCTTCACCACGCGGCTGTCCATCTCCACCAGGTACTTGCCGATATGGCCCAGCAGCGGCAGGTACTGCGGCTTGATGCTGGACTGGTCGGTGTCGAACAGCACGTTGCCCAGCTCCGGCCAGGACAGCAGGCCAACCACGGTGCTCTGCTCGTCACGCGGGTTGGTGCGCAGGCTCACGCGGGTGCGGTCGGCCACATCGGCCGGCAGCGCCGCCACCAGTGCCTTTCGCACCGCGACCGCACGGTCGAACGCCAGCAGCTCGTCCTCGCCATGGGCGGCGACGATGATGTCGCCACCGTCATGGGCGCGGATCTGCTCGGCCATCTTGTCGATGGCCGGCTGGTACTGGCTGCGGATCTCGGCGCTGGCCGGGGTGAACATCACCTCGCCCAGCTCCACATCCACCTGCTGGCTGCCCTCGCCCTTCACCAGGCCCGGCGGCAGCTTCACACCGAAGTCGAAGCGCACCGGCAGCCCCGGGGTGATGCGGCGCACCAGCGGGTTGGGCGTGGTGAACACGCTGCCCGGCGGCAACGTGGCCGGATCCACCTTCAGGATGAAGTTGCGGCCACGCTCTTCGCGCCCGCCATCGACACCGATCAGGTTGTAGCGACCGTACTGGTCGGTTTCCACCAGCAGGCCTTCCACCGAAGCGATACGCACGCCCGGGATGCCACGCTCGTCCACGCCATCGTTGCGGATGACGTAATCCACGCGGTAACCACCCTCGGTCTGGCTGACACGACGCTCCACGCTCGGCAGCGCGGCGGTCAGGCCCTTGGCGGCGTCGCCCGAGGCGTTGCTCACTTCAGTGCGGCCCGCGGCATCCATGCGCAGCGTCACGCCCTGCTTGGTGGTCAGCACCAGGTCACCGGTGAACTCCGGCGAACGCAGCAGCTGGCTCACCACGACCTGGCGTGCCTGTGCCGGATCAGCATCGGACTGACGGCCACCGATGGTGCCGATGGCGATGCCATGCAGCAGCGGCGAGCTGGCGTCGGCTTCCGGCTGCGGGCCGGCACCACGGTCCACCGTGGTCGAGTTGGCGATGTACGCACCCGGGGCGAAACCACCCTGGATGTGCACGCCGGTCATCTCGGCGCTGTCCTGCCAGCCATCGCTGTCGCGGTCGTCGAACACCGTGCCCAGCAGGGTGGACTCACCGGTCATCGGGTCGGCCACCATCTGCACAGTCGCGGTAGCCACGTTGGACACGCGGCTGCCGTTGTCGTGCACCTCGGCTGCGTTGGTGTGCAGGCCGGCGCGCACGCCAGCGCCCACGCGCAGCAGGTAGGTGATGGTGGCGCGGCCACCGGTGGCGATGTCGATCTGGTCCACGCGGATCGGGTAGCTGCCTGCCAGGCGGCCCACGCCGTCACGGTCGGCCACTTCCACCGAACCTTCCACCAGATTGAAGCCCGGCGGCGGCGTATCGACCAGCGTGCCATCGATGACATCGGCATCACCGATGTTCTCCATGGTCACGGTGTAACGCACCAGGTCACCCACCTTCACGTCGCGCGGGTTGGCCTGCTTGGTCACACGCACGCGGGTGCCACCTTCAACGGTCAGGTTGACCGTGGCGGTGTCGCAGACCGGCGTCGGCACCGACAGGTCGCAGACGCGGTACACGAAGCTGTCCTGGCCGATGAAGCCCGGGTTCGGCGTGTACACGCAGCTGCCCGCCGTGCAGGTCACGCTGCCGTTGCCCGGCTGCGTCACCACGGTCAGCGAGTTCGGATCCAGCGGCACGCTCTGGGTGGTGTCGTTGCCGATCACGTCGAGGGTGACCGGCGTGTCGGCCTGGGTCCTGCCTTCGTCGTCCACGGCGTCGATGCGGTTCGGCGTCACCGTGATGGTGACCGTGGCCGTATCGCAGACCGGGGTCGGCGTGGAGGTGTCGCACACCTGGTACTGGTAGGTATCCATGCCCGAGTAGTTCGGGTTCGGGGTGTAGGTCACCGAGCCATCCGGGTTGACCGTGGTGGTGCCGTTGGCCGGCGGGGTCACCACCGTCACCGAGGTCGGATCCAGCACGGTACCGGTCGAGGTGTCGTTGCCGATCACCGGCGTGGTCACCGGCGTGTTCGGGTCGGTGGTGCCGCTGTCGTCGATGGCCTCGATCTGGTTCGGCAGCACGGTGATGGTCACCGTCGCCGTGGCGCAGTTGCCCGGGTTGAGGTTCTCGCAGATCTGGTAGGTGAAGGTATCCGTGCCCGAGTAGCCCGGGTTCGGGGTGTAGGTCACCGTGCCATCACTGTTGATGACCACCGAACCGTTCGACGGCGTGCTGACCTGGGTGATCGTCACCTTGGTCGGATCGGTCGGCAGGCCATCCAGCGTGTCGTTGCCCAGCACGCTCACCGTCACCGGCGTGTTCTGCGCGGTGTTGGCCGAATCGTTGCTGGCAACGATCGCCGACGCACCCACCACCACCGTCGCCACCGCGGTATCGCAGTTGCTCGGGTTGAGCGTCTCGCAGATCTCGTAGGTGTAGCTGTACGTACCGGCGGTCGTGCCCGGGGCGATGGTCAGCGTGCCATCCGGGTTCATGGTGATGCTGCCGTTGGCCGGCGGCGTGGTCAGGCCCAGCGCGGTGCCGTCATTGGCAACACCGGTGGTCTTCAGATCCACGGTACCGGTGGTCACCGGCACGCCGTTCAGGGTGTCATTGACCAGCACGCTCGGCGTGTTGCCACCTGTGCTGCCGCCCACCGGCGCCATCGTGTCGTTCTCGGCGTTGATCACGCCGACATCCACCACCACCGTCGCCACCGCGGTATCGCAGTTGCTCGGGTTGAGCGTCTCGCAGATCTCGTAGGTGTAGCTGTACGTACCGGCGGTCGTGCCCGGGGCGATGGTCAGCGTGCCATCCGGGTTCATGGTGATGCTGCCGTTGGCCGGCGGCGTGGTCAGGCCCAGCGCGGTGCCGTCATTGGCAACACCGGTGGTCTTCAGATCCACGGTACCGGTGGTCACCGGCACGCCGTTCAGGGTGTCATTGACCAGCACGCTCGGCGTGTTGCCACCTGTGCTGCCGCCCACCGGCGCCATCGTGTCGTTCTCGGCGTTGATCACGCCGACATCCACCACCACCGTCGCCACCGCGGTATCGCAGTTGCTCGGGTTGAGCGTCTCGCAGATCTCGTAGGTGTAGCTGTACGTACCGGCGGTCGTGCCCGGGGCGATGGTCAGCGTGCCATCCGGGTTCATCGTGATGCTGCCGTTGGCCGGCGGCGTGGTCAGGCCCAGCGCGGTGCCGTTGTTGCTGGTGCCGGTGGTCTTCAGGTCCACGGTACCGGTGGTCACCGGCACGCCGTTCAGCGTGTCATTGACCAGTACACTCGGCGTATTGCCGCCCGTGCTGCCGCCGACTGCCGGCAGGGTGTCGTTCTCGGCGTTGATCGGATGGGACTGTTTGTTCACTGTCACCGTCGCCTTCGGCGGCGTCAGCGTGCCTCCGATCGGGGTGCCATCTGCGGTGGCGACGTTGGTCACAAAGCCCGCATCCAGATCCGGCTGGCTGATGGTGTAGGTCGCCGTGCAGGTGGTCGCTTCCGTCGGCGCCAGCGTGCTCACCGGGCAGCTCACCGTGGCGATCTTGTCATCGCTCACCGTGATGCCGTTGATGGTCACATTGCCGTTGTTGGTCACCACGTAGCTATAGGTGATCACTTCACCCAGAGTCGCGTAGGTCGACTTCTCCGCACTCTTGACGATGGACAGCGACGGGCTCTGGGTCAGCGGCGTGGTCACCGTGCTGTCATCGCCCACCGGCGTACCGCCGCCCGGCGGGGTGCCTTCGGCATGGGCGGTGTTGCTCACCGAGCCGGCATTCAGATCCGCAGGCAGCACCGTGTACACGTTGCCCGTGCAGGTCAGCGCCTGGGTCGCACCAGCGGCCAGCGTAGCGATAGCCGGGCACGACAGGCTCGGCAGGCGCGGATCGCTCACCACCACATTGGTCAGGTCCACGTTGCCCGTGTTGCTGACGCTGAAGCTGTAGGTGATCGCGCTCTGGTCCGCTGCCACCGCCGCGGTCTTGGTCAGTTCCAGCGACGGGCTCTGGGTCAGCGGCGTGGTCACCGTGCTGTCATCGCCCACCGGC
>DALZZG010000022.1:0-10032 GCA_031987665.1 Stenotrophomonas sp. | reverse complement strand
CATTGGTCAGGTCCACGTTGCCCGTGTTGCTGACGCTGAAGCTGTAGGTGATCGCACTCTGGTCCGCGGCTACCGCCGCGGTCTTGGTCAGTTCCAGCGACGGGGTCAGCACCGGGGTCGAGACCGAGCCCCTGCAGCGCTCGTCCGAGGGACAGGTCGTATCGCCGCCACCGGTCACGGTAGCGGTGTTGATGACGGGCGACGCAGCCGTCGCCGTCGCGGTGACCGGAATGGTGAAGGAGGCCGTCGCGCCCGCGGCCAGACCTGCGGGAACCGTGCAGGTGACCGTCTGCCCGCTCGCCGTACAGCCGGTCGGCAGGGTACCGAGGGTCAGACCCGCCGGCACCGGATCGGTGATCGTCGCGGCCGCAGTGGTCGCACCACTGCCTTCGTTGGTCAGGGTGAGGACATAGCTGGCCGATACGCCAACGACGAAGGGGCTCGGGTTGGCCGCCTTGGTCAGGCGCAGCTGCGGCGCCGTGATCACGGTGTTCACCGTGCTGCTGTTGTTACCCGCTTCCGGGTCGGTGACACCGGTGGGTACGGCGACCGTGGCCGTGTTGTTGACGCCGGTACTACCGGTAGCACCCGTAGCCGTGCCTTGCACGATCACCGAGCAGGTAGCGTCCTTGGGACCGCTGAACTGGCCGTTCAACGTGTTGCCCGAGATGGTGGCCGCACACTGGGTGGCACCTGCGCCGGCAGTCGGAGTACCGACCACACTCAATGCGGTGAAGTTACCCGGAACAGCGTCGGTGAAGGTGGCACCCGTCACCGTGCTGGGGCCGTAATTGGTGACGACGATACGGAACTGCACAATAGCGCTGGCATTTACCGTGATCGGGCTCGCAACGAAGCTGGCGCCGTTGTCGGCGCTCTGGTTCTTCACGATGCCAAGGTCGGACTGCAGGCTGCGCGGATCTTCGTCGGTCGCGCGGCACACGCCATTGGCCAGCAGTTCGACCCTCGTGGTCGGTGGAGCGGAGCTGCCCAGTTGCGTACAGGTGGTGCCGGAGTTGCTCACCCCTGCCGGCGGCGTTACCGAAGCCTGGTTGATGGCGGTCTGCGCGTGCAGGGCAACAGGCGCGGAAAGCACGCCCGCAACAGCCAGCATCCCCAGACGCACTACACGGTTCAGACCACGGAAAACGGTCGGTTTGGCAAACACACGCAACTCCGATGAGCCCCAAGGCCCAAAGTCAAAGACGCGCTCCCCCCTCGCACGCTGGAGCGACGATTCAGAAAACAACTGACGTGACCTATTGAGACGCGGTGAAGGCCGACTGCTTGGAGAGATCCCACCACTCCACGACAATCACGCAAGCGCGCCGCCTGCTACTGCACTACAAGGTTGTTTGCAATAGACAGAAACGCACTGCGTCACAATAATTTTGGGGGATGGTAATCAAAACTTACGATTCGACCGATGAAGGAATCTTCACGGCGGGTGAAATTTCTCTTTGCACTTCATGAATTCGCACCGCGAACAGCAGCAGCGCTTCCCGCACGCAACCCTCTCAACGCAAAGCCCCATTCATGCGATATGGAAGCAGCGATTCGCGGATGTTCCATCGGCAGCCATGATCGGCATGTGATGGCGACGCACGCGTCAGCCACACACATCTATGTGCACGGCATCAACACCGTCACCTGCGTGCAATAAAGTAAGGGGAGCGCCGAAGCGTTTGAGCAGGCACCGCACAGGAGTGATGAAGTGCATGCCCGCAGGAACGACAAAGCCCCGGTCTCCCGGGGCGATGGCGGACTTCAACAAGGTGTTGAAGCAGATGTATCTGGCGCGCCCGGAGGGATTCGAACCCCCGACCAATGGCTTCGGAAGCCACTACTCTATCCGGCTGAGCTACGGGCGCAGATGGGACCGGCCGGCAGCGCCGGGCGGAGGCGCATTCTAACGGCAAAGTCCGCGCAGGTCTGCCCCCCGCCGTTGCCAGCATGGCCGAACGGGGCCGATCTGGCGGCAACTTGGTAACCTTTAGGCATGAGCCGTCTGCCCCACACCCCGCCCACCGCCGGCACGCCGTCGCGGTTCGGGCACTTCTGGAAATTGATGCGCGCCGATCGCCCGATCGGCACCCTGCTGCTGCTTTGGCCCACCTGGTGGGCGTTGTGGCTGGCCGCCGGTGGCATGCCGCCGCTGTGGACGCTGTTCGTCTTCACCGCCGGCGTATGGCTGACCCGCTCGGCCGGCTGCGTGATCAACGATTACGCCGACCGCTGGCTGGACCCGCACGTCAAGCGCACCAAGGACCGCCCCCTCGCGACCGGCGCCGTCTCCGGGCGAGAAGCGCTGATGTTGTTCGCCGGCCTGATGCTGGTGGCCTTCGCGCTGGTGCTGTCGCTGAACGCGCTGACCATCGGCCTGAGCTTCATCGGCGTGTTTCTGGCCGCCAGCTACCCCTACCTGAAGCGCTACACCCACCTGCCGCAGGTGTACCTGGGCATGTCCTTCGGCTGGGGCATCCCCATGGCCTTCGCCGCCGTGCAGGGTGAAGTGCCGCCGCTGGCCTGGGTGCTGTACGGCGCCAACATTCTGTGGTCCACCGCCTACGACACCTGGTACGCCATGGTGGACCGCGATGACGACCTGAAAGTGGGCTCGCACTCCACCGCCATCCTGTTCGGCGATCTGGACCTGGTCATCCAGGGCATCCTCTACGCCCTGTTCTTCGGCGCGATGGCGCTGGTGGGGCAGCGCGCGGAGCTGGGCATGGCCTACTGGGCCAGCGTGCTGGTGGCCATGGCGATGGTGGTCTACGAATTCTGGTTGTGCCGCAACCGTGAGCGCGAGCCCTGCTTCAAGGCCTTCCTGCACAACAACTGGGTGGGCGCGGTGCTGTTTGCCGGCATTGTGGCCAGCCAGTATCTGGATTGAGTCCGGGGTGAAGCGCTCACCCCTCCCAAGCCAACCCGCCCTGCGGAATAGCCTTCGGGCGTTCATCAGGCCGCACGCCGGTGGCGTGCAAACGGCCTTTCTCACCCTCTCGCCTGCGGCAGAGCTTGGCGCTCAGCCCCTGCCCAGCGCGCGCAGGCGGAATGCGGCGATCACCTGCAGCACGCCGTAGACCAGCGCCAGTGCGCCTATCCAGAGTGACGTGACCACCAGCCCGGACAGTGGATTCACCGCGAACATCACGCCCAGCGCGATGGCCAGCAGGCCGCTGAGGATCAGCATCCACTCGCCTCGGATCTGCCTGCGCACGCGGAGGGCGAAAATGATGCGGTAGATGCCGCCTACCACCAGCCATGCCGCGAGGAACAGCAACAGTACGCTCGCCGTGGCCAGCGGGTTGAGAATGGCCAGCACGCCGAAGGCGATGGACACCAGCGCATAGAACACGGCCCAGCCGCGCGACACCGGCGCCGAACCGCTGATGGCCGCCGCCAGCACCACCACGCCTTCGACGATGGCCATGATGCCCAGCCACCACGCCAGCACGGCGGCGGTGCGCACCGGCGACATCAGGGTCAGCACACCGAACACTATCGCCAGCAGGCCGAACAGCACCACCACCCACCAGTTGCGCGACAACGTGCCGAACAGCGATCCAGCAGGAAATATCGGGGAACCGTTCATCACCTTCTCCCTTGATCCGCAGGCAGGGCGGCTGCCTTGATGGAACGGAGTCTAGGGACGGCATCGTCATCGCCATGTGCTCAGGGCACGCGCGCGCAGACCCAGGCATCCACCCGCTGCACGCCCGCACGGCGCAAGGCCAATGCAGCGGCATGCAGGGTGGCGCCGGTGGTCATCACGTCATCCACCAACGCCACATGCGCGGGAAGGCCGGTGCGCGCCACGAACGCACCACGCAGGTTGCGGCGGCGTTGCGTCGCGTCCAGTTCCGACTGCGCGGCGGTCGCGCGGTGGCGTTGCAGGCCCTGCAGCAGCGGCAGTTCCAGCGTTCTCGCCAGCGGCTTGGCCAGCTCCAGTGCCTGGTCGTAGCCGCGCTGGCGCAGGCGCGCGGGGTGCAGTGACACCGGCACCAAGGCCTGTGGCTGCGCCACCAAGGCCAGGTGCTCGGCCATCAACGCTGCCAGCAACCTGCCGGCGGCCAGATCCTGATGGAATTTGAAGCGCCGCAGCAGCCCATCCACCGGCGATGCATAGAGGAAGGCCGCATGCACCTGTTCCAGCAAAGGCCTGCGGCGGCGGCAGGCACCGCAGACCTGCTCCGGGTCCACCACCGGCAGCGGCAGCGCGCAGGACAGACAGGCGCCCTGCTGCCACGGCAGGCCCCGGTCACAAGCAGCACAGAGATCGCGCTCGGCGACACCCGGTTCGGCACAGACCAGGCAGTGCGGCGGAAACACCCAGCCGGACAGCCGTTCGGCCACCCTGTAAACCACTCTCGATATACGAAGGTTGACAGCATCATCCATGCTCACCAGACTGCGCCGCTTCCGTAGTCCGAACCCTCAGGTAACGCCCATGTCCGCCGTCATCCGCCACGACTGGAAGCGCGAAGAGTTGCAGGCCCTGTTCGATCTGCCCTTCCCCAACCTGCTGCACCGCGCCGCCAGCGTGCACCGGCTGCACTTCGACCCGGCCGAAGTACAGGTCTCCACCCTGCTCTCGGTGAAAACCGGCGGCTGCCCTGAGGACTGCGCCTATTGCCCGCAGGCCCAGCGCTACGACACCGGCGTGGGCGCGCAGAAGCTGATGGACACCGACAGCGTGGTGGCCCGCGCCCGTGCCGCCAAGCAGGCCGGTGCCTCGCGCTTCTGCATGGGCGCGGCATGGCGTTCGCCCAAGGACCGCGACATTCCGAAGGTCGCCGCGATGATCCGCGAGGTGAAATCGTTGGGGCTGGAGACCTGCGCCACCCTCGGCATGCTGGAAGGCCATCAGGCGCAGGCACTGAAGGATGCCGGGCTGGACTACTACAACCACAATCTGGACACCGCGCCGGATTACTACGACTCCATCATCCATACCCGCCAGTACCAGGACCGGCTGGATACGCTGGAGCACGTCCGCAACGCGGGCCTGAAGACCTGCTGCGGCGGCATCGTCGGCATGGGCGAAACCCGCGACCACCGCATCGGCCTGCTGCTGGCGCTGGCCAACCTGCCCGCGCACCCGGACTCGGTGCCGATCAACCGCCTGGTGCAGGTGGCCGGCACGCCGCTGCATGGCAGCGCGGAGCTGGACCCGTTCGAGTTCGTGCGCATGATCGCCGTGGCCCGCATCGTCATGCCGCGCTCGATGGTGCGCCTGTCGGCCGGGCGTGAAAGCATGAGCGACGAGCTGCAGGCGCTGTGCTTCCTGGCCGGCGCCAACTCCATCTTCTACGGTGAGAAGCTGCTGACCACCGGCAACCCGGACACCGCCCGTGACCAGGCCCTGTTCGAGCGCCTGGGCATCACGCCGATGCAGGTAAATGTGGACGCCGATGACCACGACCATCCCGGTACGGTGCATCTGGACATCGCCCCGGAGTGCGCCTGCCGCGCCTGAGCGTGAGCCGCCACCGGCTGCCGGGAATTCTCACCGGCAACCGGGTACGCTAGCCGGCCAACCCGCCCATGAACCAACGCCATGGCCCGCCCTGACATCCACAGCCGCATCCAGGACCAGCGCAAGCTGCGGCTCGCGCAGAGCCGCATCCGGACCCGCCGCACCATCACCCGGCGCGACGGCGTGCGGCTGGAGCTGGATGGCCGCTGGCTGGTCGGCTTCTGCAGCAACGACTATCTGGGCCTGTCGCAGCAGTTCGAGGTCATCGCCGCGCTGCAGGACGCCGCAGGGCGCGAAGGCACCGGCAGCACGTCCTCGCATCTGGTCTGCGGCCATCACGCCGTGCACCAGCAGCTGGAGCGCGAGATGGCCGACTGGCTCGGCTATCCGCGGGCACTGCTGTTCGACAGCGGCTTCATGGCCAACCTCGCCGTGCAGCAGTCGCTGCTGAGCGAAGAGAGCGACGTCTGCGTGCAGGACCGCCTCAATCACGCCAGCCTGCTCGACGCCACCCGTCTGGCCGGCTGCCGCCTGCGGCGCTACCCGCACCTGGACAACGAAGGCGCCATGCGCCAGTTGAAGAATGCCGGTGACGGTGCCGCCATGCTCGTCACCGACGGTGTTTTCAGCATGGATGGCGACATCGCCCCGCTGCGTTCGCTGTCGCTGGTGGCGCGCATGCAGGAGGCGCTGTTCTACGTGGACGACGCGCATGGCGTCGGCGTGGTCGGTGAGCAGGGCCGCGGCTGCGTGGCCGATGCCGGGCTGGGCGTGAACGAAGTACCGCTGCAGCTGGCCACGCTGGGCAAGGCGCTGGGTGGTCACGGTGCCGTGGTGCTGGGCGAGGACGCGCTCATCCAGCATCTGGCTGAAACCGCACGCCCCTACATTTACACCACCGCGCTGCCGCCGGCGCAGGCCGCCGCGTCGCTGGCGGCGGTGAAGCTGGCGCGCCGCGACCATTGGCGCCGTGAAAAGCTCACCGAGCTGATCGCCGGTTTCCGCGAAGGCGCACGCCGCCATGGTCTGGAACTGATGCCCTCGGAAACGCCCATCCAGCCGCTGCTGTGCGGTGACGAGGCCACGGTGATGGCCCTGTCCGCCACGCTGGAGCAGTCCGGTTTCCTGGTCAGTGCCATCCGCCCGCCCACGGTGCCGGAAGGCAAGGCGCGGCTGCGCGTCACCCTGACCGCGTTGCATACGCTGGACCAGGTGAAGGCGCTGGTGGAAGCGATCGCCAAGGCGCGCGATCTGGTGCTGTACCAGAAGTCACTCAATACCGTCGGCGCCTGAGCAGGTCGTACCCGTCATGCATATCGACGTCACCGGCAGTGGACCGGCACTGGTCCTGATCCACGGCTGGGCACTGCATGGCGGCGTGTTCGCGCCCTTGGTCGAGCGCCTCGCGCCGCACTTCCAGCTGCATGTGGTGGACCTGCCCGGCCACGGCTTCAGCCGCGACGACACCACGCCGCTGCGCCTGCCGTATCTGGTCAGCGCCATCGCCTCGGCCACGCCCGCCGCCGTGTGGTGTGGCTGGTCGCTGGGCGGGCTGGTGACACTGCATGCCGCTGCCACGCTGCCGCAGGTACGCGGCGTGGCGATGCTCGCGGCCACGCCACGCTTTGTGCGCGGCAGTGATTGGCCCGATGCGGTGGAGCCCAGCGTGTTCGAGCAGTTCGGGCACGACCTGCAGCAGGATTACCGCGGCACGCTGGAGCGTTTCCTCGCGCTGGACGTGATGGGCTCCCAGCACGCACGCACGGAACTGCGCGCCCTGCGCGATGCGCTGGTCGAACGCGGCGAGCCTGCGCCACGCGCCCTGCAGGAAGGCCTGACCCTGCTGGAGCAGACCGACCTGCGCGGCGCGCTGCCTTCATTGAACAAACCCGGCCTGTGGATTGCCGGCCAGCGCGACCGTCTGGTCGCACCGCGCGCCATGCACAGTGCCGCCGCGCTGGCGCCCGCCGGCCTGCACCAGGCCCACACCATCGACGGCGGCGGCCACGCGCCATTCCTCGGCCACGCCGATACCGTGGCTGAGCTGCTGCAACGCTTCGTTGCAGGATGTTCGTGAGCCTGCACCACGATTGGCGCGATCATGGCGACCTGCATCCACTGATCCACCGCCGCATTCCTCGCACTCCTTCTGAACCGTTCCAACCTGTGTAACCGCCATGCCTTCCCTGTTCGACCGCAAACACGTCCGCCGCGCCTTCTCGCGCGCCGCCTCCAGTTACCACGCTGCCGCCGTGCTGCAGCAGGAAGTGGCCAAGCGCCTGCTGGAATCGCTGGACTATCTGGAAGACCGGCAACCGCAGGTGGTGCTGGATGTCGGCAGCGGCCCGGCGCACTCGGCAGCAGCGATGAAGAAGCGCTGGCCCAAGGCGCAGGTGATCGCGCTGGATCTGGCCATGCCGATGCTGGTCGAAGCGAAGAAGCAGGCAGGCTGGTGGCGCCCGTTCTCGCGCGTGTGCGCCGATGCGCGCGCCCTGCCGCTGGCCGACAACAGCGTGGACGTGATCTTCAGCAACCTGTGCCTGCAGTGGGTGGAAGACCTGCCGTCGGTGTTCGCCGGTTTCCGCCGCGTGCTCAAGCCCGGCGGCCTGCTGGTCTGCTCCACCTTCGGCCCGGACACACTGGTGGAACTGCGCGACGCTTTCGCCCAAGCCGATGACACCGCTCACGTCAGCCGCTTCGTGCAGATCGCGCAGTTCGGCGATGCGCTGATGATGGCCGGTTTCCGCGACCCGGTGCTGGACCGCGACCTGTTCACCCTCACCTACGACGACCTGCCCACGCTGATGCGCGAACTCAAGGCCATCGGTGCCACCAACGCGATGAGCGAGCGCCGTCACACGCTGACGGGCCGGGGCCGTTTCGCGGCAGCGCGCGAGGCCTACGAGCCACTGCGCCGTGGTGACGGCAAGCTGCCCAGCAGCTGGGAAGTCATCTACGCCCATGCATGGGCACCGGAACCGGGTGCTCCCATCCGCGAACATGGCCACGACGTGGCCAGCGTGCCGCTGTCGGCCATCCCCATCCGGCGCAAGCCGCAGGCGTGAGCCCGCAAAGCCTCACTGCACCTGCGCGATCCAGTCCTGCAGGTTGTAGTAGTTGCTCACGCGGCTGATGCGCCCATCGCGCACCTCGAAGAACGCGCCACCGGGCAGCACGTAACGCTGGCCGTTGGCCGGTGGCAGCCCTTCGTCGGTGTGGTGGTATTCGCCATGCACCACGTACTCGGCGGCCACGCGCAGGCCGTCGTCACTGGCCATCAGCACCACGTCCTGCAGCTGCTCGCGGTAGCTGGCGTCCATGCGTGCGAGGAAAGTGGCGAAGGCCGCACGCCCGGTCTCGCGCGCCCCCTGGTTCAGGTCATGCGCCACGTTGTCGCACAGGCACGACAGCATCCCTTCCCAGTCGCCACGGTTGAAGGCGTCGTAGTAACCACGAACCAGCGCGATGGCCTGCTGGCGGGCGAAGTTTTCATTGCTCATGCCAATCCCCTGCGTGAAGCGCCACTCGTCGTGGCTCAAGCGCCTTTGACGAACAGGTCGCGGTGGAAGAAATAGATTTCCTGCGCCAGGAAGCGCCAGCTGGTGTGGAAGCTGCGGAAGCGCGTGCTCGGCGTGGACGAGGCCAGCGCGTCGATGCCCAGTTCCTTGGACAGCCGCAGCGCGCGCGCCATGTGCAGCGGGTCGCTCACCAGGATCACCTTGTGCATGCCCTGCTGCGCCATCAACTGCCGCGCTTCCTCCAGATTCTGGCGGGTGGTGCGCGACTGCGTTTCGATCAGGATGGCGTCGGAGGGAATGCCCTGCTTGAGCGCATAACGGCGCGCCACCTGTGATTCGGAGAAGCGCGCACGCGCGCCACCAAACCCACCGGTGAAGATCAGCTTGGGTGCGAAACCCTGCTTGTACAGGTCCAGCCCATGACGGATGCGTTCCTCGAACACCGGCGACGGCTTGGCGTCATAGGCCGCTGCGCCCAGCACGATGATCGCGTCCGCCGGTGCGGCCTGGTCACGGTCGCCCACCCAGATGATCCATGCGGCCACACCCAGCAGCCACAACAGGAACAGCAGGCAAAGACGCCACAACCACCCCATCCATCCCACACGTGCGTGTCGGCTCATCGCACCGCCCACGGCAGGGCGTCCAGATCGACGTTGCCGCCGGTCAGGATCAAACCCACATTGCGGCCAGAGAAACGCTGAGGCTGCGCCAGCACGGCGGCCAGCGTGATGGCCGATGACGGCTCCACCACCTGTTTCATCACCTGCCAGATCAGGCGCATCGCCGCCACGGTGGCGTCGTCGTCCACCGTGATCACCTGCGCATGGCCGTTGAGCAGGGCGAAGTTGGGCCGCCCCAGCGCGCCACGCAGGCCGTCACAGACCGTATCGGGCACGAAATCCACCTGCCGCTCGCCAGCCGCCAGCGAGCGCGCGGTATCCGCCGCGCCCGCAGGCTCGGCCAGCACCAGCTCACAGTCGGGCAGCGCCTGCTGCATCGCCAGCAGCGTGCCTGCGGCCAGGCCGCCGCCGC
>DALZZG010000021.1:0-32569 GCA_031987665.1 Stenotrophomonas sp. | reverse complement strand
GGACGGCGGTCGCCGCTGGTGGGTGGTGGAAGTGGCCGATGAAGCCACGCTGCGCGCACTGGCACCGGACTGGGACGCCATCGCCACCCTTGCCGAATCCACCGGCGCGATGGGCGTGTTCGCCTATGCACGCGCGCAGGGCGAGGGTTACCAACTGGTCGTGCGCGCCTTCGTCGGCAATGGCCGTCGCTTCGAGGATGCGGCGTCCGGTGCCGCCAACGCGGTACTGGCCGCATGGCTGGACGACCGCGGCGCCCTGCCCGGCAACACGCGCCGCTACACTGCCAGCCAGGGCCGCGAGGTCGGCCACGATGCGCTGCTCGAACTGAGCATCGATGCGCAGGGCGATGTCTGGTCAGGCGGCCAGGTGCAGACCGTCATTCGTGGCACCATCGACTGGTAACGCCGCAACACCCACCTCCGTGCGTGCGCTGCGCATCTGAATTGATTCCCGTAGCCCGGGTAAGCGCAACGCGCGCATCCGGGGAACCGGCACACTCGGCAGCGCCGCACAACCCGGGTGCGCTGAGCTTACCCTGGCTACACGCCTACTTGAACTTCATGGTCGCCGCATCGAACAACGGCAGGTAGGCGTCGCCCGCGCGCAGTTTGAGATCGACCCAGAACGGCATCTCCTTCATGTCGGGCTGGGGCGTATCGAACCGGGTGTCGTAGCCGAACACGAACTTGCCGCCGCGCATGGCCAGCATCTTCTTCTGCAGCGCGCGCAGCTGCGCCGCGCCTTCCGGGGCAAGTGCCATTTCATGCACTGTGACCGGCAGGTCCGCATGGAACAGACCACGACTGCGCACCTCGTCGGTCCTTGCCAACAGCCGCAACGTCATATCGGCCCGCTGCGCCGGCTGGCCGTCGCTCTCAACGCGCAGGCTCAGGCGGGTCTGCGCCACATCCAGTTCATTGCCGCGCGGCAGCGCCACCCGCACTCTCACATCGGCAGGATCCATCTGCAGCACGTCCTTTTCCTGCAACGTCGAAAGCCGCATGGCCGTCATCAATGGAATGGACGCGCAGGCGCCCAGCGCCAGTGGGCACACCAGCATGAGTACGCGGAACACGGCTGCATGAAACATCGCTTCCCCCTCTCTTTCCAGCGAATGTAGCCCTGCAGGGCGCCGCATGATTTGCCAATGCTGGCGCAAGGCTCATGGCCTTTGATGTACAGACAAGCACCGCGACCTGGCCAACATGAGCTACCGGATCCGGTCGATCCCCGGATGCGCTTCGCTTATCCGGGCTACGCTACTGAAGCTCCCGTGGCACGGGCATACAGCGCGTTTCGACGTGCGGGTCTGTGGCTTCAACCGAGTCCCCGGATGCGCCTCGCTTATCCGGGCTACATTCCTGCGCTAGGGTTGTCGTACCCGCAGACAACAGGAGCCGCCATGACCGCACCGCGCTTCCAGTCCATCTCGCCGTTTCTGGCCGCCGACGACCTTGCCGCCACCGTGGCGTTCTACCGCGAGCAGCTCGGGTTTGAGCTTGCGTGGGAATGGGGCTGCCCTGCCGACATGGCCCCCGTGTGCCGGGATGATGTGGAGATCACCCTGACCAGCCGCAGCGATGCCAAGCCCACCGGCATCAGCCGGCTCTACGTCCACGTGGAGGCCATCGACAGCTACCACGCGCAGCTGCAGCAGGCAGGCGTGGTGATCGACGTACCCATCGACGACCGCCCCTACGGCATGCGCGATTTCAGCATCGTCGATCCCGTCGGCAATGTGCTGTGCTTCGGCCAGCCGCTGCCGCAGCCCCAACCTGCCTGCTGAGCAGGCAGTCGGGTTCGCCGATCAGGCGCGACGCCGCGCCAGCACGTACCCCAGCCAGGCGAACGGCAGGTAGGCCAGCAGCACGTCCAACACCTCGAACCAGCGCGGTGCCGGCAGCATGAAACAGGCGGCGATGCCGCCCGCCATGAACAGCAGGCCGATCACCAGTGCCGGCACTTTGCTCACCCGGCCCACCACCAGCGTGGCGACAAACGCGCCGGCCAGCGTTCCCAGCGCATGCGCCAAGAACGGGAACACGAAGTGCGCCGGCCCCATCAGCGGCATCGCCGCCTGCAGGCCTTCGGTGGTCGTGGTATCCATCCCCGGCGGTGGCGGCACCATCTGCCCGCCCAGCATCACCAGCCCCATGTTGACCGCGCTGCCGACCACCAGGCCCAGCACAACGGCCAACAATCCTTTCAGAAACATGCGCATCACTTGCCTCCCTCATGGGATGGACGCCTTCATGGCGTGTCATGTGCCACGCCCGCTGTCAGGGCGTGGCGGCCTTGAATACCGGTTCGCCATCCACCCAGGTGGAAAGCACTTTCAGATCATCCAGCTGCGCCGGTGCGACGGTGATCGGGTCGCGGTCGAGCACCACGAAGTCCGCGCGCAGGCCTGCCTGCAGGCGACCCACCTGCGTCTCGTCGTGGCCCGCCCACGCCGCATCGCTGGTGAAGCCACGCACGGCCTCTTCCGCGCTCAGGCGCTGCTCCGGCTGCCAGCCACCCGGCGGCTGACCGTCGCGATCCTGTCGCGTCACCGCCGAGTAAAGCCCCAGCCGCGGGTCCACCTGTTCCACCGGGAAATCCGACCCCAGCGCAAGCCGTGCGCCACTGTGCAGATAGCGCTGCCAGGCATAGGCACCCTTGATGCGCTCCGGCCCCACGCGCTGCTCGGCCCAGCCCATGTCCGACGTGGCGTGGGTGGGCTGCATGGAGGCGATCACCCCCAGCCTGGCGAACCGCGGAATATCCTCCAGCGACACCACCTGCGCATGCTCGACACGCCAGCGGTGGTCGTTGCCCTTGTGCGTGCCCAGCACCTTCTCGTAGGTATCCAGCACGATGCGGTTGCCACGGTCGCCGATGGCATGGGTCGCCACCTGCACCTTGCAGCCATCGGCCTTGCGCACGGCGGTCTCAAAATCCGCGGGTGAGGTGACCAGCAGGCCGTGGTTGTGCGGGTCGTCGCTGTAATCGGCCAGCAGCGCGGCACCGCGGCTGCCCAGCGCGCCATCCATGAACAGTTTGACGCCGTGCATCTTCAGGCGGCCGCCTGCATGATCGTACAGGCCATTGCGGCACAGGTCGTCCAATGCCTCCTGGTTGCCGTTTGCATAGGCATCGATGCGCAGCGGCAGCTTGCCGGCATCGGCCAAGCGCCGCATCAGCGCCAGGTCCTCGCGCGAGACGCCCATGTCGTGCACGCCGGTCAGGCCATTGCTGACCGCCAGTTCCAACGCGGCCAGCAGGCGCTTCTCGCGCGCGGCATCGTCCAGTGCCGGGATGTGGGCGCTGACCAGTTCCGATGCCCCATCCACCAGCACACCGGTCGGCTTGCCTGCGCCATCGCGGACAATGCGGCCGCCATCGGGCTGCCAGTCACCGGACAGCGACTTGCCCGCCTTCTCGGCAATGCGCAGCGCGGCGCTGTTCGACCAACCGGCATGGCCATCGACGCGATCCAGATACACCGGCCGCTCGGGGAAAGCAGCATCCAGATCCGCCGCCGTCGGAAAATCAGTGCCGTCATCCCAGCGGTTCTGATCCCAGCCGCGGCCCAGCAGCCACTCGCCCGGCGCCAGCGTCTTCTCGAACGCCTGCAGGCGCTGCACGATCTCGGCGCGGTTGCGCGCGCCGGAAAGGACGGCCTGTGCCAGCGTGTTGCCCAGATAGACCAGATGCGCATGGGCATCGATCAGCCCCGGCACCACCGTCGCCTTGCCGGCATCCACCTTCGGTGCCTTCGGGTAAGCCTTCAGCACGGCCTCGGCGCTGCCCACCTGCAGCACGCGCCCGGTCTGCGAATCCCAAGCCATGGCGCCGGCGGTCGGCTGCGCCGGATCACCGGTGCGGATGGTCTGCGCCAGCAACACCTTCACCTCGGCCTGGGCCGGGGAGAGGGACAGGCAGGGCAACAACAGGGCAACACAGGCAATACGGCGCATCACGGCCTCTCCTGAACGGGATGCGGCGACTATGCCGACATCCCGCAGGACTGACAAACCATGCTGGCCTCAGGGCGGGCCCGGCCTCAGTCGGCGCTCACATCCACTCGCACCCGGATGCGGTCACCGGGGTGGTAGTCGCGACGGGTGTGGTACTGGCGGCCGGCGTATTCGTAGGTGACGTCATAGCCATCCACGCGCTCGCTTTCGCTGCCGTAACCGGTTGGCTCACACACGCGCACATCACCGCGGCGATAGTCCGGGCCACGGTTGCTCGCTTCATAGATGGCGCGACCGGCCGCACCACCGGCGATGGTGCCGACCGCCGTGCCCAGGTAGCGGCCATCTCCACCACCAATACGACTGCCGAGCACGGCACCCGCCAGACCACCGATCACCGTGGCGATCTGCCGCCCACCCTCGGTGCCCTGACGGTACTGGCCGTTGTCGTAACCGCGGTCGTCATAGCCGTCATTGCGGTAGTAGCCATTGCTGCCGTAACGGTCATTGCCATTGCCACGGTAGTAGCGGTCGCCGTTGTCACCGTAGACATAGTCGCCGCCACTGCGCTGGTAGCAGCGCTCACCACGGCCCTGTCCCGCACCGACGATGATGGGGTCCACTCGCACCACGCGCGCGTAGTCGTAGGCCGGCGTGTTGCCATCGACATAGCCGCCGGGACGGTACTGACCATTGTCGTAATAGCCACCTTGGCGGTATTGGCCATCGTCATATGTCTGGGCGCTGGCGCTGAAGGCGAACAGCCCTGCCACGACCAGTACGGCGGTAGTACGCAGTGGACGCAGCATGGCGGCGGTTCCCAGGGTGGTTGGATGTGGCGATGCTCGGATGCATTGGGTGAAACCACCCTGAACCGGGCCGGCCAGCACCGGAGGCGCCGCCGGCCCTGCCCACGATCAGGCCGAAAACTCGCTTTCCAGACTGATCGGCACCGCGCTCAGCGCCTTGGAAACCGGGCAGTTTTCCTTGGCATCCTCGGCAATTGCGCGGAACTTCGTTTCATCCAGACCCGGCACCACCGCCTTCACCTTCAGGCGGATCTGGGACAGCTGCGGGCCACCTTCCATCGACAGATCGACATCGGCGCGGGTGTCCAGCGAGGTCGGCGGGAAGCCGGCTTCACTCAGCTTGGCCGACAGCGCCATCGTGAAGCAGCCGGCATGCGCGGCGGCGATCAGCTCCTCCGGGTTGGTGCCCTTCTCGTCACCGAAACGGCTGCTGAAGGCGTAGCGGGTGTTCTCCATCAACCCGCTCTGCGGGGTGCTCAATTTGCCCTGGCCGCTCTTGAGGTCCCCTTCCCAGTGCGCGGTGGCGTGACGCGAAATACCCATGGTCGTGCTCCTCGTGGTGTTGGAATCCCTAGCCTAGAGCACTCTCCGTTAGCGCATTGTGCGCCACGTCCGGGCAAACGCCGCCGATTGCCACCGTACCGCTGGCATCCTGCCGAAACCTCACGAAAGCACTGTTTTTCAGCACTTTCCTGTAATCGGCCGCGTTGCCGGATACCACCAGAAGCAATTTTTATGGGCTTTTTTATCGATTGCCTATTGGCGGCGTGCAATTGATGCCCTACATTTCGCTTGCCGACGGGGTCGGCACGACCAACAACCAACCGTTCACGGAACAGGAAATCATGGCAAAGACCGCTAAAAAGGCTGCCCCGAAAAAGGCAGTGAAGAAAGTAGCAACCAAGGCAGCAGCCAAGCCGGCCGCAATCAAGCCGATCAAGGAAGCCCTGACCAAGTCGGGTCTGGTCGCCCACATCGCCGAAGCCACCAGCGTTGCTGCCAAGGACGTGCGTGCCGTGTTCGCCGCCCTGGAAGGCGCCGTCGCCGCCTCGGTCAACAAGAAGGGCGCTGGCTCCTTCACCCTGCCGGGCCTGCTGAAGATCTCGACCGTGAACGTTCCGGCCAAGCCGAAGCGCAAGGGCATCAACCCGTTCACCAAGGAAGAGCAGTGGTTCGCCGCCAAGCCGGCCACCACCAAGCTGAAGGTTCGCCCGCTCAAGAAGCTCAAGGACGCCGCGCTCTGATAAGCGCGCCCCTTGTGGCGAACGGGACGGGACGGCATTGCCGTCCCGTCTTTTTTTTTGCCGTCGATGGCAGCCCGCGCACGCACGGACAGCGGCACTGAAACACAGCATCACGGCCCCGAGCCTCGCAACACCGTGTCGGCCCGCCTATGGTGGACCCACCCTCCCACACGGTTTCGCCTTCACGCCATGTCACCCACGACGCACCGCTACCGGATAACGGTCACCCCCATCCAGGGCGACGGCCAGCAATGCACCGGGCGCTGCACCCTGGAGTTCGAGCAGCGCAGCCAGCACGACTGGATGCAGCACTTTGAATGCGCGCAGCGGCAACGCCGCCTGTCCTGCAACGACGACGCCTCGCTGGTGGTCGTCGCCGGCCTGCTCGCCAACCTGTCCGCCGCCGACAAGGCCGGCACCCCGCTCGCCACCCTGCAGCCGGAACTGGACACCCTGCTGGCCAAGCTGGACGTGTTGCTGGCCACGTCCTGAGCGACTGGCTCGCCCCGTCATCGGCGCATTAGACTTGCCCCCTCCAGCCGGGAGCCACCGATGCGTGTTTTGCCATTGTTGATCGTCACAGCCTTGGCTGCAGGATGTTCCTGTCAGCGCACGCCCTCGGTCGAAGCCGTGCCGGAACAGAGCATCGCCACTACCGCTGCGGTGAAGCAATCCGCCGCTGCGGCCAACGAAGGAGATGCCTCGGCATCCCCGTCCAAGGCCGTGGGCACTGTGAACGCAGAAGTCGGCCGCGGCGCCGCCAACACCGTGCACACTTATCTGCAGGCGCTGCTTGCGGGAGGCGATGCCTCCAACCGATTCTGGACAGGCGGCCGCCCCGCGCCACGCCCGGACGACGCAGGCCTGCGCAGCGCATTGAGCGACACCACCTCCATGCGCATCTTCACGCACCAGGCGGTGGCACTGGATCGCGAAACACCTGCCCGTGCCGTGGAAGTGCCTGTGGACCTGCGCTTGAGTGATGCCTCGGCCACCCGCACCTACAAGGGCTGGTACCGGCTGCGGCGCAAGCTCGATGGCGAGGGCTGGGAGCTGACGTCCGCGTCCCTGCAACCCACCTTGAAGTAAACGCGGAAGCGAGCGCGCCGCTAACTGGCCATTCACCCATTGCGGGTATCGTGCGTGGCATACCCGCACTCATCCGAGCCACTGCAATGAACCTGCGCGCCCTGCTTCTGCCCGCCATCGCCTGTTTCGCCCTTGCCACCACCGCGCACGCCGCGCCCCAGGTCAAGGGCAAGCAGCTCACCGTGGGTGCCGACGATGTGCAGCAGTATCTGGACGGCAGCTTCCCGCGCACGCAGAAAGCGCTGGGCGGGCTGCTCGCCCTTACGGTGAGCCAGCCGCATCTGACCCTGCCGCAGGGCAGCCGCCTGGACCTGGGTTTCAACCTGGCGATGGCAGCGGGTGGTTCGACCATTCCGGTCGGCAAGGTGCAGGTCAGCAGCGGCCTGCGTTACAACCCGCAGACGCAGGGCTTCCATCTGGAACAGCCTACCGTTGACGACTTCCGTCCGGCCGCGGCGGGTGGCGAGCTGGATGCCAGCACCCGCAGCCTGCTCAACAGCTGGCTGGCCGACTACGCCCGACGCGAGCCGATCTACAAAATCGACCCGGCCATCGCCCAGGTGATGGGCGCGCTGCAGGTGCAGTCGGTCGGCATCGAGAACGGGCGCATCGCCGTGACCTTCAACCAGAGCCTGGGCAGCTTCGTGCCGCAGGGGCTGTTGGGGAATTGAGTTGACTGCGGGGAACGGGGGTGTGGGAGGCGGGAGTATGGAACCCCTGCACGCCCCCCGTCTCTCGTAGCCCGGGTAAGCGCCAGCGCACCCGGGAAACCGGGACGGCAACAGATCACGCGCTTCCAAAGCGTGGCGCGGTGCTGATGGATTGACTGCGACGGATGCACAAGCCCCGGGTGTGCTCCGCTTACCCGGGCTACGGGGGCGCACTGCTGGGAATCGGGGCGTGGGAACCGAGCGCATCAGCCGCTGTTGTAGCCCGGGTAAGCGCCAGCGCACCCGGGAAGCCGACACGGCGACAGATCGCGCGCTTCCAATGCGTGGCGCGGTGCTGATGGATTGACTGCGACGGATGCACAAGCCCCGGGTGCGCTCCGCTTACCCGGGCTACGGCTGTCCGTTACCAGGTCGTAGCGCGGAGCCATGCTCGGCGGTGGCCTTCCCGTGATGCATCTGCCGAGCGTGGCTCGGCACTGCACCTCAGCGCTTGGGCTGCAGCATCGTGCCCGTGCACTTGGGCGAGCCGCAGCGGCATTCCCAGATCTTCTTCAGGCGCGCGGTGTGGCGCTCGGCCAAGGTGATGCCGTAGTTGTAGGTCAGCTCTTCGCCGGCCTTGATGTCGCGCACGGCTTCGATGAACACCTTGTCGGCGGTACGGTCGTCGCCCTCGGCTTCCTCGATCATCGCCTCGCAGTTCGGGTCACAGCTGTGGTTGATCCAGCGTGCGTCGTTACCCTTGTGGTTGGCGTCGATGACGTAGTCGTCGTTGAGGGTGAACAGGAAGGTGTGGCCACTTTCCACGTCGCCGGTGTCGTCAGCGTCCACGTCGGCATGGGTACGGCGCTTGCCCTTGTATTCGATGACACGCTCACCTTTCTTGATCGACGTCAGCGCGAACACGCCGTTGCCGTGGATACTGGATTTGCGCGCCTGGATCTTCTTGGGCATGAAACTGACCGGAATCGATGGGAATGGGGGATTCTCGCCCATACCGGCGGTACAACCCAAGCGTGCGCACCATCACAGCGCTGGGCACCTCCCCTGCCACCGCCATCCCCTGCGCCCTGCACACCCCATGCCGGCAGCTGAACGGGGAGGCTTGGAGCGGGCGGCGTCAAAGCGTACAATTTTGGTCCACTTTGGATTGCCAACCTTCCGACGATGCTCCGCGTCACCAAGCTCACCGATTACGCCACCGTTGTCATGACCGTGCTCGCCGCGCGGCCAGGCGAGGTGCTGAGCGCGACCGAGCTGGCCGAAGCCGCCGGTCTGGAGCCGCCCACCGTCAGCAAGCTGCTCAAACCACTGGCACAGGCCGGGCTGGTGGAAGGCCTGCGTGGCGTGCGCGGCGGCTATCGCCTCACCCGTCCCGCCGCGCAGATCACCCTGATCGAGATCGTCGAGGCGATGGAAGGCCCGCTGGCGATCACCGAATGCGCCCAGGACCTGAGCCATTGCGGCATCGCCGACCAGTGTGGCGTGCGCTCCAACTGGCGCCTGATCAACGACGTGGTCAGCGACGCCCTGCGCGCCGTGACCCTTGCACAGATGCTGCACCCCCTCCCGCTTGCCGACCGCCGACGCATCAGCGTCGAGGTCGTCTCCTGAACACCGTAGGCAGCCCCATGGCCACCGAGATCATTGAAAACGTCGGCGTCACCGACACGCCAAACCGTGAAATCCACGAGCAGCTGGGTCGCAAGTACGAGGCCGGCTTCGTCACCGACATCGAATCCGAATCGTTTCCGCCGGGCCTGAACGAGGACATCATCCGCGCGCTCTCGGCCAAGAAGGACGAGCCGGAATGGATGACGCAGTGGCGGCTGGATGCCTACCGCCACTTCCTGACGATGAAGCAGCCCAACTGGGCCAAGCTCAACGTCGGCCCCATCGACCTGCAGGCGCTGAGCTACTACTCCGCGCCCAAGGGGCCGAAGTACAAGTCGCTGGATGAAGTGCCCAAGGAACTGCTGGACACCTACGACAAGCTGGGTGTGCCGCTGCACGAGCGCGCCAAGCTTGCCGGCGTGGCCGTCGATGCGGTGTTCGACTCGGTCTCCGTGGGCACCACCTTCCGCAAGGAATTGGCCGACAAGGGCGTGATCTTCTGCTCGATCTCCGAGGCCATCCGCGAGTACCCCGAGCTGGTGCAGAAGTACCTGGGCTCGGTGGTGCCGGTCGGTGACAACTACTTCGCCGCGCTGAATTCAGCGGTGTTCTCCGATGGCAGCTTCGTGTTCATCCCGGCCGGCGTGCGCTGCCCGATGGAGCTGAGCACCTACTTCCGCATCAACGCCAACAACACCGGCCAGTTCGAGCGCACGCTGATCATCTGCGAGGATCGCGGCCACGTCTCCTATCTGGAAGGCTGCACCGCGCCCATGCGCGACGAGAACCAGCTGCACGCCGCCGTGGTGGAACTGGTGGCGCTGGAAGACGCGGAGATCAAGTACTCCACCGTGCAGAACTGGTACCCCGGCGACGAGAACGGCGTGGGCGGCATCTACAACTTCGTCACCAAGCGTGCCGAATGCCGTGGTGCGCGTTCCAAGGTGACCTGGACGCAGGTGGAAACCGGTTCGGCCATCACCTGGAAGTACCCGTCCTGCGTGCTGCTGGGCGACGATTCGGTGGGCGAGTTCCACTCGGTGGCGCTCACCCACCACCGCCAGCAGGCCGACACCGGCACCAAGATGATCCACGTCGGCAAGCGCACCAAGAGCAAGATCGTCTCCAAGGGCATCAGCGCCGGCCGTGGCCAGAACACCTACCGCGGTCTGGTCAAGGTGGACCGCGGTGCCGAGGGCGCGCGCAACTACACCCAGTGCGACTCGCTGCTGATCGGCAAGAAGTGTGGCGCGCATACCTTCCCCTACATCGAGGTGAAGAACCCCAGCGCCACCGTCGAGCACGAAGCCACCACCTCCAAGATCTCGGATGACCAGCTGTTCTATTGCCGCTCGCGTGGCATCGATCAGGAAAACGCGGTGTCGATGATCGTGGACGGCTTCTGCAAGCAGGTGTTCAAGGAGCTGCCGATGGAGTTCGCCGTGGAAGCCAAGAAACTGCTGGAAGTATCCCTGGAGGGTTCAGTCGGATGAAGATCAAGACCTGTGCATTGCTGCTCACCCTGCTGGCACCTGTCAGCGCCCTGGCCGCCGATCCCTGTGACAACGCCACCACCCAGGCACAGTTGAACCAGTGCAGCGCGACGGAAGCGCAGCAGGCCGATTCCGAGCTCAACGCCACCTACCGTGAGGTGATGGCCAAGCTCAAGGGCCAGCCGGTGGCGATCGAGAAGCTGCGCACCGCACAGCGGCTGTGGATACAGCTGCGCGATGCCGACATCGCCGCGCGCTACCCGGTCGAAGCCGGCAAGAGCGCACAGGTGACCTACGGCTCCAGCTATCCGATGCGCGTGAGCGGCGCCAAGGCCGAACTCACCCGCCAGCGTACCCAATGGTTGCGCGACACCTTCCTCGACCGCGCCGAAGGCGATCTCTGATCGCCCCGCCCCCAACCCATTCAAGACCACCCTCATGTTGAAGATCGAAAACCTCCACGCCCGCATCGCCGGCAAGGAAATCCTCAAGGGCCTGACGCTGGACGTGAAGCCCGGTGAAGTACACGCCATCATGGGCCCCAACGGCGCCGGCAAGTCCACGCTGGGCAACGTGCTGGCGGGCCGCGAAGGCTATGACGTCACCGAAGGCAGCGTGCAGTTCGAGGGCGGTGACCTGCTGGAACTGGAACCGGAGGCACGCGCCGCTGCCGGCCTGTTCCTGGCGTTCCAGTATCCGGTGGAAATCCCTGGCGTGAACAACACCTACTTCCTGCGTGCCGCGCTCAATGCGCAGCGCAAGGCGCGCGGGCAGGAGGAACTGGATTCGATGCAGTTCCTCAAGCTGGTGCGCCAGAAGCTGGCCGTGCTGCACCTGAAGGATGAGCTGCTGCACCGTGGCGTGAACGAAGGCTTCTCCGGTGGCGAGAAGAAGCGCAACGAGATCTTCCAGCTGGCCGTGCTGGAGCCGAAGCTGGCCATCCTGGACGAAACCGACTCGGGCCTGGACATCGACGCGCTCAAGAGCGTGGCTGATGGCGTCAACGCGTTGCGCGCGCCGGACCGTTCGTTCGTTGTCATCACCCACTACCAGCGCCTGCTCGACTACATCAAGCCGGACGTGGTGCATGTGCTGGCCGATGGCCGCATCGTCAAGAGTGGCGGCCCGGAACTGGCGCTGCAGCTGGAAGCCCACGGCTACGATTTCCTGAAGGACCGCGTGGTGCGCGAGGCCGCCAAGTAATGAACGCCCTCCTGGATTCCCTGGCCGCCGGCTTCGACGGCAGCAGCGAGCGCGCCGAGCTGCTCGATGCCGCGCTGAAGACCGGGCTGCCTGCCGCGCGCAACGAAGCCTGGAAGTACACCTCGCTGCGCCAGCTTGAGCGCCGCAGCTTCAGCCCCGCACCGCCGCAGGCACAGGCCGTGGATGCCGCCCTGCTGCAGGGCATTCCCGCGCCGCGCCTGGTGTTCGTCAATGGCCGCCACAGTGAGGTGCTGAGTGATCTCGGCGGGCTGGATGCCGGTGTGCAGGTCCGCACACTGTCCGCCGCCAAGACCGAGGCCGCGGAGAACGTACGCTTCCTGGGCCGTCGCTACGACCGTGCCGAGGAAGTCTTCGCCCAGCTCAATGCCGCGCTCGCCGACGAGGGCGTACTGGTGCAGCTGCCGGCCGCCATCACCAGCCACACGCCGCTGCACCTAGTGTTCATCAGCGCCAGCGACGAGGCCGACCGTGCGTGGCACCACCGTCACCTGATCGAGCTGCGCCGTGGCGCCAGCCTCAATCTGGTCGAACACCATCTGCAGGCGGGTGACAACGCGCACCTGGACAACACACTGGTGCATGTCCACCTGGCACAGGGCGCGCGGCTTTCGCACGCGCGTGTGCAGGCCGACAGCGCGCGTGCCACCAGCTTCCTGCGCACCGATGCGGTGCTGGCGCGTGATTCCGAATACCGCCGCGTCGATCTGGAGCTGGGTGCCGCGCTCAGCCGCCATGAATTGAACGTGCGTCTTGAAGGCGACAACGCCAGGCTCGTCGCCAACGGCGTGCTGCTGGGCACGGGCCGCCGCCATATCGATACCCGCCTGGGCATCGAGCACATCGCCCGCGACACCAGTGCCGAGCTGGTCTGGCGCGGCGTGGCCGGCAACCGCAGCCGCGTGGTGTTCCATGGCGGCATCCACATCCGCGAAGGCGCCGATGGCACCGACGCCAACCTGTCCAACAAGAACCTGCTGCTCTCGGCCGATGCCGAAATCGATACCCAGCCCACGCTGGTGATCGACGCCGACGAGGTCAAGGCCGCGCACGGCGCCACCGTCGGCCAGCTCGACGCGAACGCGCTGTTCTACCTGCGCTCACGTGGTGTGCCGGGCGAACAGGCGCGCGCCATGCTCAGCGCCGCGTTCTGCCACGAGCCGCTGTCGGCGGTGGAAGGCACGCTCACCGGACAGCTGGCCCAGCACCTGGACCAGGCACTGCAACAGGCAGGCATGGCATGAACCTCAGCTCCCCGCGCCCGATCCAGTCGTCGGCCAACGCACCCGACTGGGAGCGCGTGCGCGCCGACTTCCCGCTGCTGATGCGCGAAGTCAACGGCAAGCCGCTGGTGTATTTCGACAACGCCAACACCTCGCAGAAGCCGCTGCCGGTGATCGGCGCGGTGGACGAGTATTACCGCCGCTACAACGCCAACGTCAGCCGCGCGGTGCACGCACTGGGCAGCGAGGCGACCGAAGCCTATGAAGGCGCGCGCACCAAGCTGGCGCGCTTCCTCAACGTGCGCGGCGAGGAACTGGTGCTGTGCAGCGGCACCACCTTCGCCATCAATCTGGTGGCCTATTCGTGGGCGCTGCCACGCCTGAAGGCCGGCGACGTGATCCTGGTCTCGCGCATGGAGCATCACGCCAACATCGTGCCGTGGCAGCTGGTGGCACAGCGCACCGGCGCCAGCATCCGCGTGGCCGAGATCACCCCTGACGGCAGTCTGGACATGGATGCGCTGCATGCCGCCATGACCCCGGACGTGAAGCTGCTCGCCGTCACCCATGTCTCCAACGTGCTGGGCACCATCAACCCGGTGCGCGAGATCTGCCGCGAAGCGCGCAGGCGCGGCATCACCACCGTGGTGGATGGCTCGCAGGCTGCACCGCACCTCACCGTGGACATACCGTCCATCGGCTGCGATTTCTACGCGGTCACCGGCCACAAGATGTGCGGCCCCACCGGCACCGGCGCGCTGTGGGCACGGCGCGAGCTGCTGCAGGACATGCCGCCGTTCATCGGTGGCGGCGAGATGATCAAGGAAGTCAGCTTCGACGGCACCGTGTTCAACGACCCGCCGCACAAGTTCGAGGCCGGCACGCCCAACATCGCCGGCTTCGTCGGCCTGGGTGTGGCGGTGGACTACCTGGATGCACTGGGCCGCGACCACATCGCCCAGCGCGAACAGGAGCTGCTGGCCCACTTCACCGAAGAACTGCTGCGCTTCGACGGCGTTCGCATCTTCGGCACCGCGCCGCACAAGGCTGCGGTGGTGTCCTTCCAGATCGAAGGCGCACACGCGCACGACCTTGCCACCCTGCTCGACCTGCAGGGCGTGGCCGTGCGTTCGGGCCAGCACTGCGCGCACCCGCTGCTGCAGTACTACGGCGTGGCCGCCACCTGCCGCGCCTCGTTGGCCTTCTACAACACCCACGAGGAAGTGGACGCCTTCATGGCGGCACTGAAGAAGGTCCGCACGCTGCTGGGCTGAGCGTGCGCACGATGAGAGGCGGCCGCAATGGCTGCTTCTCCCTTCTCACCCTGCTTCACTCGCTCCTACAATGCCGTTCATGGACGCCATTACTTTCCGTATAGCTACCCCGGACGACATCCCGGCCCTGATCGAACTGGTCACCTCCGCCTACCGTGGCGACGCCTCGCGCGTGGGCTGGACCACCGAAGCCGATCTGCTCGATGGCCAGCGTGTGGATGCGGACGGCATCCTTGCCGATCTGCAGCGCCCCCGCAGCGTGATCCTGCTGGCCGAACGCGATGCCGACCTGCTCGCCTGCTGCCATGTCGCCGACGAGGATGGCCACGGCTATTTCGGCATGTTCGCGGTCAGTCCTTCGGCACAGGGCAGCGGTGTCGGCAAGCAGGTGATGCAGCAGGCCGAGCAGTTGGTGCGCGAACAGTGGCAGCTGCCGAGCATGCGCATGACCGTCATCGACTGCCGCGACGAGCTGATCGCCTTCTACCAGCGCCGTGGCTACGCACGCACCGGCATCAAGAAGCCGTTCCCGTACGGCGACGCGCGCTTCGGCATTCCCAAGCGCGACGGCCTGCAGTTCGAGGTGCTGGAAAAGCCGCTGGAGGCACGCGCATGAGCGAGACCTGGACCTTCATCTGCGCCAGTGAAGAACTGCTGCCGGGCGAGATGAAAACCGCGTTCGACGAGGTGACCGGCACGCCCATCGTGGTGTTCAACCTCGACGGTGAGCTGTATGCGCTGGAAGATCAGTGCACTCACGAAGAGTTCGAGCTGTCCTCGGGCAGCATCGATCCGGCTGAAGGCAGCGTCGAGTGCATCCTGCATGGCGCCCGCTTCGACATCCGAGACGGCCGCGCCCTGTGCGCCCCGGCCTATACGCCGGTGCCCAAGTTCCCGGTAAAGCGCGAGAACGGCGGCATCTGGGCCCGCGACGACCGCGACTGAGCGGAGTCGCCCGGTCTCCGTAGCCCGGGTAAGCGAAAACGCACCCGGGGACACCTTTCACGCAACGCCCGCCTTGGACCATCGCCGGAAACCCGGCGGTGGCAGTACGCCATTTGTTCCTGCCGACGGCTCCCGGGGGGCGCTTTCGCTTACCCGGGCTACGGGACTGCGGGTGATCCGCTGCCGCAACCATTTCGGCCCCACTCTTGCATTGGAGGGAGGCGCTCACCTGCACTTGAACGCCCATCGGGAGGCAGAACCCTGACCCAGGGCGGCCGTCTGATGACTGCAGCGTGACGTATTGATAACGCAAACAATTCTCAATAAGATGTGCAGTCATTCCAGCTTGCCATTCACATTTCGTCTTCCATGTCCCGATCCCCCACCGTCGTCATCCAGCGCAGGGCCGCACCGCGGCAGCGTCTGGCGTGGCCGATGCTGGTGGTGGGCATGCTGCTGACGTGGATGATGTTCGCAGCCACCCTGCCCGCCTCGGCGACGCCGGTGGGCACCGCACTGGCCCCGCAGGTTGTCGCGAGCCCGGACGGCGGTTGCCCGCCGGAACTCCCGGATCTGGTCGCCATCTCCGAGGCCAAGGTTGAAACCCTGCGCAGTCCGCAGCCACGCGACATGGATACGCCGCCTTTGCTGATGCCGACACTGGCCAGCCCGGCCAGCACCTTCGTCGCCGCCACCAGCACCACCCTGCTGCAGCACGCCGTGCTCAGCACGCGCCGCTATCCGCCCGCGCCATACCTGCGACTCAATCCCGGGCACGCGCCTCCGCTGGCCTGACGCACCCGCCTGCCGTATCCGGCAGCTGCAACACCTCTCACCTCTCTTTCGCACCGCGCGCCGCGCCGTGTCCTTTTTCCGTATTTCCCGAGTCCAACGATGACCCCTGTCCGTACCCCACTGACTTCCGCCCTGCTGCTCGCCATGGCCCCGCTGGCCGCCCACGCCGCGCCTGAAACCGCTGCCGACAACGACGCCGGCGCGGCGGCCGCCACCGACCTGGACAAGGTGCAGGTGCGTGGCAGCTGGTTCAATCCGTCCTCGCCCAAGTTCACCGCCGAACTGCTGGATACGCCCAAGTCGGTGTCCATCGTGTCGGAGAAGCTGCTGCAGCAGACCGGCGCCACCAACCTGCAGGACGCGCTGCGCATGGTTCCGGGCATCACCTTCGGTGCCGGCGAAGGCGGCAACCCCACCGGCGACCGCCCCTTCATCCGTGGCTTCGATTCGCAGAGCAACATCTTCGTCGATGGCCTGCGTGACGTCGGCTCGCAGACGCGCGAAGTGTTCGACCTGGAACAGGTGGAAGTGGTCAAGGGCCCGAGCTCGGCCTATGGCGGCCGCGATTCCGGCGGCGGCAGCCTCAATCTGGTCAGCAAGACGCCGAAGCTGAAGAACGAAACCAGCGCCAGCATGGGCGTGGGCACCGACAGCTACGCGCGTGGCACCGTGGACGCCAACTACATGCTGGGCGAAGGCACGGCCGCACGCCTGAACCTGATGAAGCACGTATCCGACATTCCGGGCCGTGACGCCGCCAACGTCAGCCGCTGGGGCATCGCACCGTCGATCGCCTTCGGTCTGAACGGCCCGGCGCAGCTGATCGTCGGCCACTACCACATGCAGAGCGATGACCTGCCCGATGCCGGCGGCTTCCCCTACAGCAACCCCTTCAGCAGCGGCCCGAACGTCGCCAAGAACGGCGACGGCAGCCCGCTGGTGCCGGACCGCAACAACTACTACGGCCTGAAGGACCGCGATTTCCAGCGCACCCGCGCCGACATCAGCACCATCGATGCCAACTACGACTTCGGTGGCCACAAGCTGCGCAACATCGCGCGCCTGGGCAACACCAGCAACGACTACCTGTGGACCCAGCCCGACGACAGCAAGGGTAACCCGAACCTGTACGGCACCCTGTGGCGCCGTACCAACAGCCGTGCCGTGGATGTGAAGAGCTTCGTGGACCAGCTCAGCCTCACCGGCAGCTTCGACACCGGCGCGCTCACGCACAGCTACAGCGTGGGCGTGGAGTACAGCGACGAGAAGATGACCCGCGGCAGCTACCTGATGACGCCGGGCACGAACAATCCGCTGACCAACAGCACCTCCTGCCCGACCACCGGGGCGGCCACCGGCTACAACTGCACCGACTTCAACAACCCAACGCCGAATGATCCGTGGTCGGCCACGCATGTGGTCTACCGCAGCGACAAGGCGCTGGATGTGGAACAGACCAGCAAGACCCGGTCGGCCTATCTGTTCGACACCATCGAGCTGAGCGCGCAGTGGCTGATCAACCTGGGCCTGCGTTACGACGACTTCTCCACCGAGATGGTCACCCCGGTCGCAGGCAAGGCACCCACCGTGTTCAAGCATGACAGCGACTTCCTCAACTACCAGGCCGGCGTGGTGTTCAAGCCGACCGCCAACGGCAGCATCTATCTGTCCTACGGCACCTCCTCCACCCCGCCGGGCATGGACGGTGGTGACGGCTCCGATGGCCTGAGCGCCGCCGTGGCCGACCTGAAGCCGCAGCGTACCGAGAACTTCGAGCTGGGCACCAAGTGGGACCTGTTCGACAAGCGCCTGAACCTGACCGCCGCCGCCTTCCACACCGTGCTGGACAACGCCCGCGTCACCGTGGACAACGGCACCAGCCAGAACGCCGGCAAGAAGGTGATCAACGGCATCGAAGTCGGCTTCACCGGCCAGATCACCGATGCCTGGAGCCTGTACGGCGGCTACACCTGGCTGGATTCAGAACTGAAGGACAACGGCTATGTCTGCGCCGTGCCGGTGGGCCGCGCCTGCCCGTCCGGCGTGTACAAGGTGTCGCCGTACAACGGCAACGTGTTCCCCAACACCGCCAGGCACAGCGCCAACCTGTGGACCACCTACAGCTTCCCGTTCGGCCTGACCCTGGGCGCCGGCGCCACCTACTCGGACAAGCAGTACGGTGACGTGGCCAACACCAAGTGGATTCCCAGCTACACCCGTTGGGATGCCATGGCCAGCTACGCCATCCAGGACAACATCAGCCTGCAGTTGAACCTGCAGAACCTGACGGACAAGACCTACTTCACCAAGGCCTATGCCTCGCACTATGCGAGCATCGCCCCGGGCCGCTCGGCCACGCTGGCACTGAACGTGAAGTTCTGATCCACCCGCCCCCGGCCCCGCGCCGGGGGCTTCGCATCAAGGGCTACATCCATGCTGCTGCACATTCCCGACGTACTCACCCGCGAACAGGTTGCCGTGGCACGCGAACACCTGCAGCGTGCCGGCTGGGCCGACGGCAAGGCCACCGCCGGCTACCAGTCGGCGCAGGCCAAGCAGAACCTGCAACTGCCCGAATCCGACCCGGCCGCACGCGCGCTGGGTTCGATGATCCTGGATGCCATCGGCCGCAACGACACCTTCTTCGCCGCCGCACTGCCGCGCCGCGTGTACCCGCCGCTGTTCAACTGCTACCGCGAAGGCGAGACCTTCGGCTTCCACGTCGACAACGCCATCCGCTACGACCACATCAGCCGCCCGGAAGATCCGCAGCCTGTACGCACGGACCTTTCGGCCACATTGTTCCTGGCCGACCCGGACGAATACGACGGTGGCGAACTGGTCATCGAAGACACCTACGGCAACCAGCGCGTCAAACTGCCGGCAGGGCACATGGTGCTCTACCCCGGCACCAGCCTGCACCAGGTCACCCCGGTGACGCGTGGCGCGCGCCTGGCGTCGTTCTTCTGGATCCAGAGCATGGTCCGCGACGATGGCCACCGCCGCCTGCTGTGGGAGCTGGACAATTCCATCCGCCGCATCACCCACGACCACCCGCAGCATGCCTCGCTGGTCAGCCTGACCGGCGTGTACCACAACCTGCTGCGCCAATGGGCCGAGGCCTGAGCACGGTGGTGGATGATCTGCAGGCACTGCTGCAGCAGTTGCCGGAAAAGCCCGAATGGGTGATGGCCGAACTGGAACAGCGCGCGCAGGCGGGCGATGCACTGGCGCAGTTCGTGCTCGGCCAGGCCTGCATGGAAGGCCGCGCCTGCAGCGTTGACAGCGACGCCGGCATGGCGTGGTTCGAGCGCTCGGCCAACGCCGGCCTGCCGCTGGCGATGAACATGCTGGGCCGCTGCCACGAGCTTGGCCAGGGCACGCCGGTCAATCACGAACTGGCCGCCGTGTGGTATCGCCAGGCCGCCAACAACGGGCTGGACTGGGGCATGTACAACCTGGCCAACCTGCTGGCGACCGGGCGCGGTGTGACCCGCGACGAAGCCGCCGCCTATGCGCTCTACCTGCGTGCGGCGGAGGCAGGCCACGCCAAGTCGATGAACTTGGTCGGGCGTTGTCTGGAAGAAGGCCGTGGCGTGGCTGCCGATCCGTCCGCTGCGCCCGGTTGGTACAGACGCTCGGCCGAAGCCGGCGATTTCCGTGGTCAGGCCAGCCATGCCTCGCTGCTGCTCGCCGCAGGCCAGGTCGATGACGCCGCGCACTGGCTGCGCCTGTCATTGGCGCACGGCAGTCCTTCGTTTCTGGCGCAGATCCGCCCGCAGCTTGCGCAATCGCCGCATGCAGCCATTCGTGCGCTGGTGGATACCGCAGCGGGCGCCTGATTCTCAAAGCCGCATGAGTTCTTATTTGCAAGTGGGACTCATTCTTAATTAAACTAGCATCTGAAACGCTGGCAGTCCGCCATGCGTGCAATGCCGGAAGCAACGTGCAGTCACGCCGCCCCTCACCGCTGCTGATCACTGCCCACCGCCCCACCAAAGCCGTGGTGCCGGTGCTGCTGCAGCTGCTGTTGCTGCTCACGCTGCTGGCGACCAGTTGGCAGGGAGGCTATCAGCGGCATGTGCAGCACAGCGGCAACACCGCTGTCTCTGCACCTGCCGAGCAGCCGGAAGAAGAGCGCCAGCATTCCGAGCGTGAGCACCCGGCCAAAGTCCGCCGTCAGGCCAGCGTCGTTCAAGCCGCTGCCACCGCGCTGCCGGATCTCACGCACGCCGTGCGTGTGCTGACCACAGCACCTGCGCATACCTTCTCGCTGATCTCCTTCGCGCCGCATACGGCGCCCCAAGCCCTGCCCAGTCCGCGCGTGCAGCGCGGCCAGGCACCGCCTTCGGCCTGACTCAGGCCCCCTCCGGGCCGTCGTCGCCCTACGGCACGTCATTCCCTTTCGCTGCCATGCCATGCGCGTTCAACACGCGTGGTGCGCAGGCACACCCGCATACCCCATTTCGAGGTTCCACCATGGCCACGCGCCAGTGTTCCCCCCTGTCTGTCTCCCGCCACCTGCTTACGGCAGCTGTCCTCTGCGCCCTCAGCCTCTCCGCCCATGCCAACGGCAACGGCGACCCCACCACGCTGGACAAGGTCGTGGTCACCGCCAGCGGCTTCGAGCAGAAGCCGGCCGATGCACCGGCCAGCATCAGTGTGGTCAGCCGCGAGGAGCTGACGCTGCGCCCCTACACCAGCCTGATCGATGCGCTGCGTGACGTCGAAGGCATCGACGTCGGCATGGAAACCACCGACAAGAACGGCCGCGCCACCATCTCCATGCGCGGCATGCCGTCCGAATACACGCTGGTGCTGATCGACGGCCGCCGCCAAAGCAACGTCGGCAACATCTACCCCAACAACTTCGGTGGCGGCCAGTTCGCCTACCTGCCCCCGCTCGATGCCATCGACCGCATCGAAGTGGTGCGCGGCCCGATGTCCACGCTGTACGGTGCCGATGCCATGGGTGGCGTGATCAACATCATCACCCGCCGCAACACCGGGCAATGGCATGGCTCCTTCACCCAGAGCTTCACCATGCAGCAGGAAGACCAGTTCGGTGATGCCCGCACCAGCGACCTGTATCTCAGCGGCCCGCTGGTGAAGGATGTGCTGGGCCTGACTGTGCGCGGCAGCTGGTACGACCGTGATGAATCCTCACCGGAGTGGGCCGCGCTGCCCCTGCCCGATGGCAGCGAGTGGGAACGCACGCTCGGTTTTGGCGGCGGTGGCAAGGCCGTGGCCAATACCAACTGGAACACCGGCATGCGCCTGGACTGGAAGCTCTCCGACGACCACAGCCTGTGGCTGGACTACGACATCTCGCGCCAGAAATACGACAACAGCAAGGGCCAGACCGGCACGCTGGACAGTCTGGAAAGCCTGTGGCGCAGCGGCGTGGCCACCATTCCCAACGGCAGTGGCGGCACCACCACCCGTCGCGTGGTGCAGCCGCGCGTGGGCTACACCGCCTACCAGCGCTATGAGCTGGACCAGCTCTCGCTCACCCATCAGGGCCGCTATTCCTTCGGCAACTGGCAGACCAGTCTCTCGCGTACTGAAAGCAACAACCTCGGCCGTTCACTGCCGCTGACGCTGCAGGAGCGCGCTGGTCTGCAGACGCTGTGGAACGATGTCTGCAACCGCCGTGGCCAGGCCGCCAACTGCAACATGGCGGCCGGCAACCTGAGCGTGCTCAACGCTGCCGAACGTGCGCGTCTGCAGGCCTTCCTGCCGCGTCCGCTGCGCACCATGGAACTGGATGCACTGGTGCTGGACACGATGCTGGACATGGAAGTGGGCGCGCACAAGCTCACCTTCGGCGCGCAGTACAACCACACCGACATGACCGACGGCGTGTTCGGCATGGATGGCGCCGGCTACCGCGACAACGTCAAGCAGGCGCACCGCACCTGGTCGGCATTCGCCGAGGACAACTGGGCACTGACCGATGCACTGACCGCCACCTTCGGCGTGCGCTATGACCACCATAACATCTTCGGCAGCCACGTCAGCCCGCGCGCCTACCTGGTGTGGAACGCCAACGATGCGTGGACGGTGAAGGGTGGTATCAGCACCGGCTACAAGACCCCGCGCCCGGATCAGCTGTTCCCCGGCGTGACCGGCTTCGGCGGCCAGGGCGTGCTGCCGCTGGTGGGCTCGCCGCACCTCAAGCCCGAGACCAGCACCAACTACGAGATCGCCGCCTACTACGACGGCCAGCGCTGGGGCTTCAACGCCACCGCCTTCCTCAACCGTTTCGACGACAAGATCGCCACCGGCGGCACCTACCCCAACTGCGAAGTGGCACCGGCGGGCAGCGGCTACTGCGTGGACGTGGGCCCGGGCTGGGC
The DNA here is from genome assembly GCA_031987665.1 of Stenotrophomonas sp. Classification (GTDB taxonomy): domain Bacteria; phylum Pseudomonadota; class Gammaproteobacteria; order Xanthomonadales; family Xanthomonadaceae; genus Stenotrophomonas. The sequence continues at coordinate 9,875 of DALZZG010000021.1, read as the reverse complement.
AGCGCTGGGCTACAGCGTCTTCAGCCAGAGCGTGAACCTGGACAAGGCCGAAACCCGTGGCGTCGAACTGGCCAGCCACATCGACCTGCTGGACAGCCTGCAGCTGCGCGGCAACTACACCTGGACCCGCAGCGAGCAGACCAGCGGCGCCGGCCGTGGCCTGCCGATCGCCGGCAACCCCGCCAAGCACATGGCCAACGCCAGCCTCAACTGGCAGGCCACCGAGGCGCTGAGCCTGTCGCTGATCGGCGAAGGCCGCTACGACCGCTACCGCGACAGCCTGCCCGACGCCGACGGGAAGCAGCACACGCGCTACTACGAGGACTACACCGTCTTCCACCTGGGCGGCAGCTGGAAGGCCACGCCGTGGCTGACCTTCAACGCGCGCATCAACAACCTGTTCGACAAGGACTTCGTCTCGCAATCGTGCCTGCTGACCTCGCCCAGCGAGTACAGCTGCGTGGACGACTATGCGGTCAAGGAGCAGCGCCGCAGCTACTGGGTCTCGCTCAACGCCCGCTTCTGAGACCCCTGCGGGCCCGTCCAGCGACGGGCCCGCTGAGTCCAGCTGACGCATGAATGACGCAATCGGGGAATCCCCTTCACAAATTGCGAATCATTCTCATTAATGATTTAATCTATCCCCTTTCCGTACCCTCACGCCCGTGTCCCCAGACCGCACTTCCGCCAGCGCCGTGCAGCAACAGGCCAGCCGTGGCTTCTGGCTGCGCACGCTGCACCAGTGGCACTGGATCAGCTCGGCGGTCTGCCTGATCGGCATGCTGTTGTTCGCGGCCACCGGCATCACCTTGAACCACGCCGCGAAGATCGAAGCGACGCCGCAGGTGCGCAACCAGCAGCTCACCCTGCCGGCACCGCTGCTCAAGGCGCTGGGCACCCGCGAGGAAGGCAATGCACCGCTGCCGGCACGCGTGTCCGACTGGCTGGGCCGCGAGCTGGACATATCCGTCGGCCAGCGTCCCGCCGAGTGGTCGCCGGAGGAAATCTACCTGTCCATGCCCGGCCCGGGCATGGATGCCTGGTTGAGCATCGACCGCGAGAGCGGCGCGGTGGAGTTCGAGAAAACCCGCCGTGGCTGGGTGTCCTATTTCAACGACCTGCACAAGGGCCGCAATGCGGGCCCGGCATGGGGCTGGTTCCTGGACATCTTCGCCGTGGCCTGCCTGGTGTTCTGCATCACCGGGTTGTTCCTGCTGCACCTGCATGCCCGCCAACGGCGCCTGACCTGGCCGCTCGTCGGCCTGGGCCTGCTGATTCCGCTGTTGATCGCCCTGCTCCTCATCCACTGACCCCCATCCCCACGGAGCCGCACCATGCGTGTCACCCTGACCATCGCCCTGAGCGGGCTGATCGCCACCGCCCCGGCCGCCTACGCCGCCAGTCTCGACGTCAACGTCGAAGTGCCCAAGCTCAACGTGGCCGAGTATCACCGCCCGTATGTGGCGGTGTGGATCGAAGGCGCCGACCAGAAGGTCGCCGCCAACCTGAGCGTCTGGTACCAGCTCAAGGACACCGCCGAAGGCCATGGCACCAAGTGGCTGCCGGACCTGCGCCAGTGGTGGCGCAAGAGTGGCCGCACCCTGCAGGTGCCTGTGGACGGCGTGACCGGCCCGACCCGCCCGGTCGGCAAGCACCAGCTCAGCTTCAACGACCGCCAGCCGGCGCTGCGCGCCCTGCCCGCCGGCCAGTACACGCTGGTGGTGGAGGCCGCACGTGAGGTGGGTGGCCGCGAGCTGGTCAAGATTCCCTTCAGCTGGCCGGCACGCAGCGCGCAGAACGGCAGTGCACAGGGCACCTCCGAACTGGGTGCCGTCACCCTGTCCATCAAACCCTGATCCCTTCCAAGACCCAGGAGCCAAGCAATGAAGCGTTCCCTTCTGATTGCCGCCGCCATCGCCGCGGTGCTTCCGTTCACCGCCTCCGCACACAAGGCATGGCTGCAGCCGTCGCAGACCGTCATTGCCGGCAACAACCCGTGGATCACGGTGGATGCCGCGGTGTCCAACGACCTGTTCTATTTCAACCATGTGCCGCTGCGCCTGGACAACCTGGTCATCACCGCGCCGGACGGCACCACCGTGCAGCCGCAGAACCCTGCCACCGGCAAGTACCGCAGCGTGTTCGATGTCGAACTCAAGCAGCAGGGCACCTACCGTCTGGCCACCGTCAACAGCGGCCTGATGGCGAGCTGGCAGGAAGACGGCAAGCCCAAGCGCTGGCGCGGCACGCCGGAGAAGTTCGCCACTGAAGTGCCGAAGGACGCACCGGAACTGAAGGTGTCCGAGACCGCAGGCCGCGTGGAGACCTTCGTCACCAACGGCAACCCGAACGACACCGCGCTCAAGCCGACTGGCAAGGGCATCGAGCTGATCGCACTGGGCCACCCGAACGACCTGTTCGCCGGTGAGAAGGCCAGCTTCCGCCTGCTGGTGGACGGCAAGCCGCAGGCCGGCCTGGAAGTGGAGATCGTGCGCGGTGCCACCCGCTACCGCAACGCGCAGGAAGAAATCAAAGTGACCAGCGACGCCAAGGGTGAGTTCAGCGTCACCTGGCCGGAAGCCGGCATGTACTGGCTGGAAACCGGCAGCGAGGACGACAAGACCTCGGTGAAGCAGGCCAACGTGCGCCGCCTGAGCTACGTCGCCACGCTGGAAGTGCTGCCGCAGTAACCGCCGTCCGCCTGACGGCCGCGCCTTCCGCGCATCATCACCTCTGTGGTGGTGCGTGGAAGGGCAACGGCCGGAGCAACCGCGGCATCCTACGAATTCCATGTCCTCACCTACCGACATCGCCGCCCTTGGCGGCCACACCATGGGCACCCAGTGGAGTGCCAAGCTGGTGGTGCCGCGCAGCCGTGACCTGCATACCCTGTATGCCGGCATCCAGACAGAGCTGGACCGTGTGGTCGCGCAGATGAGTACGTGGGAGGAAGGCTCGGACATCAGCCGCTACAACCGTGCCGGTGCCGGCAGCTGGCAGGTGCTGCCCGACGATTTCTGGACCGTGCTGCAGGCAGCGCGTGACATCGCCGAACGCAGCGACGGTGCCTTCGACCCGAGCATCGGGCCACTGGTCGCGCTGTGGGGCTTCGGTGCTCACGCCGGCGAGCAGCGTGTTCCCGATGCCGCGCGCGTGGCGGAGGTCACCCACACCTGCGGCTGGCAGCGGCTGCAGCTGGACCCGCAGGCTCGAGCCGCGCTGCAGCCTGGTGGCATGCAGCTGGATCTTTCCGCCATCGCCAAAGGCTATGCGGTGGATCTGGTCAGCAGCTGGCTGCGTCGCAATGGCGTGCCTGCGGCACTGGTGGAAGTCGGCGGCGAGCTGCATGGCTACGGCAGCAAACCCGATGGCCAACCGTGGCGCGTACTGGTGGAATCCGCACCGGAAGAAGACGCCGGTGCCGAGTACCCACCGCGCGTTCTGACGCTGGATGATCTGGCCGTTGCCACCTCCGGCGACCGCTGGCACCACTACGAACAGGACGGCAATAGTTACAGCCACACCTTGGACCCGCGCCACCATGCGCCCGTCAGCCGCGCCGCCGCGGCGGTCACCGTCATCGACCGCGAAGCGATGCGTGCCGACGCCTGGGCCACCGCACTCACGGTGATGGGGGCCGAAGAAGGGCTGGCCTTCGCCACGGTCAATGGTCTTGCAGCACGCTTCGTGTCGCGGCGTGCGGAGGGGCTGGACGAAACCATGAGCCCTGCTTTCCAGCAGTACCTGGACGCGAGCGCCTCATGAACGCCCCCCGCATCAGCCGCCCCCTGCTCGGCAATCTCGCCGTCGCAGCGGTGCTCGCCATCGCCGCCTGGCTGCTGCTGCGCCTGCATCTGGGCGAAAGCTGGTGGTTGGCCACGCCTTTGCCCGTGCAATGGTGGGTCGCGTTGGCCGCGCTGGTCCTCTACACGGCGGCATGTTTCGCGCTGTGGTGGCATGTGCGGCCACCGCGCGAAGTGGTCGCTGCCAATGGCGAACCGCCGGTGCTGATTGCCTGGGCAAGCCAGACCGGCTTCGCCCAGCAACTGGCCGAACGTACCGCCGAAAGCCTGCGTGCCGCAGGGCTGCATACGCGGCTGCGTCCACTGGAACAGGTGGACACCTCCCTGCTTGCCGACACCCGCAAGGCCGTGTTCGTCGCCAGCACCACCGGCGAAGGTGACCCGCCCGATCACGCACTGGCTTTCCTCAGCCGCGTGATGCCGCAGCCGCTCGCGCTGCCACAGCTGCAGCACGCCGTGCTCGCGCTTGGCGACCGCAGCTATGACAACTTCTGTGCGTTCGGCCATCAGCTTGACGAATGGCTGCGCGAGCGCGGTGCGCAGCCCCTGTTCGACACCATCGAGGTGGACAACGCCGACCCTGCCGCCCTGCGCCATTGGCAGCAGCTGCTCGGGCAGCTGGGGGGCGATGCCAGCGAGGTGCCGGACTGGAGCCCGCCGGCCTATCAACCGTGGCACCTGCAGGATCGCCGCCTGCTCAACCCCGGCAGTGTGGGCGGCCCGGTGTTCCAGCTGCAGCTGCAACCGGAAGATGCCGCGCTGCTGAAATGGGAAGCCGGCGACATCGCCGAGGTCGGCCCTCGCCAGTCACCGGCAACCGTCGCGCAGTGGATGCAGGACAACGCCCTGCCCGCCTCCAGCACGCTCACCGATGGTCGCCTGCTGCGCGATGTGCTGGCCGCGTCGCAGCTGCCGGAGCAGCGCTTCGACGGCGACATCGCGGCGCTGCTGGGCAGCCTCAAGCCATTGCCGCACCGTGAGTATTCGATTGCCTCGATGCCGACCGAAGGCCATCTGCAGCTGCTGCTACGCCGGCAGATGCGTGCGGACGGTACGCCCGGTCTGGCCAGCGGCTGGTTGTGCGATTTTTCTTCGCCCGGCCAATCCATCGACCTGCGCGTGCGCAGCAACCGCAACTTCCATCTGCCTGCGGGCGATGTACCGCTGGTGCTGATCGGCAACGGCACCGGCATCGCCGGCCTGCGTGCGCACCTGCGTGCGCGCATCGATGCAGGCGCACGCCGCAACTGGCTGCTGTTCGGCGAGCGTAATACGGCACACGATTTCCACTTCGGCGATGAACTGCGCCAGTGGCAGCACGACGGCTGGATCGAACATCTGGATACGGTGTTCAGCCGTGACGGCGGCGAGCACCGCTATGTGCAGGACATGCTGGCTGCCCATGCGCAGCGCCTGCGTGCGTGGGTGGAAGCAGGCGCGACCGTGCTGGTCTGCGGCAGCCTGCAGGGCATGGCGCCGGCAGTGGACGCCGTCATCATCGGCGCACTGGGCGCACCTGCGCACGAAGCCTTGCGACTGGCTGGTCGCTACCGTCGCGACGTGTACTGAACGCAGGCGCGTCGTAGTGCCGAGCCATGCTCGGCAGAAGCCTTCCCGGTAACGCCCAGCGGAGCATGGCTCCGCTCTACAGCCGCACCGCGAAGTCTCGCACCATGTAGTGCCGAGCCACGCTCGGCAGACGCCTTCCCGGTAACGCCCAGCGGAGCATGGCTCCGCTCTACAGTCACGCTGCGAAGCCCACCTCGTGTAGTGCCGAGCCATGCTCAGCAGAGGCCTTACCGGTAACGCCCAGCGGAGCATGGCTCCGCTCTACGACTCCAAGCGGCTCACCCGGATCGCCAACAACTCCCCGCCGCCATTCAACGCGAACCGCTGTCTTTCGCCGGCACCCAGCCATGCGGTGTCGCCTGCGGCCATCGGCGGCAGCGTGCCGCCCTCGAACTCGGCCTGCCCTGCCAGCAGGTGGATGGCCCAGGCCACGTTCGGTTCGGTGAAGAACAACATGCTGCCGACCAGTGGCCGGTGCAGCAGTTCGGCCTGCAGGGCATCGCGCCGCCACATCAGGTTGAAGTCTTCGGTGCGGCCATCGACCAGCTCACCGGTGATCGCGGCCTCACCCGCAAAGCGCAGGCGCTGATACGGAGGCAACAGCGTTTCCACGCGGCCGTCGTCGAAACGCAGGCGTAAACCTTCGCCCTGTAACAGCACCAGCTCGCGCTCGATACCGGGGAAGGCGGAAAACGCAGCGTCCTGCTCGATCTCGGCAATGGACAGGCGCAGCTGCCACTCGCCCTGCTCCGGCAGTCGCAGGATCTCCCGCGTCCAGCCCAGGCCATTGCGCCAGGGCTCGCGCTGGTAGAGCGCAGCGGGAATGACGCGCGAAGCAGTGTTCAGGACAGTCATGGATCAGGCACCGGCACGCAGGAAGGAGGACCGCCCCATGATGGCGCCTAATGCGGAAGTTTGGGGACGCAGAAACGGAAATGGCCGCGTAACGCGGCCATCCCGATCCTTATAGAAACACAGCACAGAAACCTGACAGACCAGGAAAAAACCCAGTTCCCCGCCCCCCTTCAACCAGTTCCCTGCTCCAGCCTTACAGCCCCAGCATCTCCGCCGCCAGCGGCTTGCCCGCACGCGGCGTGGTGGCGATGACCGCATCCGGCGGCAGCGCGGTGCCGTTGTCCAGACGAGCCTGCACGCGATCCAGCGCGGCATACACGTAAGGCAGCAGCGGCAGGTAGCGCGCGCCGTAATCCGGCAGGCCGAGGAAGCCGTCGAAGTGCTGCACATGGCGCACCTGCCAGTAGCTCACCTCGCGGCCCGCGGCCTTGGCGGCGGCGGCATAGGGCTTGCTGCTGAAAGCCGGCGGAATCAGGCCGTCGTCCGTGCCGTGCACCACCATCACCGGCAGCCCCTTGCGCGGCAGACCGGCGCGGGTGGCTTCGATGCCCGCCTGCACGCGCCTGGCGTCCTCGCCCTGCCCGTCCCACAGGCCGCGCAGGCACTTCAGGCCCGGATAGGTCAGATCAGGCAGCTGCACCTTGCTGTCGAGCAGGCCAACGCCGGCGCCCGGCGGAATGCCGCTGCCATCGGAAATCCACGCGGCACGTTCGGCAGCGGTAGCTGCGCGCGCCGAGAAATCCGGGTTCTGTGCGGCGAAGCTGAAACCACAGGGATGCTCGCCCACACCGTAACGCCCGTAGGCAGACGCATAGGTGGCCGCGATGGCTCGCCACAGGTCGAAGCCGGTGGACAGTGCGCCCGCGCGCAGCGCTTCGTCGGTCCAGCCCTTGCTGAGCATCAGCTCATAGGCGGACCTGGCCTGCGCGGCCGGCGTGGCACCGCTGATCACGCCTTCTGCCGCCAGCGTGGCGCAGCGCAGCGTGGCGCCGGCCTGCAGGGCAGCGGACAACGGCGGCTGCGGCAGATTGCTCATGTGCAGCTGCGCGCAGGGCATCAACATCGCCGCTTCGGTGCTGTAGTCGTACAGCGCACGCGCGCCCGGGCCATCGGAAAGGATGCTGGGCTCACCCGCCACCACCGCATCCAGCCAGTCGCCTTCCAGCTCGGCCGCACGCAGCACCGCGCCACCGCCGTTGGAAATACCCACTGCGATGATGCGCGTGTTCTCGAAGGTGAACGGCGCCGCCTGCGGGTAGGCCTGGGCCAGCGACAGCAGGGCGAACTCGGCGGCCTGCTTCACATGGCGGCCCCAGTCCGCCTCCGGGTTGTCCTTGGAATGCGCGTGCTTGAAGGCCACGCCTTTCGCGTTGATCGATGCCTCCGGTACGAAGGCCAGGTCGTCCACCTCGGCCCGCGCACCGATGCTGCCGTTGGCGCGCACGCCCTGCTGGGCGTCCAGATCGAAGTAGTCGCTGCCGGCACCCTTGTCGGTGTAGACCACCGCACAGCCCTTGGGCAGGCCCCAGGCCGCCGCCACCGATACCGCGCCGTAGATGCCGCGCGAACCGGAGGCCGGGGCCACCAGCACGCAGCGCTTGTCGAGGTCGAAATTGTCCGGCACCTGTGCCAGCACGCGATGCGGCTGCTTCGCACCCGGCAGGCGGGCGTAGGCGGCGAATTCGCGGCCCGGCACGGATTCCAGGCTGCCGAACAGCTCGCCGTAACCGCCACCGGGGGCCAGATCGGCGATGCCACGCCAGCTGCCCCACATCGCGCGACGGCGCAGCTCTTCCACCGTGGGTGCGCTGGCATCGGCGAAGGTGGGCGGCGTCATGCTGCGCAGCCCGGCCAGGCCAAGACCGGCGGTGAGCAGGTCGTCACTGCCGCGGTGGTCGCTGCGGAGTTCGTTGCTGAACATGGAAGACTCCACGGACGTGGATGCTGGGCTGCTGGCGCAGGAGGCCAGGCTCAGTCCGACGAAGAGGCCGCAGGCGGCGCGCAGTAGGGATTGGCTCATGGGCGCACACTAGCAGAGGCCCCCTACCCGGCTCATCGTACTTTCGTACCACGCGCCGTAGCCGCCCCGGCTGTTACGTTGCGTGTACTTTCCAACGCATCACGGAGTCCCCCATGGACCGCTTCCTGCAAGGCCGCACCGCTCTGGTGACCGGCAGCACTTCCGGCATCGGCCTGGCCATCGCACAGGCGCTGTCCGCCGCCGGCGCGCGCGTGGCCATCAACGGCCTGGGCACGCCCGAGCAGATCGATGCCGCGCTCAAGAGCGTGACCGACGCCGGCAGCGAGGCGCGCCATTTCGGTGCCGACCTGCGCAGGCCGGAGGAGATCGAAACCATGATGCAGGCCGTGCAGGACTGGGGCACGCTGGACGTGCTGGTGAACTGCGCCGGCATCCAGCACGCCGCGCCGCTGGCCGAGCAGCCCACGCAGAAGTGGGACGACATCATCGCCATCAACCTCAGCGCCGCCTTCCACACCATGCAGCAGGCGCTGCCGGGTATGGCCGAACGCGGCTACGGCCGTGTGATCAACATCGCTTCGGTGCATGGCCTGGTGGCCTCGAAGAACAAGGCGCCGTATGTGGCCAGCAAGTTCGGCATCGTCGGCCTGAGCAAGGTGGCGGCGCTGGAATACGCCAGTGCCGGCAGTCGCGAGAGCGGCGGCGTCACCGTCAACTGCGTGTGCCCGGGCTGGGTGGAAACGCCGCTGATCGAGCCGCAGATCCAGGCCCACCGCAATGGCGGCAGCCGCGACGATGGCGTGCGCGCCCTGCTGGAGGAAAAGCAGCCGAGCCTGCGCATGTCGCTGCCGGACGACATCGCCGCGATGGTGGTGTGGCTGTGCCGTCGTGAGTCGCACAATCTCACCGGCGCGGCCATGCCGATGGACGGGGCCTGGACCGCGCAGTAAGGCCGCAGTGAGCAGCAGCCGGCTGATCCAGCAAGACAAGGAACACCATCTGCACAACGCAGGTGGGCCACGGTGCGCAGGAAATGCGAAGATGCAGGCGGAGTGAAACCATGACAGACCTTTCACTCCACCTTTCTGCCAATTCCTTCCTCTCGCCGCCGATGCCCAAGCTGCTGATTGCCGACGACCATCCCCTGTTCCGTGCCGCGCTGCGCCAGGCCGCCAGCGATGCGGTCAACGGCATGCAGGTGTGCGAGGCTGAATCGCTGGAAGGCGTGCTGGCCGCGCTGGATGCCGCCCCCGACACCGACCTGATCCTGCTCGACCTGCACATGCCCGGCAATCACGGGCTGGCGGGGCTGGCTGCGATCCGCGCCCAGCACCCGGGTGTGGCGGTGATCGTGGTGTCGGCCAACGACGACCCGCGCGTGGTGCGGCGTGCGCTGGACCACGGGGCGGCGGGCTATCTGCCCAAGAGTTCGGGCCTGAACGAGCTGCACGATGCCATCCGCAGCGTGATGGCGTGCGAACAGTGGCTGCCGGCCGCACTGCGTGCCTCGGTGGCGCGCGCGCAATCGTCCACCCATGACAGTGAACTGGCTGCACGCTTGGCCAGCCTGTCGCCGCAGCAGTTCCGCGTGCTGGCGCTGGTCGCCGAGGGACTGCTCAACAAGCAGATCGCCGACCGCCTGGACGTGCAGGAACGCACGGTCAAGG
>DALZZG010000020.1:0-33235 GCA_031987665.1 Stenotrophomonas sp. | reverse complement strand
CGCTCGCCCAGGTTGGCCTTGAAGCTGACGAACGAGCCCGGCAGCAGGATGTGGTCCGGGTTGGGCAACTGCGCGCGCAGCGACACGGTGCCGGTCGCCGGGTCCACCGAGGTGGCCGAGAAATCCAGCGTGCCTTCGTGGGCATAGGCGGTGCCGTCGCGCAGGTGCACCTGCACGGTGGTCTTGCCGTCACCGGCCAGCGCCAGCGCGCCCTTGTCCTGTGCCGCACGCAGCGCGCTCAGTTCGTCGGCGGTCATGGAGAAGTTCACGTACAGCGGGTCGATCTGGTCCACGGTGGTCAGCAGGGTGGCTTCACCCTGTCCGACCAGCGCGCCCTCGGTGACCTGCTGCTTGCCGGCCAGACCGGAGATGGGCGAAGTCACCCGTGCGTAGCCCAGGTTGATGCGGGCGTTGGCCACGGCGGCCTCGGCCTGCTGCACGGCGGCGGCACCACTGCGCTCGGCGGCCACGGCGTTGTCCAGGTCCGACTGCGACACGTACTTCTGCGGTGCCAGCGTGCGGGCACGGCTGGCCATGGCACGGGCGTTGGCGTAGTTGGCGCGGGCTGAGGCCAATGCGCCTTCCGCCGATGCCAGCGAGGCACGCAGCGGGGCAGGGTCGATCAGGAACAGCGCCTGACCTTCCTTGACGTTGCTGCCTTCCTCGTACACGCGCTTCTGCAGCACGCCAGGCACGCGGGCGCGGACATCGGCCGAGCGGAACGGCGACAGCCGGCCCACCAGCTCACGCTGCAGCGGCAGGGTCTGCGGCTTGGCATCGACCACGCCCACTTCCGGCGGTGGCGGGGCAGCCTGTTCTTCCTGCTTCTTGCAGGCGGCCAAGGAAAGTGTCGCTGCACAGGCAAGTGCAAGGAGACGAAGCGGGGCGGTCATCTGGAGAAGCTCCGGGTGTTGTTTTTATTGGGGACCACTGCTGCTTCCTTGTTGCTGGCGAAGGCGCGCAGGAAAGAATCAATGGCAAATTCGGCCCAGCGGCGACGTTCGGTGAGGCAGTCGCGGTGGGGGGCATGGAAACGCTGACGTTCAAAATCCTGGCCAGCGATCATGCTGATTAACAGTTCGGCCATGAAATGCGGGTCGTCATGGTCCAGCCGGCCACCGTCGATCTCGGTCTGGATCCATTCAGTCAGCAGCGTGCGCATGGCCTCGGCGCTGCCCTGGTACATGAAGCGCGCTTCCTCGCGGAATTCGTGGGCGCTGGCGCCGATCAACTGCGAGGTGCGCCGCGCATTGGGCATGTTGCGGCGTTCCAGATAGCTCTGCGCGAAATCCAGCAAGGTCTCGCGCAGCGGCGTCCGGCTGCACACCACCAACCCGGCGGTGGCCGAGCTGACATGCAGCTGCATGGCTTGGCGCAGCAGTTCGCGCTTGCAGCCGTAGCGGCTGTAGAGGGTCTGCTTGGAGCAGCCGGCCAGCGAGGCCACCGAATCCATGCTCAGGCGCATGCCCTGGGTGGCCAGCAGTTCGCGCACGGCCTCGAACACACGCTCGTCGCGCGTGTCCCGCGGATTGGTTTGGGTGGGGGAGGTATGCACAGGGGGTGGACTATACCGTCCAGTACAGAATATGCGCAACGTAATTCTGGTTTCTTTGTAGTCGCACAAGGATGCAGGGTTCAGGTTGCAGACATGCGACTGCCATCTGTCGGTGTTTGCATTTGCCATCGAGCGTAGTTGACCCACGTCAATCGCCCTCGATATTGCCGCCCTGCAGCAAGGTTCTTTTTGTTGCCAGAGATACAATCGCCCTTTCTCCAACCGAGCATCACCCAAGCTCCGCCATGAAATCGCAAAACAGCGCTGCCAAGTCCGTAAAAACGAAATCCAAACCGGCCGTGAAGCAGAACAGTGGTACTGGGTCCGGCCTGTCGCTCGAACCGGTATTTGCAGCACTGCGGAAGCGATACCCCGCCGCTGCCCAAGCGCAGGCGGAGGCATTTGCCTCGGCGTTCTACAGGCGCATGGAGGAAGACGAGTTCAAGCAGCATTCGCCCGACGACTGGGCCGTGCTGGCTGCCGGGATGCTGGAGTTCGCCCGCAACAGCAAGCCGGGCAAGGCCAACGTGCGCGTGTTCAACCCGACGCTGAAGGCCGATGGTTGGGAGTCGGCCCACACCGTGCTGCAGATCGTCAATGACGACATGCCGTTCCTGGTGGACACCGTGACTCTGGCGCTGACCGAACAGGGTATCGGCGTGCATGTGCTGGGCCACCCGGTGATCTCGATCGGCCGCGACAAGGCCGGCAAGCTGGTCGGCGTGGGCGAGGGCAAGTTTGAATCGGTGATGCTGCTGGAGATCGACCGCCAGCCTGCCAGTGCGCTGGACGCCGTGTCCACGCGCGTCACCGATGCGCTGGAAGACGTGCGTGCCATCGTCAAGGACTGGGAGCCGATGCGCGCCAAGGCCGTGGCACTGGCCGAAGACCTGGGCAAGCGCACGCTGCCGGTCAGCGAGGCCTCGCGCCATGAAGCGCAGGAATTCCTCGGCTGGGCCGCAGACAACCATTTCACCTTCTTCGGCTACCGCGAATACAAAGTGGAGAAGCAGGGCAAGGAAGAAGTGCTGGTCGCGCAGAACGGCACCGGCCTGGGCCTGATGCGGGGCAAGGACACCTCGACGGCGCGTCCGGTCAAGGGTCTCGCCGCCCAGGGCCTGAACACCGCTGGTGGTCTGGACGACGCACTGATCCTGACCAAGACCAATGCCCGTTCGCGCATCCACCGCGGCGGCTACATGGATTACATCGGCGTGCTGGAGTTCGACGCCAAGGGCAAGATCATCGGCGAGCAGCGCTTCCTGGGTCTGTTCACCTCCAGCGCCTACAACCGCCGCCCGTGGGAGATCCCGCTGGTGCGCCAGCGCTATCAGGGCGTGATCGAGCGCTCGGGCCTGAGCGTGTCCAGCCACAGCGGCAAGGCACTGCGCCACATCCTGGAATCGCTGCCGCGCGAGGAGCTGTTCCAGTCCAGCCAAGACGAGCTGTTCCGCACCGCCATGGGCGTGCTGGGCCTGCAGGAGCGCGTGCGCAGCCGCATGTTCCTGCGCCAGGACAAGTTCAGCCGTTTCATCTCCGCGCTGGTGTTCCTGCCGCGCGAACGCTTCAACACCGATGTGCGCCTGCGCATCGAGAACCTGCTCAAGGATGCGCTGCAGGGCGAGTATGTCGATTCCAGCGTGGTGCTGGGCGATTCGCCGCTGGCGCAGGTGCACCTGATCGTGCGCCCCAAGGCCGGCCAGAGCCTGGAGCTGGATACCGATGGACTGGAGAGCCGTCTGGCCCACGTCCTGCGCAACTGGCAGGACGACCTGCGCGAAGCGCTGGTGGCCAGCCACGGTGAGAGCGAAGGCCTGCGCATCGCATCACGCATCGGCAAGGCGCTGCCGGCCGGCTACATCGAGGATTCCAGCGCCGAGATCGCCGCGGCCGACGTGTCCCAGCTGGACGCGCTGACCGGCCCGGACGACCTGCGCATGAGCCTGCAGGCCACGCGCCGCGACGGCGTGGACGGCCTTCGCCTGAAGATCTACCGCCAGCTGGAGGACATCCCGCTGTCGGACGTGCTGCCGATGATGGAGAACATGGGCCTGCGCGTTGTGGCCGAGCGCCCGTACCGCCTGATGGTCGATGAGGCGCCGGTGTACGTGCAGGACTTCGAGGTCGAGTCCACCGTGCCGGGCGTCGATGCCGCTGCCGCCAATGCCGGTTTCAGCGATGCCTTCGTGCGCGTGTGGCAGGGCGATGCCGAGAACGACGGCTTCAACCGTCTGGTGCTGGCCGCCGGTCTGGAATGGCGTCAGGTGTCGATGCTGCGCGGTTACTGCAAGTACCTGCTGCAGATCGGCGTGCCGTTCTCCCAGTCGTATGTCGAAGGCACCCTCAGCCGCTACCCGCTGCTGGCGCGCCTGATCGTGGAGCTGTTCGAGGCCCGCTTCGAGCCGGCATCGGCCAGCGACAAGGCCACCATGGATGCCCAGCTGGCGCAGTTCGCCGCGCTGGCCGGTGGCGACGCCGCCACCCTCAAGCTGCTGGACAGCGTGGTCAAGGCGCGCAAGAGCAGCCGTGACGCACGCATGGCGCTGGTGCACGAAGTGCTGGTCAAGCTGCTGGATGGCGTGTCCAGCCTGGACGAAGACCGCATCCTGCGCAGCTTCATCGGCGTGATCGAAGCCACCCTGCGTACCAGCTACTACCTGGTGCGCAAGGACGGTGTGCGTGCCGACGGCGGCCCGGCCGACTACATCAGCTTCAAGTTCGACGCCGCCAAGGTGCCGGACCTGCCCAAGCCGCGCCCGTACCGCGAAATCTTCGTGTGCGGCCCGCGCGTGGAAGGTACCCACCTGCGCTTCGGCCCGGTGGCCCGTGGTGGCCTGCGCTGGTCGGACCGTCGCGAAGACTTCCGCACCGAAGTGCTGGGCCTGGTCAAGGCGCAGATGGTGAAGAACACCGTGATCGTGCCGGTCGGCTCCAAGGGCGGTTTCTTCGCCAAGCAGCTGCCGGACCCGTCGGTCGACCGTGACGCCTGGTTTGCCGAGGGCGTGGCCTGCTACAAGCGCTTCATCAACGGCCTGCTGGACATCACCGACAACATCGTCAACAACAAGATCGTGCCGCCGCAGGGCGTGGTGCGCCACGACCAGGACGATCCGTACCTGGTGGTTGCCGCCGACAAGGGCACGGCCACGTTCTCCGATACCGCCAACGGCATCGCCCGCGCGCATGGTTTCTGGCTGGACGACGCCTTCGCTTCCGGTGGTTCGGTGGGCTACGACCACAAGGGCATGGGCATCACCGCGCGTGGTGCGTGGGAGTCGGTCAAGCGCCACTTCCGTGCGCTGGGTCGTGACTGCCAGAAGCAGGACTTCACCGTGGTCGGCATCGGCGACATGTCCGGCGACGTGTTCGGCAACGGCATGCTGCTGTCCGAGCACATCCGTCTGGTCTGCGCCTTCGACCACCGCCACATCTTCCTTGATCCGACCCCGGTGGCTGCCAGCTCGTTCAAGGAACGTGCGCGCATGTTCAAGGTGCCGCGTTCCAGCTGGGCCGATTACGACGCCAAGCTGATCAGCAAGGGCGGCGGCATCTACCCGCGTTCGCTCAAGTCCATCGAGATCACCCCGCAGGTGCGTGAGGCGCTCGGCATCGACGCCAGCATCAAGGCGATGACCCCGACCGACCTGATCAACGCCGCGCTGAAGGCCCCGGTGGACCTGCTGTGGAACGGCGGCATCGGCACCTACGTCAAGTCGGCCAGCGAGACCAATGCCGATGTCGGCGACCGCGCCAACAACGCGTTGCGCGTCAACGGTGGCGAGCTGCGCTGCAAGATCGTGGGCGAGGGCGGCAACCTGGGCATGACCCAGCTGGGTCGCATCGAGGCCGCGCAGGTAGGGGTGCTGCTCAACACCGACTTCATCGACAACTCGGCCGGTGTGGATACCTCCGACCACGAAGTCAACATCAAGATCCTGCTCAACGACGTGGTGCGCGCCAAGAAGCTCACCGTGGACCAGCGCAACAAACTGCTGGCCTCGATGACCGGCGAGGTGGGCGAGCTGGTGTTGATGGACAACTACCGCCAGAACCAGGCGCTGAGCCTGATGGAGCGGATGAGCAGCAAGCGCCTGGGTTCCAAGCAGCACTTCATCCGCACCCTGGAGAAGCAGGGCCTGCTGGATCGCCAGATCGAGTTCCTGCCGTCCGACGCCGAGCTGTCGGCACGCAAGCTGCGTGGCCAGGGCCTGACCCGTCCGGAACTGGGGGTGCTGCTGTCGTACTCCAAGATCGTCGCCTTCCAGCAGTTGCTGGAGTCGGACATCCCGGAAGACCCGTACCTGTCCAAGGAGCTGCTGCGCTACTTCCCGCTGCCGCTGCAGAAGAAGTACGCCGATGCGATGGAACGTCATCGCCTGAAGCGCGAAATCATCGCCACGGCCGTGACCAACCAGACCATCAACCGCATGGGCGCCACCTTCCTGATGCGCATGCAGGAAGACTCCGGTCGCAGCGTGGCCGAGGTTGCCAAGGCTTACACCATCAGCCGTGAAACGCTCGACGCGCGTGCCTTGTGGGCGCAGATCGATGCGCTCGACGGCACTCTGCCCGAAGCCGTGCAGGTGGATGCGCTGGAAGTGATCTGGAAGCTGCAGCGTGCCTTCGTGCGTTGGCTGTTGAACCGTCCGGGCGCGATGCCGGGCATCACCGCCGCGGTGGAGCGCTACCAGGGTCCGTTCAACGACATCCGCGTCGCCTCGGGCGTGCTGCCGGATTCGCAGCGCCCGGCCTACGAGGCCAGCGTGAAGGAATGGAAGGAGAAGGGCCTGCCGGCGGCACTGGCGCAGCAGCTGTCCGAGCTGCAGTTCCTGGAGCCGGCGTTCGACATCATCGAACTGGCCCGTACCCGCAAGCTCAAGCCGGTGGACGTGTCCAAGGTCCACTTCCGCCTGGGCGAAGCCCTGCAGATGCCGTGGCTGTTCGAGCAGATCGACGCGCTGGAGGTCAATGGCCGCTGGCATGCGGTGGCTCGTGGCGTGCTGCGCGACGAACTGGCTGCGCACCAGCGCAATCTGGCAGGTCAGGTGCTGTCGATGCGTGGCACCACCGCCGAGGCCAAGGTGGCCGCATGGCTGGGCCGTGACGACAGCGGCCTGCGTTTCACCCTGGCCATGCTGGCTGAACTGGCCGAGCAGAAGACGCTGGATTACCCGACCGTCTCGGTCGCGGTGCAGCGCCTGGGCCAGCTGGCCGCGCACGGCGTCTAAGCCTGCGTAGCGGTTTGGTTTGAAGAACGGGCCCGTCAGGGCCCGTTCTTTTTCAGGCGGCGTTGCTGTGGCCTTGGCGTCATCGGGTTATCCTCGGCGCCTGAGCCGCAACCGAAGATGCCCGTGTCCCCACGAATTGCTTTTCTGGCCAGCAACATCGATACCGCGCAGCAGGCGCGGACGGCGCTGGCAACCCGTTATGGCGACCACGACCCGGAATCGGCTGATGTGCTGTGCCCGCTGGGCGGCGACGGCTTCATGCTGCAGACCCTGCACCGCCACGGTGACAAGGGGAAACCGGTGTTCGGCATGAAGCTGGGCACGGTGGGGTTCCTGATGAACCACTACCGCGACGACGACCTGATCGAGCGCATCGCCCAGGCCGAACCGGCGCACCTGCGCCCGCTGGAAATGCTGGCGCAGACCGAGTCGGGCACGACGACCGGTTCCCTGGCCTACAACGACGTGTCGATGCTGCGGCAGACGCGCCAGGCCGCGCATATCGGTATCGACCTCAATGGCCAGCAGCGGCTGGAGGAACTGATCTGCGACGGCGTGCTGGTCTCCACGCCCGCCGGCAGCACCGCCTACAACTACTCGGCCTACGGCCCGATCCTGCCGCTGGGCTCCAACACCATCGCCCTGACGCCGCTGGCACCGTACCGTCCGCGTCGCTGGCGCGGGGCCATCCTCAAGGCCGATACCGAAGTGCGGTTCCGCGTGCTGGACCCCTACAAGCGGCCGGTCAGCGTCACCGCGGATTCGCACGAAACCCGCGACGTGGTGGAAGTCACCATCCGCGAATCGCGCGAGCGCCAGGTGACCCTGCTGTTCGATACCGAGCACAACCTCGAAGAACGGATCCTCAGCGAACAGTTCATGTTCTGAGGGCGGGAGCGAGGCGCGCCGGACCGGGAACAGCGGAGGCGGCTTCCGGGTAGACTGGGCACCGTTCCTTGTTTGGTACTGGATGCATCCTCCATGGGTGACAACACTCCCCGGCTGCTTACCGTCGCGGTGACTTCGCGCGCCTTGTTCGACCTTGAGGAAGGCCATGCGCTGTTCGAGCGTGAAGGGCTGGAGGCCTATGCCGCCTACCAGCGCAACCACGAGGACGATGTACTGAAGCCCGGTGTCGCTTTCCCGGTGGTGCGCAAGCTGCTGGCGCTCAACGCTGAAAGCCCCGCGGAAACGCCGCGCGTCGAGGTGATCCTGCTTTCGCGCAACTCCGCCGATACCGGCCTGCGCATCTTCAATTCCATCCAGCACTATGGGCTGGACATCGTGCGCGCCACCTTCACGGCCGGCGAGCCGACCTGGCCCTACGTCAAGCCATTCGGCACCGATCTGTTCCTGTCGGCCAACCCGGAATCGGTGCGTCGCGCACTGGTGCATGGCATCGCCGCAGCCACCATCCTGCCGCAGAGTGCGGCCGATGTTTCCGCTGCGACAGCGGCGGCCACCGATACCGGTCGTCCTGCATCGCAGCTGCGCATCGCCTTCGATGGTGACGCGGTGATCTTCGGTGACGAAAGCGAGCGTATTTCGCGCGAGCAGGGGGTTGAAGCCTTTGGTCGTCACGAACGCGAGCGCGCGCACGAGCCGCTCAGCGGCGGCCCGTTCCGCAATTTCCTGTCAGCACTGCATGCGCTGCAGGCAGCGTTTCCACCGGGCGATGCCGCGCCCATCCGCACTGCGCTGGTCACCGCGCGTTCGGCACCGGCGCATGAGCGTGTGATCCGCACGCTGCGCGAGTGGGGCGTGCGTCTTGATGAAGCGCTGTTTCTCGGTGGCCGCCACAAGGGGCCGTTCCTGGAGGCATTCGGCGCGGACATCTTCTTCGACGATTCGCAGCACAACATCGACAGCGCACGCCAGCATGTGACCGCAGGCCATGTGCCCCATGGTGTTGCCAATCCTGACTGAGCGCTTGGCATTGCAGACGTTGCGGCCAAATGTACGTTCATATTGGAGCCGAATGCGCGTTGCGTGTTAGGATGAAACCGCTTTCGCGGGGTTCAACCGTTTCAACCCGATCATCTGCGGCCTGATTGCCGCGCTGGATCTGCCCCTCTGCGGCAGGTCCCACCCGCACAGCAAACCCACCCGGTAGTGAAGGGGAGGGGATATTCCCCGACCGGTGGCGCCTTTTGCCTGCCAACCCTTGATTCGATGCCGCCACAGGGCGGATGCCGGGTGTTTCGCGCGCCGTGCGGGACTGGACGCATTGTCTCTCCCGCCGGTGCACAACGCGCCCTTGCGCAGTGTTGTCGCGTCCGCGTGGCAGCCACTACACAGGAGAAACAACCCGAATGTCCATGCGTATCGCCATTCTTGGTGCCGGCCCCAGCGGTCTGGCGCAACTTCGTGCATTTGAATCCGCCCGTCGCGAGGGTGCACAGGTGCCAGAGATCGTCTGCTACGAAAAGCAGTCCGACCTTGGTGGAATGTGGAACTACACATGGCGTACCGGGCTGGATGCTTATGGCGAACCTGTCCACGGCAGCATGTACCGCTACCTCTGGTCCAACGGACCGAAGGAGGCGCTGGAGTTTGCCGACTACAGTTTCGAGGAGCACTTTGGCCGCCCGATCGCCTCGTACCCACCACGCGCCGTGCTGCGCGACTACATCATGGGCCGCATTGAAAAGAGCGGCGTGCGTGACCAGATCCGCTTCAACACGGCGGTGCAGTGGGTGGATTACTCGGAAGAAACAGGACGCTTCACCGTCACCGTGCGTGACCTGAAGAAGGACGAGTTGTTCACCGAGGAATTCGACCGCGTGATCGTGGCCACCGGCCACTTCTCCACGCCGAACGCGCCGTTCTTCGAGGGGCTGGAGCAGTTCCCGGGCCGCGTGCTGCATGCACATGATTTCCGTGATGCCTGCGAGTTCGCCGACAAGGATCTGCTGCTGGTCGGCAGCAGCTATTCGGCCGAGGACATCGGCACGCAGTGCCACAAGTACGGCGCCCGGTCGGTGACCTTCAGCTACCGCAGCGCGCCGATGGGCTACGCATGGCCGGATGCATTCGACGAGAAGCCGCTGCTGCTGCGCGTGGAAGGCAACACTGCGCACTTCGCTGACGGCACCAGCAAGGACGTGGACGCCATCGTGCTGTGCACGGGCTACCAGCATCACTTCCCGTTCCTGCCCGACGAGCTGACCCTGCGCACCCGCAACCGCCTGTATCCGGCTGACCTGTACAAGGGCGTGTTCTGGATCGACAACCCGAAGCTGATCTATCTGGGCATGCAGGACCAGTACTACACCTTCAACATGTTCGATGCGCAGGCATGGTTCGCGCGTGACGTGATCCTGGGCCGCATCACGCTGCCCGAGACCGGCGCGATGCAGGCCGACAGCAAGGGGTGGCTGGCGCGCGAGGAAAGCGCGCAGAACGCAGAGCAGGACATCGATTTCCAGACCGCCTATGTGCGTGACCTGCTGGATGCCACCGACTACCCGGACTTCAATGTCGAAGCAGTCGCCAGCCTGTTCAAGCAGTGGAAGCACGACAAGAAGGACGACATCCTGGGCTACCGCAACCGCAGCTACCGCTCGGTGCTGACCGGCACGATGGCACCGCCGCACCATACGCCGTGGATGGAAGCGATGGATGATTCGCTGGAAGCCTTCCTGGAAGACAGCAGTGTGCCGGTCGAGGTGCCGGTGCGCCGCATCGCCTGATGTACGGTTGGCGCCGTGCGATCAGCGCGGCGCCAGTTCGTTGGGAAGAATGATGTTGGTCAGCCGCCAGCGCAGCCCCTGGCGGCTGAGCACGAACACCAGTTCGCGCCCATCCTGCAGCCGGGTGGTGGCGGTGTAGCGCGACAGGGATTCGTAGTGCCCGGTGGTGTCGGCCAGGGGTTTGGCCGGTGCCGGCGGTCCCCAGGTGTCGCCATTGGCGGTGTTGCCGGTCGCGCGTTTCCACAGGCTGTCGCCCTGCAGCAACGCGGCGATGCCCATGGGCGTGACGAAGGTATCCACGCCCGCACCGGCCAGATTGCTGGCCACACCCAGCGCCACCGCGCCGAACAGGCTGGACTGCATGTCGCTGCCGGCGCGCCGCACGATCTGGTCGTTCACCTGCGCCTTGATGTTGACCCGTAGCGCCGGGAAATCCACATGCCGCTGCAGTTTGCCGGTATCGCGCTCTTCGATGGCCTTGCTGATGCCGTGGATGGCCAGATACGGCCCCGCCACCACATAGGCTCCCAATGCCAGCAGGGCCGCGATGAAGGCGGCCAGCAGGCCCTTCTTCATCGCAGGGCTCATGGGTGGCCTCCCGGCTGCGCCTCGGCCCAGCGCCGTAGCATCACCAGCGTTTCCGCCCATGCCTGGCTGCAGAAACCGTAATAGTCGCTTTGCGGGTCCCACCCGAGGTGCTGGAATTCGAGCACGGTCATGGGGTCGCCCTCGTGCGGCAGGCCACGCCATGCGCCGGGGCTGGCGCGGCGTGACAGGTCGAAACGGATCTCGGTGCCGGTCCACGCGGAGGCCGGGCTTTGTGGCGGGTGGCGGCTGATCACTTCCAGCCGCACGCATTGGCCCGCTACGCCGTCCAGCAGCTTCATCGCCACCACGCCATGCGCGGGGCCGGGGTTGTGGCTGATGAGCGTGTCGCCGTCGATCACGGCCTGCTGGTGCGGTATCCACCAGCGGCTGAGGCCCTCGGCACTCGCCAGTGCGTCGTAGATGGTGGCCTGCGGCGCGTCGATCCAGAGCTGGTGATGGATGGTGGCCATGGCAGCGTGTCCTGTCGTGTTGCCCCAAGGGTGCCGCAAAACAGGACTGCGCGCATTAACGCCGCCGGATCAGAACTCCAGATCCAGCGCGGCGCACAGGTAATCGACGAACGGGCCGAGTGCGGCCAGGTCGGTGGCGAGGGTCTGGCGCAGGCGCGGGCCGGTCATGATGCTGTCATCCAGCGAACGCCACAGCACCCAGTTGCGGTGCTTGAGGTCGTCGATGAACTCGAAATCGGCCGGGAAGCCGCGCGGCGGGCGCACCAGCTTCTCACTGGTCTCGAATTCGTAACGGCGGCGCGTGGCCGGCGCGTGCGCGGCGGCCTTCCAGCTGCCGGGGTTGTCATAGATGAACTGTCGCAGGCGGCGCTGCGTATCCGGCTCCGGATGCCAGATGCCGGCACCCACAAAGCTCTCACCGGGCGCGAGATGGATGTAATACGACGGCGCGGGCACCTGCTTGCGGCGCTCATGGAACAGCCGCGCGCCCTGCCAGGTCTTGTACGGCGTCTTGTCGTTGGAGAAGCGCGAGTCGCGGTAGATGCGGAACAGCGAACCGCCGACCGTGCGCGGATCGGCGCGGAAGTGCTCGCTGACCTTGGCCAGCTCCGGCTGCAGGTCGGTGATCAGGCGCAGGAACGGCTGCCGCACATGGTCTTCGTACTGATGCTTGTGGTCGGCGAACCAGGCCTTGTCGTTGTGTCTGGCCAGGGCGCGCAGGAACTTGAAGCTGGCGTCGCTGAAATACTGGGTCATAGCGTGCTCTGCAGGTCGTTGCCCCACCGGTCCAGCGCATCGAGCAGGGCCAGTGCGGACGGGTTGTCCTGATGATCGGTGCGCAGCGTGGCGATCTGCGTGAAATAGTCGGGCAGGGTCTGTTCGCCGAGGCCGGGGGCGTCCAGCAGTCGTGCGCGGCGGTACTGGTTCCAGCGCTCGCGTGCTTCGGCGTCCAGCGTCTGCGGATGGTTGCGTGCGCGGTAGCGGAACAGCAGCTCCGGCAGGCGTGAATCGCGGAAGCGCTGCTCCAGTGCTTCCAAGGCTTCGGGCGGCGCGCTGCGTACCTTGGCCAGCAAGCCCTTGTCGCCCTCCGCCAGAAAGCCGTCGTAGAGCGAGGCATCGGCATCGACGGGAGCGTCCTTGGCACGTTCGCGCGCGAACACCTGGCGTGCCTTCTCCGCCAGCTGCGGGCCCAGCTCGCGCAGGCGGGCGGCCTTGGCTTCGACGCTGGCCGGATCGATGGCAAGCCGCTCGAAATCCGGCGCGCGCAGATGATTCCATGCCACCAGCGCCGGCACCTTGTTCAGATGCACTTCCTTCAACGGCACGCGCTGCTGGCCTTCGGGCAGGTCGGCGGCACGGGTGTACAGGCGCTGGGTGATCTCCTCGACCGAAAGATCGAGCAGCGTGTCGATGTCGCCTTCCAGATCGAACACGATCACGCGGTTGTTGATGTGCGGGTGGTGTGCCAGCGGCAGCACCGGTGCGGCGCACAGCCGGCTGGCCGGGTAGCGCATGGAGATGTGCAGCACCGGCTGCATCGCCACCACGTCGAGCAGGCTGGCCACGTAGCGTTTGTCGCGCAGGCGCAGGGCATACTCCCACATGCGCGGCTGCGCCTGCTGGAAACGGCGCGCCATGCCGATGGTGGCGTACACGTCGGACAGCGCCTCGTGGGCGTCGCCCTCGCGCACGTCGTTGGCGACCGCTAGGTGCTCCAGCTTGAACGAGGTGGCGCCGTCCTCGCGCTGCGGCCAGTGGATGCCATCCGGGCGCAGCGCGTGCACCAATCGCAGCATGTCCAGCAGGTCCCAGCGTGAGTTGCCGCCGCGCCATTCGCGCTCATACGGATCGTGGAAGTTGCGGAACAGGCCGTAGCGCACGAACTCATCGTCGAAGCGCAGCGTGTTGTAGCCCAGCGAGCAGGTCTGCGGGCGCGCCATCAGCTCCTGGATGCGCGAGAACGCCTCCGCTTCGCTGACACCCTCGGCCAACGCATGCTGCGGCGTGATGCCAGTGATCAGGGTGGCGATGGGCGAGGGCAGCAGGTCATCGGCGGGCTTGACGTAGAAGCTCACCGGCTCGTCGATCACCCGCAGCTGCGCGTCGGTACGCACCGCCGCGAACTGCGCGATGCGGGTGCGGCGCGGGTCCTGGCCGAAGGTCTCCAGGTCGTAGAACAGGAAGCTGTCGGCCATCAGTGTGCGCCCTCCAGCACGGGAAGCTGTGCATGCACGATCTGCTCCAGCGCCGCCCAGTCGATGTGCTCCAGCGTGGCATGGCCAGCGGTAGCATCGGCGAGAATGCGCTGTTGGATGCGGGTGCGCTCCAGCGCCACCGCATACGGTGTGTGCAGGAAGGTGACCATCGTGTAGTGCGGCACGAAGCGGGTGGGCCAGCGTGCCTGCAGCGCCTGTTCCAGCTCGCGCTGCAGCAGGAACTCCGGGTCGGCCACGCGGTCACGCATCTCCAGATAGTTGTCCAGCGCCATCTGCTGGATGGCCGATGCGTTCGGCCTGCGTTCGGCCTCGAACGCCGCGAACGCCGAAGCGGTGTCGTCATGCTCGGCAAGGCAGCGCGCCAGCACCACGCAATCCTCGAAGGCGCAGTTCATGCCCTGACCGTGGAACGGCACCATGGCATGGGCCGCGTCGCCGATCAGCACGGCCCTGCCGCGCTGGTGCCAGCGGTCCAGATAGAGCGTGCCAAGCAGGCCCGGCGGGTGCTGCTCCCAGTCGCTGCGCAGGTTGGGGATCAGCGCCAGCGCATCCGGGAATTCACGCTGGAACAGCGCCTCGGCCTCCGCGCCACTGCGCACGGTGGCGAAGCTGGGGTCGCCCTCGTTGGGCAGGAACAGGGTGACGGTGAAGGTGCCCTCGTCGTTCGGCAGCGCGATGCACATGTAGTGGCCGCGCGGCCAGATGTGCAGCGCGTTGGCTTCGATCTGGAAGCTGCCATCAGCGGCAGGCGGTATTTCCAGCTCCTTGTAGGAGTGGTCCAGAAACTCGGTGCGCTCGCCCAGCGGAGACTTGCGGTTCATCGCCGCACGCAGGGCCGAGCCGGCACCGTCCGCACCGATCAATGGGGTATTGAAGTGGATGTCGCGCGGCTGGTCGTCACGGTCATCGATGAAGCGCGCGTAGCCTGCGTCGAAATCCACCGTGTGCAGGCGGTGGTGGAAGTGGATGGTGGCACCTGCGTCTTCCGCCAGCTGCAGCAGGGTGACGTTGAGGTCCTTGCGGTGCACCGACCAGATCACTTCGCTGTCATCGCGGCCATAGCGCTGCAGGTCGGTGCTGCCGTCGCGCATGTGCACCATGCGCCCGCGCATCATCACCGTGCGTTCCATCACTGCATCTTCCACGCCGGCCTGACGCAGCGCGTTGCGCCCGCGTTCGGCCAGCGCCAGGTTGATCGAACGGCCGCTTTCGTAGTCGGCGATGCGCGGATCGCCGCGACGCTCGTAGACCGTGATGCGCCAGCCCTGGCGGGCCAGCAGGATCGCGAGCAGGGAGCCGGCAAGGCCGGCGCCGATGAGGGTGAGGCTGCGTGGGGTAGGGGTGCTCAAATCCTTGGGTTCCGTTCGTTCAGGCGTCTGCTTCAGACGCCGGCCCAGGTTTCCACTTCGTCGATGAAGCGGTAGACGTCGCGGTAGCGGTTGTACATGGGAGTGGGCGAAATGCGGATCACATCCGGCTCGCGCCAGTCGCCCAGCACGCCCACCGATTGCAGGTACTCGAACAGGTCGCGCCCCTGCGCACGGCCACCGGCCACGCGCAGCGACAGCTGGCAGCCACGGCGTTCCGGTTCGCTGGGGGTGATGATGTCCAGCACGTTGCCGAGGCGCGCACGCACCATGGTTTCCAGATAGGCAGTGAGCTGCAGCGACTTGGCGCGCAGGGCCTGCATGCCGGCCTCATCGAACAGCGCCAACGAAGCGCGCAGCGGCGCCAGCCCCAGCACCGGCGGGTTGCTCAGCTGCCAGCCTTCAGCGCCCAGCTCGGGCACGAACTCCGGGGCCATCTGGAAGCGGGTGGCCTGCTCGTGACCCCACCAGCCGGCGAAACGCGGCAGCGAGGTGTCGCGCGCGTGGCGCTCATGCACGAAGCAGCCGGCGACCGCGCCGGGGCCAGCGTTGAGGTATTTGTAGTGGCACCACACGGCGAAATCCGGCGCGACGTCGTGCAGCGCCAGCGGTACGTTGCCGACCGAGTGGGCAAGGTCGAAACCGATGTTCGCACCCTGCGCACGCGCGAGCCGGGTGATGGCATCCAGGTCGAACACCTGGCCGCTGCGGTACTGCACGCCCGGCCACAGCACCAGCGCGACGCGCTTGCCGTGCTCGCCCAGTGCACGCTCGATGGCCTGCATGGAGATGGTGCCGTTGGCTTCGTCCGGCTGCACTTCGATCAGATCGGTGGCGGGGTTGAAACCGTGGAAGCGGATCTGCGCCTCCACCGCATGGCGGTCGGTGGGGAAAGCACCGGCTTCCATCAGGATGGCGGGGCGCTCGCTGCTGGGGCGGTAGAAGCTGACCATCATCAGGTGCAGGTTCACGCTCAGCGTGTTCATCGCCACCACTTCGCCCGGCTGTGCACCGACCACGCGGGCCAGCGCGTCACGGACCAGACGGTGGTAGTTCATCCAGTGGGTGGGGCCGGTGAAGTGGCCTTCCACCGCGATGCTGGCCCACAGGTCCATCACTTCCTGCACCATGGCCTGCGCGCCCCTGGGCTGCAGGCCCAGCGAATTGCCGACGAAATAGGCCTGGTCGCTGCCCTGGTGTTGCGGCAGCAGGAACTGGCTGCGCAGGTGGCGCAGCGGATCGGCGGCGTCGAGCGCGGTGGCGTGGGCCGGGGACAGGGTTTCGTTCATCGGTGGAAGGGCGTCGAGAATGAAGCCGCAGTGTACCCGCCCCGAGCCGGTTGCCGCCGCTACTCAGGCCGGCGGTTGCGGCAGCGGATGCACGGTGCCGCACTGGCCGCAGGTACGGTGCTCCAGCGAACTGTAGAAGCGCTCGAACACCTTGGGCAGATCGGTCTCGATGTTCTTCAGATGGAAGAACTCTTCATAGACCTTGTGGTTGCAGCTGGGGCAGAACCACAGGCAGCCGTCCAGCTCGTGCTCCAGCCGCTTGCGCTCCACCACCAGCCCGACCGAGCCGGGCATGCGCTGCGGCGAATGCGGGATGCGCGGCGGCAGCAGGAAGATTTCGCCCGCACGGATGGGGATGTCGCGCACCGCGCCGTCCTCCATCACCTTCAGCACCATCTCGCCTTCAAGCTGATAGAACCACTCCGGGCCTTCGTCCCAGTGGTAGTCGTTGCGGTTGTTGGGGCCGCCCACCACCATGACGATGAAGTCGCCGTTCTCGATCGCCTTGTTGCCGACCGGCGGCTTGAGCAGGTGGCGGTTTTCTTCGACCCAGCCGAGCAGGTTGATGGGCATTGCGAGCATGCGGAGCACCTATGGCGGAATGGGTGCCGGCCTGCTCTGTCGGAGCGGCCGGCGGATGGACGATTCCTGCAGGTTACAGCGTCGGCAGCGGATGGTCAGTCACGCCGGCCCTGGCGCGGCACGGCGGAGAGGGCGCGCTCGTAGGCGGGATGCAGGTCTTCCGGCGCACCCACGTCGATGCCCATCTCGCTGACCCGGCCATCGCGCAGGCTGTAGACCCAGCCATGCACCATCAGCTTCTGGCCGCGTGCCCAGGCGTCCTGCACGATGGTCGAGCGGCAGGCGTTCACCACCTGCTCGATGACATTCAGTTCGCACAGGCGTGCGTGCTTGAGCTCCGGCTCGGGGATGGCATCGAGAATGGCCGAATGCTTCTGCGCGACATCGCCCACATGGCGCAGCCAGTTGTCGGCCAGGCCGACGCGGGTGTTGTTGAGGCTGGCATGCACGCCGCCGCAGCCGTAGTGGCCGACGATCAGGATGTGCTTCACCTTCAGCTGGTCCACCGCGTACTGGATGACGCTCAGGCAGTTCAGGTCGGTATGCACCACCACGTTGGCGACGTTGCGGTGCACGAACACCTCGCCGGGCGCCATGCCGATGATCTGGTTGGCCGGCACGCGCGAGTCGGAACAACCGATCCACAGGTACTCCGGGTGCTGCTGCTTGGCCAGCTGGTGGAAGAACTCGGGATCTTCGCGTTCGATCCGGTCCGCCCATTCGCGGTTGTTCTGCAGCAGCTTGTGGATGTCTTTCATCGGTGGAGTTCCCTTGCGATGGTTTTGGTGGGGGCGCCGTCAGGCCGAAGCCTGCAGGCGTCGCGGGAAAGAAGGAGGGCCGGTGCTGCTGCCGCGCGTGCAGCGGCCAGCGGCGCGGTGACGCGCACGCAGGGGCCGCCGGTCGTCAGCAGGTTACGTCGGTGTGCGGTGAATGCGGGTGATGGCCAAGGGCCGCGCGGTGGCGGCGTGTGCATGCATGGCAGGGGCGCGCTCAGGCGCGGCCACCAAGCAGCTGCACCATGCGGCCGGCCAGCGCGTCGTCACTGTCACCCTGCGGGGGCTGCAGCTCGCTGAGCGAGAAACCACGCGCCAGCGCGTCTTCCTCGTCCATGCCGTCATAGGCCACGAATTCGGCATCGAACAGCTGCGCGCGGGCGGTGTCCTCGCTGTCGTAGCTGAGCGTGTTGCCGTCGCTGTCCAGCACCTCGGCGGTGCCGGCGGGACGCACCCGCAGCCGTGCCCAGATCACGGTGTTGCCAAGCTGGGCCAGCCACCACTGGTCGGCGGGAGAGTGCAGATCGTTCATTTCAGTACCAGAGAGTAGAGCCACAGCAGCAGGGCCATGCCCAGCCCGCCCAGCATCACCAGCATGGCGATGCGCGCGGGCGTGGCCAGCCCGGACAGCGAGCGGTCCGGGATGTGGCGGAAGCCACGCCCCATCAGCCAGCGCAGGCTGTGCGGCCTGAGGAAGGCGCCTTCACCGAACTCGGCGGACAGCGCCGGGTGACGGTCGCGCACATGCACCAGGGTCAGCGGCCAGAAAATCAGGAACGCGCTGAAGCCGGCGATGGCCACGCCCACGAAGCAGAGGGCCAGGAACAGGATCATGGCGCCAGACCTGCGCGGGTGGAAGTGAACGGCGAGGGGCAGCGGAGGCTGCCCCTCACCAGCGGCAATGCGTTCTTCTCACCTGTCACGTCTGGCTCCTGTGTCCAGTGGGATCAGAATTCGGCCGAACCCGGGGCGCGCGGATAGGGGATGGCGTCGCGGATGTTGGACAGGCCGCAGACGTAGACCACCAGCCGCTCGAAGCCCAGGCCGAAGCCGGCGTGCGGCACCGAGCCGTAGCGGCGGAAATCGCGGTACCACTGGTAATGCTCCGGATCCAAGCCGAACTGCGCCATGCGCGCGTCCAGCACGTCCAGACGCTCCTCGCGCTGGCTGCCGCCGATGATCTCGCCGATGCCCGGGGCCAGCACGTCCATCGCCGCGACGGTCTTGCCGTCGTCGTTCAGGCGCATGTAGAAGGCCTTGATGTGCTCGGGGTAGTTGGTCACCACCACCGGACGGCCGACATGTTCCTCGGTGAGCCAGCGCTCGTGCTCGGTCTGCAGGTCCAGGCCCCATTCGACCGGGTAGTCGAACTTCTTGCCGGACTTCTGCAGCAGGGCGATCGCATCGCTGTATTCGATGCGCTCGAACGGTGCGTTGACGAAGGCTTCCAGGCGGGTGATGGCGTCCTTCTGCACGCGCTCGGCGATGAAGGCCATGTCGTCGGCGCGCTCATCGAGCACGGCGCGGAACAGGTACTTCAGGAACTCCTCGGCCACGCGTGCGTCTTCGGCCAGGTCGGCGAAGGCGATTTCCGGCTCCACCATCCAGAACTCGGCCAGGTGGCGGGTGGTGTGGCTGTTCTCGGCGCGGAAGGTCGGGCCGAAGGTGTAGACCTTGCTCAGCGCCAGGCAGTAGGCCTCGACGTTGAGCTGGCCGGACACGGTCAGGAAGGTTTCCTTGCCGAAGAAGTCGCGGCTGAAGTCGATCTCACCATTGCCAGTGCGCGGCAGGTTGGCCACGTCCAGCGTGGAGACGCGGAACATCTGGCCGGCGCCTTCGGCGTCGGAGGTGGTGATGATCGGCGTGCTGATCCAGTAGTAGCCGTTCTCGTGGAAGTAACGGTGCACGGCCTTGGACAGGCAGTCGCGGATGCGGGTGACCGCGCCGAACAGGTTGGTGCGCGGGCGCAGGTGCGCCACTTCGCGCAGGAACTCTGGCGACATCGGCTTGGGCTGGATGGGGTAGGTCAGCGGGTCCTCGACCCAGCCCACCACTTCCATGCTGTCACCCTGGATCTCGAAGCTCTGGCCCTTGCCCTGCGACTTGACCAGCTTGCCCGTGGCAATCACCGAGCAGCCCGGGGTCAGGCGCTTGATTTCCTCGAAATTGGGCAGGGCGTCGGTGGCGACGACCTGGATCGGGGCGAAGCCCGAGCCATCACTGACGTTGACGAAGGCCAGCCCCGCCGAGCCGCGCACCGTGCGCACCCAACCGCGAACCGTGACTTCTCCGCCTTCCGGGATCTTCCCGGCAAGGGCGTGTGCAACGCTGACCACCGTCATGACTGATTCCTTTTTGATCGCTACGATCTGTGAACAGGTGATTTTAGCGGCTGAGACGCCGGTCAGCGAGGCATTTATCCGCGCTTGCGCTCCGGGGTGGCCGCCCACACCTATAATTGGACTGTAATTCTGCTGGAGTCGCTCTGTCATGGCTGTTCATCTGACCCCCGTCGCCCTTTCCCGCGTGCAGCGCTTCGTGGCCTCGACCCCGGGCGCGCTGGGCCTGCGCTTCGGCGTGACCCGCACCGGCTGTTCCGGCTGGGGCCACATCACCGATCTGGCCCGCGACGAGCGCGAAGGCGACACCGTGTTCGAGCAGGACGGCGTGCGCATCTACGTGGACGCCGACAGCCTTGCACTGGTGGACGGCACCGAAATCGACTTCGGCAAGCAGGGCCTGAGCGAGACCTTCACCTTCAAGAACCCCAACGCATCGGCCGAATGCGGCTGCGGCGAGAGCTTCACCACTGACGAAAGCCACCGCTGAGCCTGATTGCCCTTCGGGGCATGAGGGTCAGGAATCGCTGCATTCGAGGCAGTGCGTGGCCGGTGCACGGCGACGTTCCAGCATCACCGCCGCGCCCCAGAGCAGCAGGCCGATGGCCGCCGTGGCCGCGCCGACGAGGCCGGTCGAGCCGTAGCCATATCCGGCACCGATGGCCATGCCGCCCAGCCACGGGCCGAGCGCGTTGGCGGTGTTGAACGCGGCGTGGTTGGAAGCGGCCGCAAGGGTCTGCGCCTCGCCCGCCGCATCCATCAGGCGGGTCTGCAGGGCGGCGGCCAGAGCACCCATGGTGCCCACCGCGATGATGGCCGGCACCATCGCCCAGATCGAACGGGCGGCCAACGGGTAGAGCAGCAGCACCACGATGGACCAGGCCAGCAGCACGCCAGCGGCGCGGAACTGCAGGCGGTCCACCAGCTTGCCGCCGGCAATGTTGCCGATGATGGCGCCCACGCCGAACAGGCCCACGGCCAGCGGCATCCAGCGTTCGTCGATGCCGGTCACGTTCACCAGCGTGGGTGCCAGATAGGTGAATACACAGAACATGCCGGCAAAACCAATCGCGCCGATGGCCAGCGCCAGCCACACCTGCGGCTTGTTGAAGGCGCGTAGCTCGCGCATCGGCGTGGTGCGGACCTCGTCCGGGTCGGGCTGCAGCTGGCGGGCGACCATCAATACGGTGGCCACGGCCAGCAGGCTGACCAGCGCGAAGGCGCTGCGCCAGCTGAACTGCTGGCCCAGCCAGGTGGTCAACGGGTTGCCGACGAGGATGGCGATGGACAGGCCCAGCAGCACTCGCGAGACGGCTGAGCCGCGCTGTTCCGGCGGGCTGATCGAGGCGGCCACCAGCATCGCCACGCCGAAATACGCGCCGTGCGGCAGGCCCGCGACGAAGCGTGCCAGCAGCATGGTGGGGTAGCTCGGTGCCAAGGCGCTGGCCAGATTGCCGGCGGCGTAGAAGCCCATCAGCCACAACAGCAGGGTGCGGCGGCTCACGCTGGCGCCGGCGAAGGCCAGCAGCGGTGCGCCGACCACCACGCCGATGGCGTAGGCGCTTATCAGGTGACCTACCTGTGCCTCGGTGATGCCCAGCCCGCGGCTGATCTCCAGCATCAGGCCCATGCTGGCGAATTCGCTGGTGCCGATGGCAAAGCCGCCCAGCGACAGGGCCAGCAGGATCAAGGTGCGTTGGCGCGGGCTCAGGCGGTCAGCCAGGGACGAGGCGAGGGGCACGCGGGCTCCGGGTGTGTGTGAAAACGGTTCCAGAGTGTACTGGTGCGGCGCAGCATGCCGGGTGAATAACCGGGTGCGGCCGGTCGAACACTGTGTTTGCTCCGCGTCAGGCAAGAACTTGCCCGTGCCAGCGTTCCAGTGGATAATGCCCGGCTTCCTGCGCACCAGTGCCGGAACCCTTGCCCCACCGCAATCCACGGCGGGGGGCTGTCCGGCCCATTCGGGCCACATCCGAAAGGTATGAAAACATGAGTCGTCATTACGAAGTCGTGTTCATGGTCCACCCGGACCAGAGCGAACAGGTTCCCGCCATGATCGAGCGCTACAAGGCGCTGGTCGAGAATGGCAACGGCACCATCCACCGTCTGGAAGACTGGGGCCGCCGCCAGCTGGCTTACCCGATCCAGAACCTGGTGAAGGCTCACTACGTGCTGCTGAACATCGAAGCTGACCAGTCGGTTCTGAACGAACTGACCGAGAGCTTCCGTTTCAACGACGCCGTGCTGCGCAACCTGGTCATCAAGCGTGACGAGGCTGACACCGAGCAGTCGCTGATCATGAAGAGCAAGGACGAGAAGGGCGACAAGCCCGAGCGTGGCGAGCGCCGTCGTCGTGACGACGAAGAAGGTGCATCTTCCAACAATGACGAAGCCGGCGACGACGCCGCTTCTGCTGAATAAGGAGCACTTTCATGTCCAAGTTCTTCCGTCGCCGCAAGTTCTGCAAGTTCACCGCTGAAGGCGTGAAAGAGATCGATTACAAGGATCTCAACACCCTGCGCCAGTACCTGACCGAGAACGGCAAGATCGTTCCGAGCCGCGTCACCGGCACCAAGTCCAAGTACCAGCGCCAGCTGGCAACGGCCGTCAAGCGCGCCCGTTTCCTGGCCCTGATCCCGTACACGGACAACCACGACGTCTGATGCGTCCGGGAGCCCGCGCTGGCCACGGCCGCTGCGGGTTCCTGACCTAATCCCGTCCTATTCGGACAGCAAGCGTTGCGGCGCCCCGGTGCCGCTAACGAATAACGGAGCTACACCATGAAGCTGATTCTCCTGCAGAAAGTGACCAACCTCGGCGGCCTGGGCGACCTGGTCGATGTGAAGCCGGGCTACGGCCGCAACTACCTCGTGCCGCAGGGCAAGGCCGTTCCGGCCACCGAGAGCAACATCGCCGAGTTCGAAGCCAAGCGTGCCGACTACGAAGCCAAGGCCCAGGCCGCCCATGACGGCGCCCAGAGCCGCGCCGACAAGTTCGAAGGCGCCAGCGTCACCATCGGTGCGCACGCTTCGGCCGAAGGCAAGCTGTACGGTTCGGTTGGCCCGCGCGACATCGCCGAAGCCTTCACCGCTGCCGGCATGGAGCTGAACAAGAGCGAAGTCATCCTGGGCGAAGGTGCTTTCCGCAACGTGGGCGAGTATGACGTCATCGTCAAGCTGCACGCCGACGTGGAAACCACCGTCAAGGTCATCGTCGAAGCCGACGCCTGATCCTGCCGCAGTGGATGCAAAGAACGGGCGCCGAAAGGCGCCCGTTTCTTTTGCAGCCGGGGCAGTGGCGCCCGTGTGCCATGGGTATCGCTATACTCGGCTGTCAGTACCGGTCTTGAAGCATTGAATTTCTACGGATTTCAATGAGTTGGGGCGGGAACGGAACTTCCGGGTTTCCTCCGGGCGCCGGCCTTCGTGGCTTGAGCCCGCCAACAGTCCGACTCCATGCGTCTATCCACGATCAAGCTCTCCGGTTTCAAGTCCTTCGTCGATCCCACGACGCTGCACCTGCCGACCAACATGACCGGCGTGGTCGGCCCGAACGGTTGCGGCAAGTCCAACATCATCGATGCGGTGCGCTGGGTGATGGGCGAAAGCTCGGCCAGCCGCCTGCGTGGTGATTCACTGACCGACGTGATCTTTTCCGGCGCGGCGGGGCGCAAGCCGGTGTCGCAGGCCACGGTCGAGCTGATCTTCGACAACTCCGACCACACCATTTCCGGCGAGTACGCCTCGTTCACCGAAATCTCGGTCAAGCGTACCGTCAGCCGTGACGGCACCAGCAGCTATTACCTCAACGGCACCAAGTGCCGCCGCCGCGACATCACCGATCTGTTCCTCGGCACCGGTCTTGGCCCGCGCAGCTACTCGATCATCGAGCAGGGCATGATCAGCCAGATCATCGAGGCGCGCCCGGAAGATCTGCGCGTGTACCTTGAAGAGGCCGCCGGCATCTCCAAGTACAAGGAGCGCCGCAAGGAAACCGAAACCCGCATCCGCCATACCCGCGAGAACCTGGACCGCCTCAACGACCTGCGCGAGGAAATCGGCAAGCAGTTGGAACACCTCAAGCGCCAGGCCAAACAGGCCGAGCAGTACCAGGCGCTGCAGGAAGAGCGCAAGGTCAAGGATGCCGAGTGGAAGGCGCTGGAATTCCGCAGTCTGGATGGTCGCCTGGGTGGCCTGCGCGAAGCGATGTCGCGCGAGGAAACCAAGCTGCAGCAGCTGATCGCCGAACAGCGCGAGGCCGAAAGCCGCATCGAAACCGGGCGCGTGAAGCGCGAGGAGGCAGCGGAGACGCTCAGCCGTGCGCAGGCCGATGTGTATCAGGTGGGTGGCACGCTGGCGCGGCTGGAACAGCAGATCCAGCACCAGCGCGAGATGGCGCAGCGCCTGCACAAGGCGCGCGACGAAACCCGGCAGGCACTGGCCGACCTTGGTCAGCACATCAGCGGCGACGAAGCCAAGTTGATCGTGCTGCGCGAATCCGTGGCCGATGCCGAGCCGCAGCTGGAGCAGCTGCAGGAAGAGAACGAGCTGCGCCAGGACGCCCTGCGCGAAGCCGAAACCACGCTGGGCGACTGGCAGCTGCGCTGGGAAGCGCATACCCGCAACACCTCCGAAGCCACGCGCTCGGGTGAGGTGGAACGCACCCGTGTGGACTACCTGGACAAGCAGATTCTTGAGGCCGATCGCCGCCGCGAAGCACTGGGCGCCGAGCGTGCCGGGCTGGACCTGGACGCGCTGGCGGAGGCGTTCGAGCAGCTGCAGCTGCAGCATGAAACGCAGAAGACCTCGGTCGAAGAACTGACCAGCCAGGTCGAGGCGCGCAAGGAGTCGGCCGCCACCCTGCAGGAACAGCAGCGGGGCAGCCAGAACGAACTGGCCGACGTGCGCCAGCAGCTGCAATCGGCGCGTGGCCGGCTGTCATCACTGGAGACACTGCAGCAGGCCGCGCTTGGCCAGGAGCAGGGGGCTGCCGCCGCTTGGTTGAAGGCGCGCGGGCTGGATTCGGCCACGCGCGTGGGCGAGCGCCTGAGCGTTGAAAGCGGGTGGGAGAACGCGGTTGAGAGTGCGCTGGGCCAGCTGATCGAAGGCGTGCTGGTGGATGCCCCCGAAGCATTGGTTGACGCGCTGGGTGAGCTGGGCGAAGGCCGCATCGCGCTGGTATCGTCGGCCGAGGGCAAGGGCGATTTCGCTGCGACCTCGCTGGCCGCCAAGGTGCAGGGACCGCTGGCGATCCGCCGTCTGCTGGCGCATCTGCATGGCGCCGATGATCTGGCGCAGGCGCAGGCACTGCAGGCACGCCTGCCTGAAGGCGATTCGGTCATCACCCGCGACGGCGAGCGGCTGGGTCAAGGCTGGCTGCAGCTGTCCCGTTCGGGCGCGGCCCAGCAGGGTGCATTGCTGCGCGAACGCGAGATCGTCAATCTGCGCGAGCAGGTGGAGACGCTGGAGCAGCGCGAGGAAGCACTGGAAGAGCAGCTGTCGGTCTACCGCGAGCAGCTGTTGGCTGCCGAGCAGCAGCGCGAGGAAGCGCAGCGTGCGCTGTATCAGGCCCACCGCGCCAGCTCCGAGCTGGGTGGCCAGCTGCAGAGCCAGCAGGGCAAGGTGGATTCGGCGCGTAACCGCATCGAACGCATCGAAAGCGAACTGGCGCAGCTGCTTGAAGCGCTGGACGCCAGCCGTGAGCAGGCCAGCGAAGCGCGCGTGCGTCTTGACGACGCGGTCACCAGCATGGGCGACCTGGAGACTGGCAAGCAGGCGCTGGAAGCCGAGCGCCGCCAGCTCACCGAAGCCCGCGATCTTGCCCGCGACGCGGCGCGCAATGTGCGCGACAAGATGCACGCGGTGGCATTGACGCTGGAATCGCAGCGTACCCAGATCAATTCCATCAGCCAGGCACTGGAACGCATGAGCAGCCAGCGCGGCCAGCTGGATTCGCGCCTGGACGAACTGCACTCGCAGCTGGACGACGGCGACACACCCGTGCAGACGCTGGAAACCGAGCATCAGAACGCACTGGCCGAACGGGTGCGCGTGGAGCGCGTGCTGGGCGAGGCGAGGGCGCAGCTGGACGGCATCGATACCGAACTGCGCGGGCTCGAACAGACCCGCCACCAGCGGGACGAGCAGGCACTGGCGCAGCGCGAGCGTATTTCCCAGCGCAAGCTGGACCAGCAGGCGCTGGTGCTCAATGCCGAACAGCTGTCCGGTGCCGTCGAGAAGGCTGGCTTCGTGCTGCAGGACGTCATCAACACCCTGCCGGAGGACGCACGTCTGTCCGACTGGGAGCAGGCGGTCCACCAGATCGATGCGCGCATGCGCCGGCTGGAGCCGGTGAACCTGGCGGCCATCCACGAATACGGCGAGGCCTCGCAGCGGTCGGAGTACCTGGACGCGCAGAACGTGGACCTGACCACCGCGCTGGAGACCCTGGAAGACGCCATCCGCAAGATCGACCGCGAGACCCGTGGCCGCTTCAAGGACACCTTCGACCGCGTCAATGCCGGCGTGCAGGCGCTGTACCCGCGCCTGTTCGGTGGCGGCCACGCCTATCTGGAGCTCACCGGCGAGGACCTGCTCGACACCGGCGTGACCATCATGGCGCGGCCCCCGGGCAAGCGTGTGTCCAGCATCTCGCTGCTGTCCGGCGGTGAGAAGGCCATGACCGCGGTGGCGCTGGTGTTCGCCATCTTCCAGCTCAACCCGGCCCCGTTCTGCCTGCTGGACGAGGTGGACGCGCCGCTGGACGAGGCCAACGTGGGCCGTCTGGCGAACATGGTCAAGGAAATGAGCGAGAAGGTGCAGTTCCTGTTCGTCAGCCACAACAAGGCGACGATGGAGGCCGCGCACCAGCTCTCGGGCGTGACCATGCGCGAACCGGGCGTGAGCCGCCTGGTCAGCGTGGACCTGGAAGAGGCCGCGCGATTGGCGGGCGCGGCCTGACGTGCCATCCTTTAGACAACTGAACGTACACCCGGAGAATCCAACGCATGTCCGACATGGCAATGCTGCGCATCGGCATCCTGGTTGCCGGATTGCTGCTGATCGCGGCCATCTTCCTGTTTGGCCGCCCCAAGAAGGCGGCGCAGGGCAAGCGCAAGGAACCTGTTGAGGCAGGCGAGCGCCCGGAACGGCGCGAGCCGGTGCTGGGCGAGGCCGCCGGCGAGGAAGGCGGCGACGCGATGGGCGAGGGCGATGCCTTCGAGGGCGTGACCCAGGCCGAGCTGGGGCTGCCTGACATGGGTGCCTCCGCCAACAGCGACCTGGGCAAGCGCCCCAACCAGGACTTCGACAAGATCGTGTCGCTGTACGTGGCCGCTCGTGCGGGCGAAGTGCTGCGCGGCGAGGACATCGTGGTGGCCGCCGAGAAGACCGGTCTGGTGTTCGGCTACATGAACGTGTTCCACCGTCTGGTCGAGGGCCACCCCGAGCGCGGGCCGATCTTCTCCATGGCCAGCATCATGAAGCCGGGCAGCTTCGACATGGCCACCATCCGCGAGATGGAAACCCCAGCCATCGCCTTCTTCCTGACCCTGCCGGCGCCGCTGACCGCGCTGGACGCATGGGAAAAGATGCTGCCCACCGTGCAGCGCATGGGCGAACTGCTGGGCGGCGTGGTGCTGGACGACAGCCGCAACGCACTGGGCCGCCAGCGCATCGCCCACATCCGTGACGAACTGCGCGCGTATGACCGCCAGCATGAAGCGCCGCCGCTGACGAAGTCGCCGCGCTGGTAAGAGGGCGTTACCCCTCCCCAACCCTCCCCTTGGCCTTCGGCCAAAGGTAGGGAGTAGATCATGCGATCTGGACGTGCGCGACCAACCGCTTCCAGCTCCCTCCCTTTCGCGCAGCGAAGGGGGTGAGGAAGGCCGTTTGCACGCCACTGGCGTGCGGCCTGATGAACGCCCGAAGGCGAAGCCGCAGGGCCGGACGGGCTGGGGAGGGGTAAGAACCCCGGCAATCCCAAACCACCAAACACCCCCAAAGCCGCGCCCCCCTGCACACCTGCGCGGGTAAAATCGTGGCATGACTGCCAACACTACCGCCTCCCAGCGCATCGCCGAACTGCGGCAGCAGCTGGCTGAAGCCTCCCGCGCCTACCACGAGCGCGACGAACAGATCATTCCCGACATCGACTATGACCGCCTGATGCGAGAGCTGCAGGCGCTCGAAGCGGCGCATCCGGAGCTGGACAACACCGATTCGATCAGCCATCAGGTCGGCGGCAAGCCGTCCTCGCGC
This sequence comes from Stenotrophomonas sp., assembly GCA_031987665.1. Classification (GTDB taxonomy): domain Bacteria; phylum Pseudomonadota; class Gammaproteobacteria; order Xanthomonadales; family Xanthomonadaceae; genus Stenotrophomonas. The sequence goes on along the minus strand of DALZZG010000020.1, from coordinate 4,878 downwards.
TTCGCAGAAGTCACCCATGCCGTGCCGATGCTGTCACTGGGCAATGCCTTCAGCGACGAGGAAGTGCGCGACTTCGTGCGCCGCATCGACGAGCGCCTGCGGCGCCCGCACCTGATGTTCTCCGCCGAACCCAAGCTCGACGGTCTGGCGATCAACCTGCGCTACGAGAACGGCGTGTTCGTGCAGGGTGCCACCCGGGGCGATGGCGCCACCGGTGAGGATGTCAGCGCCAACCTGCGCCAGATCAAGGTCATTCCGCACACGCTGGAGGGGCAGGGCTGGCCCGAGGTGCTTGAAGTGCGCGGTGAGGTCTACATGCCGCGCGCGGATTTCGAGCGTTACAACGAGCAGGCCCGCCTGCATGGCGGCAAGGTGCTGGCCAATCCGCGCAACGGTGCGGCCGGTTCGCTGCGTCAGCTGGACCCCAAGGTCAGCGCGCAGCGCCCGTTGAGCTTCTACGCCTACGGGCTGGGTGAAGTGCGCGGAGGCGAACTTCCGCCCACGCATTCGGCCACGCTGGCGCAGCTGGCGCGCTGGGGCTTCCCGGTCAGCGACATGTGCCAGGTGGTCGAAGGTGCCGACGGCCTGCTCGACTACTACCGCGACATCGGCGAGCGCCGTGACGGCCTGGCCTTCGATATCGACGGCGTGGTCTACAAGCTGGACGACCGAGAAGGTCAGCAGGAAATGGGGTTCGTTGCGCGTGCGCCGCGCTGGGCCATCGCCCACAAGTTCCCGGCGCAGGAACAGACCACCACGGTCGAGGCGATCGAGGTGCAGATCGGCCGCACGGGTGCCGCCACGCCGGTGGCACGGCTCAAGCCCGTGCATGTGGCTGGCGTGGTGGTCACCAATGCCACCCTGCACAACGCCGACCAGATTGCGCGCCTGGACGTGCGCGTGGGCGATGCGGTGATCGTGCGCCGCGCCGGTGACGTGATTCCGGAAGTGGTGAGCGTCATCGCCGACCGCCGGCCGGAAGGCACGCAGCCGTGGCAGATGCCGCGCACCTGTCCGGTGTGTGGCTCGGAGATCGTGCGCGAGGAAGGCGAGGCGGTGTGGCGCTGCTCGGGCGAACTGAGCTGCCCGGCGCAGCGCAAGGAGAGCATCGCCCACTTCGCTTCGCGCAAGGCCATGGATATCGACGGTCTCGGCGACAAGTACATCGAAACGCTGGTCGATGCCGGCATCGTGCGCGGCGTCGCTGATCTCTATGCCCTGCAGCGCGACCAGTTGCTGGTGCTCAAGCTGGCGCTGGATGCCGCTGACCCGGAAGCGCTGGCCTCACAGCTGAGCCTGCACCTGGCCCCCGAAGGCAGCGGCGATACGCTCAACCAGATACTCAAGCTGGACGCGGGCGATGCAGGCTGGCGCGCGCAGGCGTTGTCGGTGCCCGCACGCTTCCAGTGGAACACGAAGAAGATCGCCACCAAGTGGGCGGACAACCTGATCGCCGCGATCGACGGCAGTCGCAGCACCACGCTGGAGCGCCTGCTGTTCGCGCTCGGCATCGAGCATGTGGGCGAAAGCACGGCCAAGGCCCTGTCGCAGTGGTTCGGTGATCTGGAACTGGTGCGCCACCTGCCGTGGCCGCTGTTCAAGCGCGTGCCGGATATCGGCGGCGAGGTGGCACGCTCCATCGGTCACTTCATGGCGCAGCCGGGCAACCAGCAGGCCATCGACGAATTGTTGGCGCGTGGTGTGCAGATCAGCGACCAGCACGCGCCCAACGCCAAGCTGCGTGCCGAGCTGAATCTGGCCACGCTGCTGCAGGACCTGGAGATTCCCAAGGTCACGCCGGTGCGTGCGCGTCAGCTGGCCGACGCCTTCCCGTCGGTGGAGGCCATACGCGACGAGAGCGCGCACAACTTCGTCACCGCCGGCTTGCCTGCGGAGACCGCCAACGCGCTGGTGGCGTGGCTGGATGACGACGCCAATGCGGCGCTGTTCTCCGCTGCCGGGGCCGCGCTGCAGATGCTGCTGGCGCGTACGCCCGAAATGCAGGAGCAGACCGCCGGCCCGCTCGACGGCCAGACCATCGTGCTCACCGGCACGCTGGCACAGATGAACCGTGACGTCGCCAAAGCCAGGCTCGAAGCACTCGGGGCCAAGGTGGCCGGCAGCGTGTCGAAGAAGACCAGTTTCGTGGTCGCCGGCACCGAGGCCGGTTCCAAGCTGGACAAGGCCAACGAGCTGGGCGTGGACGTATGGGACGAAGCGCGCCTGCTCGCCTTCCTTGCAGACAACGGGCAGGCATCGTGAGCAGCGGTCTGAGGGCGCGCATCGCCACCCCGCAGGATTTCCAGCGGATCATCGCCATGGTCCGCGATTTCTACGTCGAGGACCGCATCGAGTACCTGCCGGCACTGGTCGAACCGGGCCTGCAGGCGGTGCTGGAAGACGACCGCTGCGGCGCGGTGCTGATGCTCAGCGCCGATGATGTGGCCGAGGCCGGTTACGTCACATTGGGCTGGTGCTTCAGCGTGGAGCAGGGCGGCCGTTTCGTGCTGCTGGACGAGCTGTACCTCGCGCCTGCCGCGCGTGGCCGTGGCTGGGGAAAGCAGGCGCTGGCACTGGCGCGCGACTGGGCGCAGGGGCAGGGCGCGGCGGTGATCCGGCTGGAAGTGAACCACCACAACGCACGCGCCAAGGCGCTCTACCTCTCGGCGGGCTACCGTGATGACGCACGCGACATCCTGACCCTGCCGTTGACCGATGCGCCAGGGAGCCTGCACTCGTGATCGATGCCCTGCGCCAGCGTGCGCGCCTGAATGCCCTTATCCGCGCGTTCTTCGCGCAGCGTGATGTGCTGGAAGTGGAAACACCCATCATGTCGGCGGCGGGCAATACCGAGCCGAACATCGAAGGCTTCCGTACCCATTTCACCGGTCACGTCGATGCGGGCTCGCCGCAGCGTTGGCTGCGTACGTCGCCGGAATATCCGCTCAAGCGCCTGCTCGCCGCCGGCGTGGGCGACTGCTACGAGCTGGGCCGCGTGTTCCGCAATGGCGAGGCGGGTGGTCGCCACAACCCCGAGTTCACCATGCTCGAGTGGTACCGCGTAGGCTGGGACCATCACCGCCTCATCGCCGAAACGGTGGAGCTGGTGCGCGAGGCGCTGGCGATGGTCGGGCGCGACGCATCGCTGCGCGTGTTCACCTACCGCGAACTGTTCATCGGCAGCGTGCAGGTGGATCCGTTCACCGCGAGCGACACGGAGCTGCGCGCGGCGCTGGGGGATGTCGGCATCCAGCCGGACGGCCTGACCCGCGACGACTGGCTGGACCTGCTGATGACCCATCGCATCCAGTCCGGTTTCCAGCCTGACCAGATCACCGTCATCCATGATTGGCCGGCCACACAGGCGGCACTGGCCCGCATCCGCCCCGGCGAGCCGCCGCTGGCCGAGCGGTTCGAGCTGTATCTGGGCGCGGTGGAGCTGGCCAACGGCTATCACGAACTGAACGACGCGGTGGAGCAGCGCCAGCGCTTCCAGCGTGATCTTGCGGTGCGTGCGGCGCGCGGCGGCGAGCAGCTGCCACTGGACGAACGGTTCCTGCAGGCGTTGCCCTCCATGCCGGCCTGCGCCGGTGTGGCGGTGGGTGTGGACAGGTTGCTGATGGCGTTGGCTGGTACGCTGCGCATCGCGGATGTGCTGGCCTTCGACTTCGCGCATGCCTGAACGAATGCGGCTGCCTGACGTGTCGTGTTCCTGAACGCGGCGTTGGTAATTCGTAAAACGGGCGGCGGCGTCATGCGCTCGTCTTGCCGAACAGGCGACGATGATGCTTTGATCACGCCTGCGTGGACACAATGTCCACACCCGATTCTTGAAGCAACGAGGGGGCTGCGTCGGATGAAGGGGCTGTATGGCCTGTTGCTGCTGTGTTCGCCAACCCTGCTTGCCGCGCAGGAGACCGGCGCTTCGACTCCGTTGCCGCGTCAGGTGAGCTGTGAGTCGGAACAGATGATGCGCGTGTTCTGCCCGATGGACGTGAGCCAGGGCGTGCAGATGGTGCGCCAGCGTTCGGACAGCGACTGCATCCGTGAAACCAGCTGGGGCGTTGAAGGCGATGCGATCTGGGTGAGCAAAGGCTGCCGCGCCGATTTCGCCGCCCGCAGTACCTCCAGCAACCGCATCTCGCGCCGTGTGGTGCGCTGTGAATCCAAGGGACGTACCGAAGCCTGCCCGGTGGCACTGCGCGGCGCGCCGGTGCGGCTGCTGCGGCAGAAGTCGGTGCTGCCATGCCGTGAGGGCAGCAGCTGGGGCTACAGCCGCAACGAGATTTGGGTGAGCCGGGGCTGCCAGGGCGTGTTTGAGGTGGGGGCCGAGGACGGCTCCGGTTTCGTCGAAGTGCCGCGCAAGGTCGTCTGCGAATCCAAGGGCGGCCAGCGCCGTGAATGCGGGGTCAGTGTCAGCCGGCGTGTCACCTTGCTGGAGCAGTTGTCCAACTCGGCCTGCACCGAGGGCCAGAGCTGGGGCTGGGACCATGATGGCATCTGGGTGGACAACGGCTGTCGTGCGGAATTTTCCGCCGATTGAAGCGCTGCGGTGACCGTCACCGACACAGTGCCGATTACAATGGCGGCATGAACGAAACCGCCATCGACTACGCCCGTTACGACCATATCCGCCCGATCCGCTGGACCGGCGACGCCCTCGAACTGCTGGACCAGCGCAAGCTGCCGTTTGTCGTGGAGCATGTGCTGTGCAGCGACAGCGATGCGGTGGCCGAGGCCATCCATGCGCTGACCGTGCGTGGCGCGCCGGCCATCGGCATCGCCGCGGCCTGGGGTGTGGTGCTGGCGGCGCGTGAAGTGGAGGCCGCCGACGGCGCCGCCGCGCTGCCGCTGCTGGAGCCGGCGATGGCCCGCCTC
>DALZZG010000019.1:0-33725 GCA_031987665.1 Stenotrophomonas sp. | reverse complement strand
AGCGGCAATGCCGGCTGGGCCGGTGCGCTGCTGGCGGCGGTATCGCTGCCTTCGGCAGCCTTGGCGACACGCGGCTTACGCACGCGCTTCTCGACGGGGGCGTCGGCGCTCCCGGTATCGGAAGGAGTGTTCTCGGACAAGTGCTTGATTCCTCTCGCTTGGATGTGCGAGCGCCCTTAGGCGGCGAACTGGTTGGGAATGATCCGGTCGAGAACCCGGCCGGAGGGTGCGGCAGGCGAAAGCTGCCGGATACGCTGACACTAACACCGCCACGCGCGGGGGTGCAAGGTGCCCGGGATTCGTGTTGGGCCGCCGTATGGCAAGCCCGGTCAGGCCCGGCAGCGGCTGTGGGCCGCTACCGGAGCCGTGCGCTGGATCAGGCCAGCGCTTTGTCGATCATCTGGCTCAGCTGGCCCTTGCCGACCGCGCCGATCTGGGTGGCCTGGATCTGGCCATCCTTGAACAGCAGCAGCATCGGGATCGAGCGCACGTGGTACTTCACCGCGGTGGCGCGGTTCTCGTCCACGTTGACCTTGGCGATCTTCAGCTTACCGTCATAGGCGTCGGCCAGCTCGTCCAGAACGGGGGAAATCATCTTGCAGGGGCCGCACCATTCGGCCCAGAAATCCACCAGGACCGGTTCACCGGACTGCAGCACGGCGGTGTCGAAGTCGGCGTCGCCGACGTGTAAAACCTTATCGCTCACTTATGAGTCTCCTGGGTCAATGCGACGATCGATGCCGGGTTGACCGCCGCATTGCGGTAAACTGGGTTATTGCGCTGGCAGCGGGCACCGCCCGTTTGCCGCGCGACCCGGCGCAGGGGCCGCAGTGTGCGACGGTGCCCGTATCGATGCAAGCCGCCCGGCCGTACTGGCCGACTGGCACTACAAAGACAGAATAATGAGCGACAAACCGCTGACCGATGTGACGTTTTCCTCCTTTGAACTGCAGCCGACCCTGTTGGCTGGCCTTGAAGGCGCAGGATTCACCCGCTGTACCCCGATCCAGGCATTGACCCTGCCGGTGGCGTTGCCGGGCGGTGATGTCGCCGGCCAGGCGCAGACCGGCACCGGCAAGACGCTGGCGTTCCTGGTTGCCGTGGTCAACCGCCTACTGACGCGTCCGGCTTTGGCTGACCGCAAGCCGGAAGATCCGCGCGCGCTGATCCTGGCACCGACGCGCGAGCTGGCCATCCAGATCCACAAGGACGCGATGAAGTTCGCTTCCGACCTGGGCCTGCGCTTCGCGCTGGTCTACGGCGGTGTGGACTACGACAAGCAGCGCGAACTGCTGCAGCAGGGCGTGGACGTGATCATCGCCACCCCGGGCCGCCTGATCGACTACGTCAAGCAGCACAAAGTGGTATCGCTGCACGCCTGCGAGATCTGCGTGCTGGACGAAGCCGACCGCATGTTCGACCTGGGCTTCATCAAGGACATCCGCTTCCTGCTGCGGCGCATGCCGGAGCGCACCACGCGGCAGACCCTGCTGTTCAGCGCCACCCTCAGCCACCGCGTGCTGGAGCTGGCCTACGAGCACATGAACGAGCCGCAGAAGCTGGTGGTGGAGACCGAACACGTCACCGCCGACCGCGTGCGCCAGCGCATCTATTTCCCCGCCGACGAGGAAAAGCTGCCGCTGCTGCTGGGCCTGCTGTCGCGCAGTGAAGGCGCGCGCACCATGGTGTTCGTCAACACCAAGGTGTTCGTCGAGCGCGTGGCGCGTGCCCTGGAGAGGGCGGGCTACCGCGTGGGCGTGCTGTCCGGCGACGTGCCGCAGAAGAAGCGCGAGAGCCTGCTCAACCGTTTCCAGAAGGGCCAGCTGGAAATCCTTGTCGCCACCGACGTGGCCGCGCGCGGCCTGCACATCGATGGCATCAAGTACGTCTACAACTACGACCTGCCGTTCGACGCCGAAGATTACGTCCACCGCATCGGCCGCACTGCGCGTCTGGGCGAGGAGGGCGATGCCATCAGCTTCGCCTGCGAACGTTATGCGATGAGCCTGCCGGACATCGAGGCCTACATCGAGCAGAAGATTCCGGTGGAAGCGGTGACCAGCGAGTTGCTGACCGCACTGCCGCGCCCGGAACGTGCACCGCTGCCCGAGGGCGAGGAAGGCGAGAGCGTGGGTGCCATCTTCCGCGAGGCCCGTGAGCAGAAGGCGGCTGACGAAGCGCGTCGTGGCGGTGGCAGCAGCCGTGGCGGCAAGCCCGGCGCCGGTGGTGGCCGTGGTGAGCGTCGCGGTGGCGGTGAAGGCCGTGGCGAAGGCCAAGGCGAACGTCGCCGCAGCCGCAAGCCGCGCACCGAGGGTGCCGCGCAGGGTGCTGAAGTGGCTGCTCCGGCAGTGGCTGCAGTGCAGGCCAATGCGGCGCAGGCCAATCCGGCGGTGGAAGGCGAGCGCGCACCGCGCAAGCGCCGTCGTCGTCGTCACGGCCGTCCGGTGGAGAACGCCGAGGCCGTGGTGATCCCGGCATCCAACGGCACGCCGGTGCAGGTGCAGGCCAAGTCCATGCGTGGCAGCACCGACAACGATTCGTTCCTGACCCGTCTGGGCCGCAAGATCCGCCGGATGCTGTCGGGCAGCTGAGCCGGCATCGGCAAGGCAGGGTAGAGCGGAGCCATGCTCCGCTGTGGCCTTGCCGGGAAGTCCCCTGCCGAGCATGGCTCGGCACTACGCGTGCCCTTCGGCCATCACTTGTAGAGCGGAGCCATGCTCCGCTGTGGCCTTGCCGGGAAGCCACCTGCCGAGCATGGCTCGGCACTACGGGCATCGCTTGTGGCGGAATCGTTCGACGCGCTGCGCACGTCACGCGCGCTCCGGCATAATCGCGGGATGAGCGTCCTGCGTTTTGACAATGTCAGCAAACAATATGCCGGTGGCCATCAGGCGCTGGTGGATGTCAGCTTTGAAGTGGCGGCGGGCGAGATGCTGTTCGTCACCGGTCACTCCGGTGCGGGCAAGAGCACGCTGCTGAAGCTGATCCACCTCAGCGAGCGCCCCACGCGCGGCGCGGTGGTGTTCGGCGAGCGCAACCTGCTGAAGGTGCGCGGCGGCAAGGTGGCCCTGCACCGCCGTGAGGTGGGGGCGGTCTACCAGGACCACCGCCTGCTGGTGGACCGCAGCATCGGCGAGAACGTCGCCCTGCCGCTGATCCTGCGCGGCGACCGCCGGGCCGATACCGGCAAGCGCGTGCGCTCGGTGCTGGAACGCATGGGCCTGGCCCACCGCGAGAAGGCGCTGCCCACCGAACTGTCGGCTGGCGAACAGCAGCGCGTGGGCATCGCCCGCGCCATCGTCGCCGAGCCCAAACTGCTGGTGGCCGACGAACCCACCGGCAACCTGGACCCCACGCTGGCGGCGGAGATCATGTCGCTGTTCGCCGAACTGCCGGCGCGTGGCACCAGCGTGCTGGTGGTGAGCCACGATCTGGCCCTGATCAAGCAGATGCGCAAGCGCGTGATGATCCTGGACCACGGCAAGCTGGTCGATGACATCCACCCGCACGATCTGGCGGAGTGAAGCGAGCACGATGAACAAAGCTGCGAATACCGAAGCCGCTGCACCGTCGCGGCTGGGCACCTGGTTCAACCACCACATGCACAGCGTGGTGTTCAGCCTTGGCCGCGCGCTGCGCAAGCCCTGGGCCACCGTGCTGACCGTGGCGGTGATGGCGCTGGCGCTGGCCTTGCCGCTGGGCCTGTCCATCGCGCTGGACAACCTCAAGCATTTCGCCGGCAGCGTGCAGCAGTCGCGCGACATCAACCTGTTCCTGAAGCCCGAACTGGACGCCGCCGCCGCGCAGGACGTGGCCAAGACCCTGCGCGCCCGTCCCGACGTGGCCGAGGTGGCGCTGCGCACCCCGGACGAAGGCCTGGCCGAGCTGCGTGACAGCGCCGGTCTGGGCGAAGCCATCGACGCACTGGGCGAGAACCCATTGCCGACGCTGTTGATCGTCACCCCCGCCGATGGCGATGACGCCGCGCTGGCCAAGTCACTGGAAGCCCTGCCGCAGACCGACCTGGTGCAGCACGACGCCCTGTGGCGGCAGCGGCTGGATGGCTGGCTGGGCTTTGGCGCGCGGCTGGTGCAGGTGCTGTCGGTGCTGCTGGGGCTGGGCGCGGCGCTGGTGGTCGGCAACACCGTGCGGCTGGACATCCAGGCGCGGCGCGAGGAAATCGGCGTGCTGCAGCTGCTGGGTGCCAGCGACGGCTTCATCCGTCGCCCCTTCGTCTATCTGGGCGGCTGGTACGGCCTGTTTGCCGGCGCGGTGGCGCTGGGCCTGATTGGTATCTGCGGGCTGGCACTTCGCCAGCCATTGGCAGCATTGTCACAAAGCTATGGCAGCCCCTTCGTGCTGCACGGGCTGGATCTGTTCCACTCGCTGATGGTGCTTGTGGCCACCACCGTGCTTGGTTGGCTGGGGGCATGGCTGGTGACGGGCCACTTCCTCAGGCAGACTCGTCCGACTGAGACCTGAGGCCTGCATGTCCACCCACGAACTCAAGCACCTGATCAGCGACGCCCCCCGGGTGATGGTGGTCGATGGTTCCAAGCTGGTGCGCCGCCTGATCGGCGATGTGCTCAAGCGCGAGCTTCCCGATGTGGAAGTGGTGGGCTGTGCCAGCATCGAGGAGGCCCGCGATGCGCTGGCCGCCGGCCCGGTGCATCTGGTCACCACGTCGCTGGCCCTGCCCGATGGCGACGGCCTTGCGCTGGCGCGCAGCGTGCGCGATGCGGCGGGGCAGGCCTATGTGCCGGTGATCGTGGTGTCCGGCGATGCCCAGCAGCACCTGGAGCAGCGCCGCTTCACCGAGTACGTCACCGATTATTTCGACAAGTCGCTGGGCCATGAGGCGCTGGCGGCGTTCATCCGTGGCTATGTGCAGCCCGAGCCGGTGGCCAATGCCACGGTGCTGTACGTGGAGGACAGCCGCGTCGTGGCCGAGGCCACCAAGCGCATGCTGGAACGGCATGACCTGCATGTGGTGCATGTGCTCACCGCCGAGGACGCCTTCTCGCTGCTCACCGCCGAGTCGCTGGGCCGCACCACCCGCGAGGTGGACCTGGTGCTGACCGACGTGACGCTGAAGGGCGAGCTGAGCGGTCGTGACGTGGTCGAGCGCATCCGCGTCGATTTCGGCTACGGCAAGCGCCGCCTGCCGGTGCTGGTGATGACCGGTGACGGCAACCCGCACAACCAGTCCGCGCTGCTGCAATCCGGTGCCAATGACCTGGTGCAGAAGCCCATCGAAGAACGCCTGCTGGTGACCAAGGTGCTGTTCCAGCTGCGGCTGGCGCGCATGGCGCAGCCGGCCGTGACGCTGTGAATCCAGACGCGTCCGCGCAGATCCATCTGGAACCCAGCTGGAAGGCCCACATCGGCGACTGGCTGCTGCGCCCGGAGATGCGTGAGCTGTCGGCCTTCCTGCGCCAGCGCAAGGCGGCGGGCACGCATGTGTTTCCGCCGGGTCCGCAGATCTTCGCCGCGTTCGACGCCACCCCGTTCGAGCAGACCAAGGTCGTCATCCTCGGCCAGGACCCGTACCACGGTCATGGGCAGGCGCATGGGCTGAGCTTCTCGGTGCCGCCGGGCGTGGCGGTGCCGCCGTCGCTGCTGAACATCTACAAGGAAATCGAAGCCGACCTGGGCATCCCGCGCGCCGACCATGGCTGCCTGATCCCGTGGGCGCGGCAGGGCGTGCTGCTGCTCAACGCGGTGCTTACCGTGGAGGAGGGCAAGCCCGGTTCGCACCAGAAGCGTGGCTGGGAGGGTTTCACCGACCATGTGGTGGACGTGCTCAACCGCGAGCGCGAGGGGCTGGTGTTCCTGCTGTGGGGCAGCTATGCCCAGCAGAAGGGCAAGGTGATCGACACCCGCCGCCACCGCGTGCTCAAGGCCACGCACCCCTCGCCGCTGTCCGCGCACCGGGGCTTCCTGGGCTGCCGGCACTTCTCCCAGACCAACGACTACCTGGCCCGGCGCGGGCAGGCGCCCATCGACTGGCGGCTGCCGTCACGGGCGGCGCTGGAGGCGGGCCTCGCTGCCGGCTGAACCCCCTTGATTCCTGTCATATCGCGCAAACATAGGCTTTGCTAGGGTGGAGGGGTTGAAAGATCACCAGCACTGGCAATGCCCATTCAGGTTTCGAGTGGCGTTTTGCACCAAAAACAGAACGCTGGAACTTTTTTCTGTACTGAGCAGTCCAATAGTTCGACTGCTAACATGAGCCGCTATGAACCTGAACACCTCTACTGCCCTTGTGGCAAACAATCTCCCGATTCCCAGCCCGCTTGGTTCGCTGGATGCCTACATCGGTGCCGTGCACCAGATTCCGGTGCTGTCGGTCGATGAGGAACAGGAACTGGCCCGCCGTTTCCGCGACGGGGAAGACCTGGATGCCGCCCGTGAGCTGGTGCATTCGCACCTGCGCTTCGTCGTGCACGTCGCCCGCGGCTACAACGGCTACGGCTTACAGCTGGGCGATCTGATCCAGGAAGGCAACATCGGCCTGATGAAGGCGGTCAAGCGTTTCGACCCGGAAATGGGCGTGCGCCTGGTGTCCTTCGCAGTGCATTGGATCCGTGCCGAGATGCACGAGTTCATCCTGAAGAACTGGCGCATCGTGAAGGTGGCCACCACCAAGGCGCAGCGCAAGCTGTTCTTCAACCTGCGCAAGTCCAAGACCCGCCTGGGTTGGATGAACGCGGCCGAGGTGAGTGCCGTCGCCAAGGACTTGAACGTCTCCGAGCGTGAAGTGATGGAGATGGAGTCGCGCCTGTCCGGCCGTGACGTCGGTTTCGACGCACCGGCCGATGAGGACGACGACCACGCGCCGCCGTCGCCGGCTGCCTATCTGGTGGCACGCGACGAAGACCCGTCGCAGGTCTACGAGCGTGAGGACAGCGAAGACAACCAGCTGCAGCTGCTGCGCGAAGGTCTGGCTGCGCTGGACCAGCGTTCGCGTGACATCATCGCGCGCCGCTGGCTGGATGCCGACAGCAAGGTGACGCTGCAGGAACTGGCCGACGAGTACGGCGTGTCCGCCGAGCGCATCCGCCAGATCGAAGCCAACGCGCTGAAGAAGATGAAGGCGCTGTTCGCGGCCTGATTTCGATCCAGCGTTGAGTGACGCACAGAAAGCCCGGGGAAACCCGGGCTTTTGTGTGGTTGGGGATGGTGTGTAGTGCCGAGCCATGCTCGGCAGAGGCATTCATGGGAAAGCCCCCAGCGGAGCATGGCTCCGCTCTACAGGTTGGCGTTCATGGGAAAGCCCCCAGCGGAGCATGGCCCCGCTCTACGACGGACGGGGGGTGTTTGCGGAAGAGCCCCGGCGGAGCATGGGTTGGCGCGGTGGTAACGATGGCCGGGGTAGATTGCGCTTCCACATACCTTGCTTGGAGCTGGCGATGGAAGGTGCATGCCTGTGTGGTGCGATTGGAGTGGTGGCCGCTGACCATGCCGAGATCGGGCTGTGTCACTGCAGCATGTGCCGGCGTTGGTCCGGTGGCCCGCTGTTTGCCGTGCATTGCGATGACAAGGTGCAGTTCACGGGTGCCACGCCCAAGGCCTATCGCTCTTCGGACTGGGCCGAACGTGGTTTCTGCGGCGAATGCGGCACCCACCTGTATTACCGGCTGGTGCCGGATGGCGAGTATTTCCTGCCGGCCGGCTTGTTCCAGAACAACACGTTCACCCTGGCCAGCCAGATATTCATCGACGAGAAGCCGCCGTATTACGCGCTGGCCAATGACACGCCGATGCTGACCGGCAAGCAGGTATTCGAGCAGTTCGCCGGAAACCCCTGAGGCTTGCCGCGCGACCGGCGCCGGAAAGAATCAGGTTGCCTTCGCCCATTGGGGTGAGAGCGACATGACCTTGGGTGCGTGTTCCAGCAGCTCGCGGCTCTCCGCCAGGTAGGCCAGGTAGCTGGGGTGCTGCAGGAAATCCGCGGCGGCCTGCGCCGATGCGTAGACCTGGAAGGCGCAGATCGCGTCCGGGTTGTCGTTGTCGAAGTTGTAGAAATACGCCAGATGACCGGGATTGCCTTGGATGGCAGGCGCCATGTGCCGCATCCAGACAGCTTTCACCGCCTCGCGCTGTCCCGGCTTTGTCTGGTGGATGATGAAAAGCGCAGTCTGGCTCATGGGTGTCTCCAGAGAGGGGCAACCAGTTGACGATCAGCGTGTCGCAGATCGCGCGACACCGCTTGGCGCTGCAGGACGGCGTTCATCCGCCATCGGGTTCGCTTTCGTCGGGCGCGTCGTAGGGACTGCCGAGGATGATGCGCGCGCTGCGCTGGTAGCTCCAGTACGCGACGGCCCAGTTGAGCAACACCACCAGCCGGTTGCGGAAGCCGATCAGGAAGAAGACGTGGGCGGCCAGCCAGAACCACCAGGCCAGCACGCCGGAGAGCTGCAGCCTGCCCATGTGCACGATGGCGGCCATGCGGCCGATGGTGGCCAGGTTGCCTTGGTCGCGATAGTGGAAGGGTGCAGGTGCGGGCTTGCCGTGCAGGCGCGCGCGGATGACCTGCGCGACGTGCCGGCCCATCTGCTTGGCGGCGGGTGCGACACCCGGCACCGGCCGGCCATTGGCCTGCTGGAGCGCGGCAAGGTCACCGGCGACGAAGATTTCCGGATGGCCCGGCACGCTGAGGTCGGGCAGCACTTGCACGCGGCCGGCGCGGTCCAGCGGCACGTCCAGCGCACGGCCCAGTGGGGAGGCCGCCACGCCTGCGGCCCAGACCACGGTGCGCGCCGGCACGAAGGTGACACCCAGCTGGAAGCCCTGCGCATCGATATGGCTCACCGGCGTGCCCGCAAGCACTTCCACGCCCAGCTTTTCCAGCTGCAGGCGCGCCTTGTGCGAAAGGCTTTCGGGGAAGGAGGACAGCACGCGCGGTCCGGCTTCGACCAGCCGCACCTTGGCTGATGCGGGGTCGATGTGGCGGAACTCGTTCTTCAGCGTGTGGCGTGCGATTTCGGCCAGCGTGCCGGCCAGTTCCACACCGGTGGGGCCACCGCCGACGATGGCGAAGCTCAACCACGCCGCCTTGCGCTGCGGGTCGGGCTCGGCCTCGGCGCGCTCGAAGGCGAGCAGCAGCTTGCGGCGCAGCAGCAGGGCGTCGTCCAGCGTCTTCAGGCCGGGCGCATCGTCGGCCCATTCGTCGTGGCCGAAGTAGGCGTGGGTGGCGCCGCTGGCGACCAGCAGCAGGTCGTAGCCGATCCGGCTGCCGTCGCCGAGCACCACCTCGCGTTGCGCCTTGTCGATGGCCATCACTTCACCCAGCCGTACATCCACGTTGCGTTGCCGGCCCAGAATGTGGCGCAGCGGCGCGGCGATGTCGGGCGAGGACAGGCCTGCGGTGGCCACCTGGTACAGCAGCGGCTGGAACAGGTGGTGGTTGCGGCGGTCGATGAGGGTGATGCGCAACGCGTCGCTGGCCAAGGCGCGGGTGGCCCACAGGCCGGCGAAGCCGCCGCCGATGATGACCAGATGGGGGAGGGGCGCGTGGGACAAGACGGTCTCCTTGGGCGGCACCGCTGGCGCGGCAGCCATTGCCCCGATGTTACCGGTGTGGGATGCAACAGGAATGGAAGATACTGGTGCGGTCTTTGATGAAGGAGTCGCCCCGTGTCTGAACCCGAGAAGCGCATCGCGCTGTTGATCGATGCCGACAACGCGCCCGCGTCGAAGATCGACGAAATCCTCGTGGAAGTGGCCGCGTATGGTGTGGCCAACGTACGCCGTGCCTACGGCGACTGGAAGAACCCCCGCCTGAAGGGCTGGGAACATGTGCTGCATGAATTCGCCATCCGGCCGATCCAGCAGTTCGCCTATTCAAAGGGCAAGAACGCGTCGGACATGGCGATGGTGGTCGATGCGATGGACCTGCTGTACGCGCGCAATCTGGACGGCTTCGCCATTGTGTCCAGCGATGCGGATTTCACGCCGCTGGTGATGCGGCTGCTCACCGATGGGCTGAAGGTGTATGGCTTTGGTGAACAGAAGACGCCGTTGGCCTTCGTCAATGCCTGTTCCAAATTCATCTATCTGGAAGCACTGGGTACCGAAGACCCTGGCGTGCCCGAGCCTGCGCCGGCACCTGCCGCTGCCACTGCGGCCAGTGCAGCCGCCGCTCCGGAAGTGCCCGCCGATGCCGTACCGGTCGAGAAGCCGGTGGCGCCGATCAAGCCGCGCCCCGGCAACGAACTGCGCGGCGATACGCGCCTGCTCAATCTGCTGCGCGGCGCTATCGACGCGACGGCGGATGAGCAGGGCTGGGCGCTGATGAGCCAGATGGGCAACCAGATCGCCAACCGCGCCTCTTTCGATTCGCGCAACTACGGTTACCGCAAGCTCAGCGATCTGGTCACGGCGGTGGGGCTGTTCGAGCTCAAGCGTGAAGGCAAGGTGCAGATGGTGCGCGAGCTTCCACGCAAAGGTGCACGCGCGGAGCGCTAGAATCGCGGCGGGTTCATTGGACGGAGCAGGCAGATGCTGAAGATCTGGGGCCGGCGTAATTCCAGCAATGTGCGCAAGGTGCTGTGGTGTGCCGAGGAAATCGGCTTGCCGTATGAATCGATCGAAGTGGGTGGTGCGTTTGGTGGCACCCAGTCGGCGGAATACCTGGCGATGAATCCGAACGGGCTGGTGCCGGTGATCGAGGACAACGGCCTGCCGGTGTGGGAGTCCAATGCCATCGTGCGCTATCTCTCCGCGCGTTATGCGCTGGGCGTGCTGTATCCGGAAGACGTGGCCGAGCGTGCGCAGAGCGAGAAGTGGATGGACTGGACCACGTCGAGTTTCGCGGTGGCGTTCCGTGATCTGTTCTGGGGCGTGGTGCGTACCGCCCCCGCCGACCGCGACGAGGCGCGCATCGCCGCTGCGTTGCAGCGCTGCGGTGAGCTGCTGACGCTGGCCGATGCGGAGCTGGCCTGCATGCCGTGGTTGTCCGGGCAGCGTTTCGCGATGGGCGACATTCCGCTGGGTGCGTTCGCCTATGCGTGGTTCGAGATGCCGATACAGCGCCCTGAGCTGCCGCACCTTGCCGAGTGGTACGAACGCCTGCAACAGCGTGCGCCGTACCGCGATGCGGTGATGACGCCGTTGACCTGAGCGTGGCTGCAACATGATCCCGTAGCCCGGGTAAACGCAGCGCACCCGGGAGTTCCGTGATGCCTGATCGACCGCGTATTTCCCCGGGTGCGCTGCGCTTACCCGGGCTACAGGGGACGAGATTTCTGGTGACCGAATAGAAGAACGCCGCGCTGTTTCCAGCGCGGCGTTTGTCTTCCTTGTGGCACGGCAGTGGTGCTTAGAACTTCCAGTTCACGCCGAAGTACACGACACGGCCGGCGTAGCCGTTGGAGTAGAAGCGCGCCTTGGTGTCATTGCCCAGATGGGTGCGCGTTTCTTCCTTGGTCAGGTTCAGCACCGAGGCGCTGAGGCTGAGAGCCGGGGTGATGTTGTAGGCGGCGTTCAGATCGATCTGCTGGTACGGTTCCTGATAGAGGTTCAGGCCGCTGACCAGGCCCTGCACCACTTCGCCGCGACGGTTCCACGAGGCGCGCAGCAGCAGCTTCTCCACTTCATAGAACACGGTGAAGTTGGCCTGGTTCTTGGCGCTGCCGACCAGCGGCGACTTGCCGATCTCGGTGCCGTCATCCAGGGTGATGGCCGCTTCGTTGGTGTCGTTCCAGGTGTAGTTGGCCTGGAAGCCGAGGCCGAAATCCAGCGTGTGCTGGGCATAGAACTCCAGGCCCTGCGACACGGCGTCACGACCGCCGGCGGTGGTCGAGTAGTTCTGCACGACCACGCTCTGGCCATTGATGTTCTGCGTGACGTCCTGCACCACCGGCACCGAGAAGTTGCTCACGTCCTTGCGGAACAGGCCAAGGCCGAGCACCGAGCCGGGCTGGAAGTACCACTCCAGGCCGATGTCGTACTGGGTGGCCTTGTAGGCTTCCAGGTTCTTGTTGCTGCCCGAGCCGTACCAGCCCTGTTCGCTGGCGCCACCGGTGAGGCGGCGGTCGTTGACGTATTCGGGGCTGTAGTACTCCAGGCTGCCCGGCGAGGCGATGTTGCCGTAGCTCGGGCGCGCGATCACCTTGGACGCCGCTGCGCGCAGCAGCAGGTTCTCGGTCAGGTCATAGGCCAGGTTGAAGCTCGGCAGGATGTCGGTGTAGTTGCGGCCCACGCCGCTGACCGCGAACGACTCGGCGCGTGCCTCGCTGTCGGAGAGGCGCCAGTAGCCTTCGGTGCCGCAGTAGGTACGGGCGGGTGCGCCACCCGGCATCGCGTCGCCAGCCTGGCATGCCAGCGGGTTGCCGCTGGCGTCGTCGTAGAAGTAGTCGTTGTAGGAGGTGACCTTGTCGGTGGAGTCAGCGTGCTGGCGGGTGCT
The DNA here is from genome assembly GCA_031987665.1 of Stenotrophomonas sp. Lineage (GTDB taxonomy): Bacteria > Pseudomonadota > Gammaproteobacteria > Xanthomonadales > Xanthomonadaceae > Stenotrophomonas. The sequence goes on along the minus strand of DALZZG010000019.1, from coordinate 21,316 downwards.
GACCAGACGCACGCCGACGTTGCCGCGCAGGCGCTCGGTGCGGAAGTTGGCCTGCAGGTAGGTGGAGAAGATCTTCTCGTCCACGTTGTAGACGAAATTGTCCTCGTTGCGGGTCTGCATCGGCCCGTAGGTCTTGTTCAGATGGGCGATGTAGGCCGGGTAGTTGATGGCCGGGAACGCGCTGGCGTTGAAGCCGCCGGCCAGATTGCCCATGCCGTACAGGAAGTCAGGCGAGAACTGCAGGGCGAGGTCGTTGCAGCCGCCGTTCCAGTAGCGGTTCTCGTAGTCGCCTGCATCTGTGCCCGGGCAGGCCCAGTAGCTGTTGCCGGTGCTGCGGTGGATGCCGCCATCGCGGTACTTGACGCCGAACTGCAGCGATTCGAGGAAGCCGCTGTCGGTATGCCAGGTGGTGTCGATCTGGGCGTACTTCTGCTCGTTGGTGTTGCGGGTCCAGGACGAGCCGGTGGAGCCAAGGTCAACCTGCAGGATGCCGTTCTTCAGGTTCTGCATCAGCTCCGGCGAGAACGCCATCGTCGGCGTGCCGCTGATGTCCCAGGAGCTTGCCAGGTTGCCCAGGCTCCAGCTGCCGTCCGCGTTCTGGCGGCGCGGCTTGAGCGGCACGGCGAACTGCAGCGACGGGCCACCCTTGGCCCAGGTACGGCCTGCGATGAAGGCGACATCGACCGATTCGCCACGCCATTCGGCGGAGAAATCGACCGTCTGCGACAGGGCCTTTTCAAGGTTGTAGCTGCCGGTGATCTGCGGGGTCGGCACGGTGCAGTCGTCCGAGCCCCAGCCGCCCGGCGCCATGCCGGCGGCAGCGGCTTCGGCCTCGCTGCAGTAGTAGGCCTTGCCCGGGTGCAGGCTGTAATCGGCGCCGGTGACGATGGTGCCGCTCGGGTCCATGGTCAGCCCGTCGAGCAGGCGGCCACCGGCCCAGTTGCCGTCGCCCCAGTAGCGGGCGATGTTCCATTCCGGCACCTTGATGGTGTGGGTCTGCGAATTCTGCGACAGGTCGAAGCGGAAGTAGTTGGCGGTCAGGGTGAGGTTGTCCAGCGGCTTGAACTGGAAGGTCAGCTGGCCGCCCTTGCGCTCGCGTTCCTCTTCGGTGACGTTGAGGTTCACCGAGGTCGGCATCATGAAGCCGGTGTAGTACTTGCCGCTCTGGTCGTAGAAGCCGGTGCCGCCCCACCAGTTGGAGTTGAAGTCCGACGGGTTGCCGTGGACATCCACCGCGGTGCCGCCTTCGTCGCGGCCATACCAGGACCAGCCTTCGGTGCTGGTGCCCATGGTGCGGGTGGTGCGCTTCTGGTCGGTATAACCGACGAAGACGCCGAAGCGCTCGTCCTTGTCGTGCCAGGAATAGGATGCGGAGATCTGGCCGTCGGTCTTCCGGGTGGTGTCGGCCCAGGTGCCTTCAGCAGAGACGAAGCCGGTGTTGGATTCCATGTCCAGCGGGCGGCGCGTGTGCAGGATCACGGTGCCGCCGATGCCGCCTTCGTCGATGCGCGCTTCCGGTGACTTGAACAGTTCGGCGCTGCCCAGCATGTTCGACGGCAGCAGGGTGTAGTTGAAGGAACGGGTCGGGTCGCCGTTGGATTCGGCGGTGGCGACGTAGTTGCCGTTCAACTCGGTCAGGGTCAGCTCCGAGGACAGGCCACGCACGCTGACGTTCTTACCTTCGCCACCGGCGCGGGTGATGATCACGCCGGGCACGCGCTGCAGCGCGTCGGCCACGTTCTTGTCGGGGAACTTGCCGACGTCCTCGGCGGTGATGACTTCCACCACGGCGTTGGCGTCGCGCTTCTGTTCCAGGCTCTTTTCGATGGCGTAGCGATAGCCGGTGACCTGGACGCTGTCCAGCGTGGTGGCGTCGGGCTGGGTGTCGGTGCGGGTGCTGGCCTGCTGCGCGAAAGCAGCGCCCGGAGCGATGGCCACGGCGAACAAGGCGGCGGTGATGGCGGCGGCCAATGCATCGCGCGGCTGCATGCGTGCGTTCTGTTTCATTCCACTCTCTCCCTCTCCTGGATTGAACTGGTAGCTGATCTGGCAGATTGAATCGATCTAATTTCCGGCGTCTGGAACACCCATGCGCCGTTGTGCTGCGGGTTCTGCTGTAAAGCCCGACGCCCTTGCAGCGACCGGGTAACCGCATGCGATCAATTTGGATCGATCTAAACGGTTGACGGTCAAATTTTTAGCACAGCGCTTCGGGCGAAGCATGCTGCTGCGCAATATGACAAGACCGTGAAAACGTCACTGGGCGCCGGCTTTGGAGGCGCAGGGCGCCGCTTTCGTAGCCCGGGTAAGCGCAGCGCACCCGGGGATTTTCACGACGGGATTGGCGTTGTCGGCACCTGGGGATTTGGCCCCTCCGGACAGCCTGTCTATCGTGGCGGATACGGCAACAGCCCCGGGTGCGCTGCGCTTACCCGGGCTACGGGAGGGGAGGTCGCCCGGCGCGTTCGATGCTGCGCCGCAGAATGCGCCGCTGGAAATTCCCATGCTTTACTTAAATCGATCTAAATTCACCGGGGAGCAGTGCCGGCCAGTTGCAGCAAGGGCTGCTGGCGCTTCCGAATCTGCGAGATCGTTGAATGATGGCTACCAATCACAGACGTATCGCCGCAGTTCTGGTCAGCATGGCTGGCCGCCGCGTGGACCCGCTACTGAGCCCCGGCACTCTCACCATCCTCCTCCAGGGATGGGCCGTGGATCAGCGGCCCGGCTCCGGCCGGGCCACCTAATCGCCGTACCGACATCGACCGACAGGACCCACAACCATGCGCCGATTGCCGACTGCCCTCCAACTTCAGACACGCCGCGCGGCACGTCTGGCCTGCCTGCTGGCGCTGGGTGTCGCGCCGCTGCTGCAGGCCGCACCGGTGGCGCTGGAGCGCGAGGTCAACACCTTCATCGGCAGCAAGGACGACGGCAACACCTTCCCGGGCGCGTCGGCACCCTTCGGGCTGATCCAGGTCAGCCCCATCGGCAGCCACTATTCGGGCTGGCGCTATGACGACGACAATATCCGCGGCTTCGGCCATTCCTTCATTTCCGGTGCCGGCTGCTGGGAGCAGGGCGGGCAGGTGTCGGTGCTGCCGGTGACCGGCAGCATCGGCCCGGGCGGCGATTTCGACACCAAGGACGCCAAGCGCTTCGATCACAAGAACTACGCCTCGGCCTACAGCCACGACGGCGAAGTGGGGCAGGCCGGCTACTACAAGGTGCGGCTCACCGATTACGGCGGCATCGACGTGGAGACCACCGCGCTCACCCGCGCGGCCGCCGAGCGCTACACCTTCAGCGCGGGCAAGGGCATGGGCCAGGTGCTGGTCAACGTGGGCCAGGCCAACGAGCGCCATTCGGTGACCGGCAGTGTGATCGATGTGGTGGGTGACCGCGCGCTGGAAGGCAAGCTGGTCACCAAGAGCTTCTGCGGTGGCCATCAGTACACCACCTGGTTCCGCATCGAGTTCGACCGCCCGTTCAAGGCGTTCGGCACCTGGGGCGAGGAGGGTGGCATCGCCGGTGCGCGGCACAGCATGGCCGGCGAGCTCAAGCCGAACGGTGCATGGCTGAGTTTTGATCTGGCCGATGGCCGCAGTGTCACCGCCACCAGCGCCATCTCGCATGTCGATGCCGAAGGCGCACGCAACAACCTGCGCGCCGATGGCATGCAGGGCGGCAAGCTGCTTGGCTTCGACCGCATGCGCGAGAAATCGCAGCAGGCCTGGCGCGAACAGCTGCAGGCCGTGCAGGTGGACGGCGCAGGCGCCGACGAGCGCAGCGTGCTCTACACGGCGCTCTACCACGCGCTGTTGCAGCCGATGACCGGCAGCGATGCCGATGGCCGCTACCGTGGCTATGACGATGGCATCCACCGTGCGGACGGCTGGACCTACTACGAGTATTTCTCGCTGTGGGATACCTACCGCACGCAGAACCAGTGGCTGGCGATGACTCGTCCGGATGTTGCGCGCGATATCGCTCGCAGCGTGCTGGCGATCAACGAACAGGGCGGTTGGCTGCCACGCTGGGGCTACGCCAACTTCGAAACCAACATCATGACCGGCGACCCGGTGACCCCGTTCCTGGTGGACCTGTGGCGCTATGGCGCACTGCAGGGGCGCGAGGCCGAGGCGTGGACCGCACTGCGTCGCAACGCATTCTCGATGCCGCCGCTCAATTCGCGCCATGCGGGCCGCTCCGGCAATGCGAGCTACCAGGCCAATGGCTATGTGGTCTATGACCGCGCGTTCCCCTCCAAGGGCATGGACGTGGACCCGCATCACGGTGGCTCGTCCACGCTGGAATACGCACTGGCCGACTGTGCGCTGTCGCAGATGGCCGATGCACTGGGCCATGCCGATGACGCGGCGACGCTGCGCCAGCGCGGTGGCAACTGGCACAAGGTGTGGGATGCGGACGTGCGTGATGCCGAAACCGGCTTCACCGGCTTCCCGCGCCCGCGCGCCGAGGGTGGCCAGTGGTACACGCCGGCCAACGGCCACTACAGCCCGCGTTCCGATCACGGCTTCCACGAAGGCACGGCTTGGCAGTATCAGTGGCTGGCGCAGCAGGACGTACCCGGGCTGGTGACGGCCATGCACGGCCGCGAACAGGCGGGTCGCCGTCTGGACGCCTTCTTCGCTTATGACGAACTGGTCAAGGCGCCGCAGACCGCCGCACGCAAGGAATGGGTGGTCGGCCCGTACAGCTATTACAACCAGTACCGCTACAACCCCAACAACGAGCCGGACCTGCATGCGCCGTGGATGTACACGCTGATCGGCCAGCCGTGGAAGACCGCCACCGTGGTGCGCGCCGCGCAGCAGCTGTTCACCAACGCGCCCAATGGCGTGACCGGCAATGACGACCTGGGCACGATGTCGGCCTGGTATCTGTTCAGCGCACTGGGCCTGTACCCGGCGGTGCCCGGCAGCGGCCAGCTGCTGCTGCATGCGCCGCGCTACCGCAGCGCCAGCATCCGCCTGGGCGATGGCCGCGTGCTGCAGTTGAACGCGCCCGGTGCCGATGCCCAGCGCTTGCAGTACATTCAGTCAGTCCAGCTGGACGGCCAGCCGCAGGATGCGGTGTGGCTGGACTGGGAGCGTCTGCGCAAGGGGGGAACACTGGAATTCGGCTTGGGCGAGCAGGTGCCGGCACAGGGCTGGGGCACGCGCGTCGCCGATCTGCCTGTGTCCTGGTGCGCAAGTCCCGGCAGTGAACTGAAGTAAACGGCCATGGCGCTGCCGCCGCCTGGCTGCGGCGGGCGCATGCACTCCACGCATTGCCCATCAGGAAAAACGCGAACCGAGCGACCAGCAGACCCATGAACGAGAAGACTTCCAACACCGGCAAGAGCACGCGCAGGCAGGGCAAGCGTGCGGTCACCGTCACCGACATCGCGCAGGCGGTGGGCGTGTCGCGTGCGACGGTATCGCTGGTGCTGCGCGGCAGCCCGCTGGTCAACGTGGACACACGCGCGAAGGTGGAGGCCGAACTGCGCCGCCAGCGCTACGTCTACAACCGCACCGCGGCCAACCTGCGGCGGCAGACCTCCTCGTCCATCGCGCTGGTCATCAACGACCTGTCCAACCCGTTCTTCGCCGAGTTCGCTTCCGGCGTTGACGAGGCGCTGGGCGCCAAGGGGTACGTGACCCTGCTGGGCAGCACCGCCGAATCGCCGGAGCGCCAGCAGGCAGTGTTGTCCACGCTGATGGAGCACACGCCCACCGGTTTCATTCTTTCGCCGGCCGAAGGCAGTGACACGCAGGCGCTGCGGCAGGTACTGGGCGCGCATGCCAACGTGCTGCTGTTCAACCGTGAGCTGGAAGGCGCCGAGTGGGACTACCTGACCATGGACAACCAGCGTGGTGCCTACATGGCCACGCGCCACCTGATCGAGCGCGGCCATCGTGACATCGCGTTCTTCGGCGGGCATGCCGCGTCCAGCTCCTGCCATCAGCGGCGGCTGGGCTACAAACAGGCGCTGGACGAAGCCGGCCTGCCGGTGCGTCTGCAGTGGCTGATCGAATCGGCGCCCAATCGACTGGAAGCCGCCGAGCGTACCGGTGAGCTGTTCACCGCCAAGGAGCAGCCCAGTGCAGCGGTCTGCTACAACGACACCGTTGCTTTGGGCCTGATGCTGGGCCTGACCTCACGTGGCATCCGCCCGGGTGGCGATTTCGCGGTCACCGGGTTCGATGATATTTCCGAAGCGTCGGTGGCCGTGCCGCCGCTGACCACCCTCACTGCCGACCCGCGTGCGCGTGGCCGCCAGGCCGCCACGCTGCTCCTGCAGCGCCTGGCCGAGCCGGATGCGCCGCCGATGCGCGTGGTCGCGCCGGTGCAGCTGCGCATCCGCGAAAGCAGCGCCGCACGACCCACCTGACCCTTCTTTCCCCTTCCGCCACCGCACCGAGGCAAACCGCGCATGCCGACACTTTCAACACCGCCGCCCCGTTCCGGATCCACGCGCCCGGTGGTCAATGCACGCATGGCATTGGCGGTGGCGACCACCATCTTCTTCATGTGGGGCTTCCTGACCAGCCTCAACGACGTGCTGATCCCGCACCTGAAGGCGGTGTTCGAGCTGAACTACGCGCGCGCGATGCTGGTGCAGTTCACCTTCTTCGGTGCGTACTTCCTGATGTCGCTGCCGGCAGGGTGGTTGGTGGCGAGGCTGGGCTACAAGAACGGCATCGTGGCGGGTCTGGTGATCGCCGGCATCGGCGCGCTGGGCTTCTGGCCGGCGGCCTCGCTGCGCATCTATGAAGCCTTCCTCGCTTCGTTGTTCGTGCTGGCCACGGGCATCACCGTGCTGCAGGTGGCGGCCAATCCGTATGTGGCGCTGCTGGGGCCGGAGCAGACCAGCTCCAGCCGGCTGACGCTGGCACAGGCGCTGAACTCGCTGGGCACCACCCTGGCACCGCTGTTCGGTGGCCTGTTGATCCTGGGCACGACGGTCAAGAGCGGTGAGCAGATCAAGGCCATGCCGGCCGCCGAGCAGCTGGCCTACCGCGCCGCCGAGGCGCAGTCGGTGCAGGGGCCGTATCTGGGGCTGGCGGTGGCATTGGTGCTGCTGGCGGTGTTCGTCTACCTGTTCCGCCTGCCGCCGCTGTCTGAAGCCACCGAAAAGGCCGATGCGGGCCATCACACGCTGATGGATGCGCTGCGCCTGCGGCATGTGTTCTTCGGTGTGCTGGCCATCTTCTTCTACGTGGGCGCGGAAGTGTCCATCGGCAGTTTCCTGGTCAACTACCTGTCGATGCCGGAGATCGGCGGGTTGACCGAGCAGCAGGCCACCTTCTATGTGTCGCTGTACTGGGGCGGGGCGATGGTGGGCCGCTTCGCGGGCTCCGCGCTGCTGGTGCGCTTCGCGCCGCGCAGGCTGCTGGCTCTGTTCGCGGTGGTCAACGTGCTGCTGCTGGCACTCACGCTGATGTCCGCCGGAAAGATGGCGCTGTACTGCGTGGTCGCCACCGGCCTGTTCAATTCGATCATGTTCCCGACCATCTTCGCCCTCGGCATCGAGCGGCTGGGACCGCTGACCAACAAGGCATCGAGCCTGCTGATCATGGCCATCGTGGGCGGTGCGGTGATCCCGCTGCTGCAGGGCGTGCTGGCCGACCACATCGGCCTGCACCATTCCTTCGTACTGCCGCTGCTGTGCTACGGCTACATCATTTTCTACGGTCTGGTGGGTTCGCGCCCGCAGGCTGGCAACGCCCGGGGGGCCTGAGCGCAGATGGGCAAGATTGTTTGTTTCGGTGAAATTTTGATCGATCTACTGGCGCAGCCGCCGGCGACGCCGGACACGCCGCGCGCGTTCCTGCAGTACGCCGGAGGTGCACCGGCCAACGTCGCCGTAGCGGCGGCGCGGCTGGGTGCCAGCAGCCATTTCGCGGGCATGCTGGGCCGTGACATGTTCGGCGACTTCCTGCTGCACAGCCTGGAAGAAGCCGGCGTGGCGACCGACTGCATCGTGCGTACCGATGCGGCCAAGACCGCGCTGGCGTTCGTTGCGCTGGATGCACAGGGCGAGCGCAGTTTCAGTTTCTACCGGCCACCGGCGGCTGACCTGCTGTTCCGCGAAGCACATTTCAACGCTGCCTGCTTCGCGGGCACCGCCTGCTTCCACGTTTGCTCCAACAGCCTGACCGAGCCGGCGATCGCCGCTGCCACCTTCACCGGCATGGAGCGCGCGCGCGCGGCCGGTGCGGTGGTCAGCCTGGACCTCAACCTGCGCCCGGCGTTGTGGCCTGCCGATGTCGATCCGACGCCGTGGCTGTGGCAGGCGCTTGAGCGTGCCGACCTGGTCAAGCTCTCGCGCGAGGAGCTGGACTACCTGGCCGCACCGCTGGGCAACGACGGCGAAGCGCAGGTCATCGCGCGCCTGCTTGCCGCGCAGGCAGGCTGGGTGATCGTGACCGATGGCGCCGCGCCGCTGCGCTGGCACACGCGCCATGGGCAGGGTGAAGTGCCCAGCTTCAGCGTGACCACGGTGGATACCACCGCCGCAGGCGATGCATTCGTCGGTGGCGTGCTGGTGGCGATGAGCGAACGCGGTGGTACGGGCAAGGGCTTCTCCGCTTTCTGCCAGGCGCCGCAGGCGATCAATGGCGCGCTGCGCTTCGCGGCGGCCGTGGGTGCGCTGGCCGTGACCCGCAAGGGCGCGTTCGCCGCGATGCCGAGCCGCGAGGAAGTGCAACAACTACTGCAGCAACCGGAGGCAATGGCATGATCACGACCGCACCCGACTTCCGTTCGCCCGCCTTCCTGCGCGCGCACATCGCCGACACCATGGCCTTCTACCACCCGCGCTGCATCGACCCGGCGGGCGGCTTTTATCACTACTACCTCGATGACGGCAGCATCTACGATGCAAGCCATCGCCACCTGGTCAGCAGCACGCGCTTCGTCTTCAACTACGCCATGGCTTACCGTGCCTTCGGCAACGCCGAGTATCTGGAAGCGGTGACGCACGGGCTGCGCTACCTGCGCGACGTGCACCGCAACCCTGAAACCGGTGGCTACGCATGGACGCTGCGCGACGGCAAGGTCGAGGACGACATGAACCACTGCTACGGCGTGGCATTCGTGCTGCTGGCCTACAGCTGCGGACTGAAGGCCGGCATCGCGCAGAGCCGCGAATGGATGGACGAGACCTGGCAGCTGCTGGAGCGCCACTTCTGGGAGCCGCAGCATGGTTTGTACCGCGACGAGGCCGACGCGCAGTGGAACTTCACCGGCTACCGTGGCCAGAACGCGAACATGCACATGTGCGAGGCGATGCTGGCCGCGTTCGAGGCCAGCGGCGAGCAGCGCTACCTGGACCGCGCCCTGCAGCTGGCCGACAACATGACCCGTCGCCAGGCCGCCAAGGCCGGTGGGCTGGTGTGGGAGCACTACGACAGCAACTGGAACATCGACTGGGATTACAACCTCGATAACCCGAAGCACCTGTTCCGCCCCTGGGGTTTCCAGCCCGGTCACCAGACCGAATGGGCCAAGCTGCTGATGATCCTGGACCGTCATGTGCAGGCCGACTGGCTGGTGCCGACCGCGCGTCATCTGTTCGATATGGCGATGGCCTGTTCCTGGGATGCGGGCCGCGGCGGCCTGTACTACGGCTTCGCACCGGAAACGCGCCGGCAGCCGGGCATGACCGGTGCGGCCATCGGCAGCGACAGCTTCGTGTGTGACGACGACAAATACTTCTGGGTGCAGGCTGAATCACTGGCCGCCGCCGCGCTGCTGGCTGCGCGCACCGGCGATGCTGGTTACTGGCAGTGGTATCAGAAGCTGTGGGCGTACTCGTGGGAACACTTCGTCGATCACCAGTACGGCGCGTGGTTCCGCATCCTCGATGCCGACAACCGCAAGTACAGCAACGAGAAGAGCCCGGCAGGCAAGACCGACTACCACACCATGGGTGCCTGCCACGAAGTGTTGAACGTGGTGCGTGAGCAGCAGCCGGGCTGAGGCCGGGCATCGACGACAGCGGCAGAGAACGACGAGGACGATGACGATGCAGCAGCGCCACCGGCTCGGATTTGGATCGATGCAATTCCGTATGCGTGCACGCCTCTGCGCCGTGGCAGGCGGCGTGCTCGTGCTGCTGTTGCTGGTGATCGGCAATGCCTCCGCCGCGCCACTGCAGGCGCAATGGAGCTTCCGTCTGCTGCCGGGCGATGCGCAGCTGAAGGCCCATCCGGCGCTGGACGCATGGCGTGCTGCGCAGGTGCCCGGCAGTGTGCATACCGACCTGATGGCGGCGGGCGTGATCGGCGATCCCTACGTCGGTGCCGCCGAGGCAGGGCTGCAGTGGATTGGTCTGGGGGATTGGGAATACCGCGCGCGGTTCGATGTGGATGCTGCCACGCTGGCGCGCACGCATGCCGAACTGCGCTTCGATGGGCTGGATACCTTTGCCGAGGTCCGCCTCAACGGCACGCCGCTGTTGAAGGCGGACAATGCGCATCGAACCTGGCGCGCCGATGTGGCCGGGCGGCTGCATGCGCGTGGCAACGAGCTGCGCATCGTGTTCCGCTCACCCATCCGCACGCTGCTGCCGCAGGTGCAGGCGATGCCGCACAAGATCGCCGGCAACTACCCGTCGCCCTACGGTGACGAGCCGAAGGATGCGATGGTCGGCAATTTCGTGCGCAAGCCGGCCTATCACTTCGGCTGGGACTGGGGCCCGCGTTACGTCACCGCAGGTGTCTGGCGGCAGGTACATCTGGAAAGCTGGAACGCCCGTCGCATCACCGATCTTGCCGTGCGTACCGATACGCTGGATGCGGACCATGCGGCACTGACCGTGCAGCTGACCGTGCAGCAGGCGGCGGCGACGCGTGGTGATGCCAAGGTGCAGGTCACCTTGCTTGACCCGGATGGCCTCAAGGTGGCCGACATCGAACGCAGCATGCCGCTGCAGGCGGGTACGAACGCGCTGCAGCTGCCGGTGCGGATCGAGCAGCCGCGTCGCTGGTGGCCGGTCGGCTACGGTGCGCAGGATCGTTACACCGTGCAGGTCCGCGTGGATGGTGGTGGTGAGCCGGCGCATGAAGCCAGCCAGCGCATCGGCCTGCGCACGGTGGAGCTGCAGCGTGAGGTGGATCGCCAGGGCGGGCAGGGCTTCGGCTTCGTGATCAATGACGTGCCGGTGTTCGCCAAGGGTGCCAACGTCATTCCCTTCGATGCGTTCCCGGCGCGGGTGACGCGCGAACGCCTGCGCCGTGATCTGCAGGCGGCGCGCGACGCCAACATGAACATGCTGCGCAACTGGGGCGGCGGTTACTACGAGGACGACGCGTTCTTCGACATCGCCGATGAACTTGGCCTGCTGGTCTGGCAGGACTTCATGTTCGGCGGCGGCATGCAGCCAGGGTTTGACCCTGCGTTCCGCGCCAACGTGGTGGCCGAGGCACGCGACAACATCCGCCGCCTGCGCCATCACCCCAGCATCGTACTGTGGTGTGGCAACAACGAGGAAGAGACCGCCTGGAAGGACTGGGGCCACGGCAAGCAGCTGAAGGAAGCTGACCCGGTATTCGCTGAAAAGGTGTGGCAGGGCTATGTGGATCTGTTCGGCACCGACCTGCGCGCGGTGGTGGCCGAGGAGGCGCTGGGTGTGCCGTACTGGTCCAGTTCGCCCAGCAATGATCTGGATGAGAAGGCCAACGACAGCACGCGCGGCGACAAGCATTACTGGGAAGTGTGGGGCAACCCCGCGCTGCCGGTGACCGCCTATCTCAAGCAGACGCCACGTTTCATGTCCGAATATGGCCTGCAGGCATGGCCGCAGCAGTCCACGGTGGATGCGTTCGCCCGCCGCGAGGAGCAGCGGGTGGATGGCCCGGTGATCCAGGCCCACCAGAAGTTCCTGGCCGGCAAGGGCAACGAACGGCTGCTGCACTACATCGAAATGGAATACGGCACACCGCGCTCGTTCGCCGACTTCCTCTATCTCAGCCAGATGATGCAGGCGGAAGGCATCGAGCTGGCCGCGCTGCATCATCGCGCCTCACGCCCTTACACCATGGGCTCGCTGTACTGGCAACTCAACGATGTCTGGCCGGGTGCCTCATGGTCGAGTCTGGACTACTACGGCAACTGGAAGGCGCTGCACTACCACGCGCGCCGCTTCTTTGCCGGAACAGCGGTGGCGGCCTTGCGTGACGAGAGCGGCAACACGCGCCTGAGTCTGTTGAACGATTCGACCGAGACCTTGCAGCTGCGTTGGCGTCTGCGCGTGATGGATGCGCAGGGACGCGTGCTGCAGGAGCAGGGCAAGCCCGCTACGCTGCCGCCATTGTCGTCGCTGGAGATAGGGCAGTGGAGCGACGCGCAGCTGCTGGGCAAGGCCGAAGCGCGCAGCAGCGTCGCGGTGTTCGAGCTGCTGCGCGGCGATGCGGTGCTGTCACGGCGGCTGGTGCATTTCGCCGCTGCCAAGGACCAGTACCTGAAGCCCAACCAGGTACAGGCGACGCTGAGCGCCGAGGGCGATCACTATCGGCTGCGCCTGCATGCGCGCGGTCTGGTGCGCGCGGTGTGGGTCGGCTTCGGCACCACCGCTGTCAGCCTCGAAGACAACGCGTTCGACCTGCTTCCCGATGAAACCCGTGACCTGGTCGTGCGCAGCAGCGCCGACCTGGCCACTCTGCGCGCGGCGCTGCACCTGCAGACGCTGGGCGACTCGCTGCACGCCACACCCGTTGCATCGCAAGACGATGCCTCCAACCCGAGGACCCGCTGATGAATCGAGCCCTGCGTAACGCCCCCCTGGTCGCCGGCCTGCTGCTGGCGCTGACCGCCTGCAATGACCCGGCCGCCACGCCGGCACCCCCCCCGCCTGCCGCCGCACCGGCCGCAGCCAGCACGCCTGCTGCCGACGCCAACGAACTGCCGGTGGTGGACGAGGCTGAAGCCAAGCGCATGGCCGAACAGGTGCGCGAGCAGACCCGCCACGCGTGGCAGGGTTACATGCAGTACGCCAAGGGCCACGACGATCTCAAGCCGCTCAGTGGCGCCGCGCGCGACTGGTATCCGGTGCCGCTGCTGATGTCGCCGGTGGATGCGCTGGACACCCTGCTGCTGCTCGGCCTGGACAAGGAAGCTGACGAAGCGCGTGAGCTGATCGTCACCCAGCTCAACTTCGACCAGGACATCGAGGTGCAGAACTTCGAGGTCACCATCCGCCTGCTCAGCGGCCTGCTGTCGGCCTACCAGATGACCAAGGACGAGCGCCTGCTCAAGCTCGCCGATGATCTGGGCACGCGCCTGTCGCCGGTGTTCGACAGCCCCACCGGCCTGCCGTACACGCACGTCAACCTGCGCACCGGCAAGACCAGCGGCAAGGTCAGCAACCCGGCCGAAACCGGCACCCTGCTGCTGGAGTTCGGCACCCTGGCCAAGCTGACCGGCAAGCAGGCCTACTACGACAAGGCCAAGCGCGCACTGGTGGAAACCTACAACCGCCGCTCCAAGATCGGCCTGGTGGGTCTGAACATCAATGTGGAAACGGGCGAGTGGACCAACAAGGATGCGTCCATCGCTGGCGGCATCGATTCGTACTACGAGTACCTGCTCAAGTGCTGGAAGCTGTTTGGCGATGAAGACTGCAAGCGCATGTGGGATGACAGCATCGGCCCGGTGAACCAGTACCTTGCCGATGAAGTACGTGAGGGCGAGCTGTGGTACGGCCACGCCGACATGGACAGCGGCAAGCGCACGTCCACCACCTACGGTGCGCTGGATGCCTTCATGCCGGGCCTGCTGGCGCTGGGCGGTGATCTCGACCGCGCCAAGCGCCTGCAGGAATCCAATCTGAAGATGTGGCGCCTGCACGACATCGAGCCGGAATCGCTGGACTATGCGGCGATGGAAGTGCGCTCGCCCAGCTACGCGCTGCGCCCGGAGATCATCGAGTCCGCCTACTACCTGCACCACTACACCGGTGATGCGCGCTATCGCGGCATGGGCAAGGAGTTCTTTGACGATTTCGTGCGCTACACCCGTACCGAGCATGGCTTCGCCGCATTGAAGGATGTGCGCAGCAAGGAGAAGGAAGACTCGATGGAGAGCTTCCTGTTCGCCGAGACCTTCAAGTACTACTACCTGCTGTTCGCGCCGGCCAACACGCTGGACTTCGACGGCGTCGTGTTCAACACCGAAGCGCATCCGCTGCGTCGTACCTGGTGATCGATTGGGTCGCCCTGCTCGGATGAGCGGGGCGGCTTTCCATGCGGCATCGCCTCGTGAGGTGGGTTCTGCAGTGGTGAAGTAGCGGGGAACCTCCAAAGGACACAATGCGCAAAGCTGCCGATTGACGGCAATCGGATGCGCTCGTAACAACGGTCGTGTCGAGGCGGTTGAAATTTTCGGGAGCCGTACAATGTCACGCGGGCGCTTCGAGGCGCATTTCGTGGCACATATCGGGCAATGCGTGTGATGGTGGTCATGTTGTGCAACACGCCGGTCTGGAAGCCGTGCGTAACATTGTCCGTACACATGCTGGCGCGTGTCTGTGCGTCCGCGGTTGGCTTCATGTGTGTAGCAAATCTCGCTGGATGATGAGGCTAGAATCGAATCAGATTCAGTCTGGCGGGACGAACAGATGGGGTTCTCATCCATCCTCATAGTTGATGACGATGCAGCCATGCAGGCGCGCCTTGCGCGTCTTGTGCGGGGCGCCTCGGAGGATGTCGATCTCGATCTGCGTTTTGCCTCCGATCTTTCCGTAGCCAGGATGCAGGTCGCTGACAGTCAGCCCGATCTGGCCCTGGTGGACATGCAGCTGCCCGATGGAAATGGCGTGGACCTGATCTGCTGGATGCAGGCCAACGCGCCCCATGTGCAGGCGGTCATCGTGTCCGCGTATGCGGAGGAGGAGCTGATCTTCTCCGCGCTGCGGGCTGGCGCGATCGGCTATCTGATGAAGGATCGTGACGACATCGAACTGACGGTGGCGCTGCGCAGCGTGCAGCGGGGCGGCGCGCCGATCGACCCGATGATCGCGCGTCGCATTCTCTCGATGCTTCCCGTCGATCCGCCTACACCCGCGGCGATGCCGCTGATGTCGAGCCAGGGCGCGCCTGCCGTGCAGCTGTCCGAGCGCGAGCTGGGCATTCTCAATCTGGTGGCGCAGGGCTATGGAAACAGGGAGATCGCCGAACTACTCGGTCTCTCGCGCCTGACCATCGAAGCGCATACGCGCAACATCTACCGCAAGCTGGCTGTGGGTTCCCGTACCGCCGCCGTATTCGAGGCGCGTGCGCTTGGGCTGTTGAAGTGATCCGCTGGTTGTTCGTGTTGCTGCTGTGGGGCTGCGCGGGCATGGCATTGGCGCAGCCGGCGGCAGCGGTGGAGCGCATTGCCGTAGCCGAAGCGGTGCGCGGCGACTGGCAAGACACCGCGCCACCGGAGAACGGCTGGATGCAGGTGCCCTTGACGGACTACTGGCAGGCGCGGTGGCCGGACCATGACGGTGTGGTCTGGTATCGCCTGCGTTGGCATCAGTCCGATGCGACGCAGCCGACCGGGTTGTTGCTGAGCTACACCTGCATGGCGGCCTCCATTCAACTCAACGGCAGCCTGATCGATCGTGACCGCTCCCTGGTCGAGCCACTCAGCCGCAGTTGGCTGGTGCCACGCTACAGGCTGTTGCAGTCGCCGCTGCTGAAGCAGGGTGAGAATGAGCTGCTGGTGCGCGTATCCGGCTTCGCCGCCTATCAGGGCGGGCTCGGCGTGGTCGAAGTGGGTGACCCATCCACGCTGGAAGCGCGTTACCACGAGGAAGTGCTGATCCGGCATGACCTGCAGTTGATGGACAGTGCCATCGGCTTCGTTCTTGCGGCCATCATCGGTCTGTTCTGGCTGCTGCGACGCACGGAGACCATGTATGGCTGGTACGCCCTGAGCGCGGTGTTCGGGCGCCTGTACGACAGCAACTTCCTGTCCTCCAGCCCGTGGCCCTTCAGCACCACGGACGCGTGGCAGGCGTTCATCGGTGCGTGCTATGTGGTGATGGCGGCCACGCATACCATTTTCCTGCTGCGCTTCTGCGAGAAGCGCTGGCCGCGTTTCGAGCGGGTGCTGCTGTCCATCGCGGCTGTCGTGATGGTGGCGGCCCTGCTGTGGCCGGAATGGATGGGCCCACACCGCAATCTCTACCTCGTGCCCACCATCGCATTTCTTTACCTCGCATCGCTCAGCTTCGTGCTGTACGCACTGCGCAGTGACCGGCGTGACTCGCAGGTGCTAGCGCTGTGCATCCTTGCACCGCTGGTCGTCTCGCTGCATGACCTGGGTGTCTACATGGCCTGGTATGGTGGGGTCAGCTACCTCGGTGTGCTGACGTCACCACTCATGCTGCTGGGGATGGGCTTCATCCTGGCCTATCGCTTCGCCACCACCATGAAGCGCATGGAAGGTTTCAATGCGGAACTGCGCGAGGAAGTGCAGCAGGCCACCAGCCAGCTCGCCGAAACCATGCAGCAGCAGCATGCGCTGGAGTTGGCGCACAGTCGTGCGGGTGAGCGCCTTCAACTGGTGCGTGATCTGCACGATGGCTTCGGCGGAACACTGGTCGGCGCGATAGCCCGCCTCGAACAGACACCGGAGCAGATGCCGCCCAACAGGGTCATCGGCCTGCTACGCGAGATGCGCGATGACCTGCGGCTGGTGATCGACAGCACCGCGCGTGAGCAGGGCGATCTGGGCGAACTGCTGGTGCCCTTGCGGCACCGTGCCACGCAGTTGCTGGATGCTGCCGGCATCGATGCGTACTGGCATCTGGACGACGTGCATGACATCGAGCTTGGCGCCAACCGCAGCCTTGATCTACTGCGTCTGCTGCAGGAGGCGTTGACCAATGTGTTCAAGCACAGCCACGCGCAGCGCGTGGATGTCTACCTGCGCAGGCAGGGCGATCACCTGAGTCTGCAGGTGGATGACGACGGCACAGGCCTGCAGCCGCATGGCGGACACCATGGCGGCGGCACGGGTTTGGCCAGCATGCGCCTGCGCGCCAGTCGTCTTGGCGGCCAGCTCCAGGTGCTTTCCCGTACTGAGTCGAATGGCACGCGCGTCACGTTGGATCTGCCATTGGTGATGTGAGCCACTACCTGATTTCGTGGATGTGGAGGCCTGACTTCCGACGCTAGTCTTGCTGCCGGACAAAAGGGCGGCGCGCGAGCGAGGGACTGGCCCTGCTACGACGTCTCGCGCGAAGCGGCTCCAGGAGAGCCGGTTGCTTTCACGCTGAAGCGAGGAGTGGCGATGTCGGACCAGCAGATGCGAACAGGGGCGGTGATCAATCCGGCGGATGATCGTGGTCCGCAGGGTGGCGGGAAGAGCTGGAGCCCCGCGGTGCAGCTGATGGGTGCAGGCGAAGGCATGCCCGTGGAGCTGGTCTACCGCAAGAGCTGGGCGCTGCTCGGATACCTGGCCTGCGAATCCGAACGTCGCCATGCGCGCACCGCGTTGGCGGTGCTGTTCTGGCCCCAGCTGCCGGAAGTCGCAGCGATGACCAATCTTCGCCAGGTACTGTGCAATCTGAACCGCTACTGCAAGGCGACGCTGGGTGAGGGCGTGCTGCGTGTGGAGCGCAATGCGGTCGCACTGCGGCGCCAGGGGCGTTCTCTGTTCGACATCGATCTTCCCGCTGTTTCGGCCGGCACCATCAGCCGGCTGCTGCGTGAGCAGCGCGTGTTCCTGGCGGGCATGGATGATGTGGCTGGCCTGGATTTCCGCACGTGGCTGGAAGTGGCGCGGCAGACGATCGATGGCGAACTGGTGGGCGCGGCAGAGAAGTGTTGCGACCAGATGCTGGCCGAATCCCGGTGGGATGAAGCCCTGGCACTGGCACGCGCGCTGCTGCAGCGCGACGCATGGAACGAGCTGCATGTGCGCCGGGTGATGCGCGCCTGTGCAGCCAGTGGCATGCGCACCGCCGCGATCGACGTCTATGAGCGGACGCGGCAGCTGCTGCTCAAGGACCTTGGCATCGAGCCGGAAGAGGAAACCCGCAACCTGCTGGCGAAGATACGCGCTGATTCCGTTACCCTGCGTGCGCCGCACTCCAGCGAGACCAAGGCAGCCGACGATACCGCCGGCAGGCGTCTGCCGCTGGTGGTATGACGTGAAGCGGGCGCGCGCATGCCTGGTGGTCCAGCCACGCGCATGAGCAACGCTCAGTAAAGATCCATAGGGTCCACATCCAGCGACCAGCGCACCCGCCGCGCCTGCGGCAGTGCATACACCTGCGCCATCAGCGCATCCAGCAGGCCGTGCAATGGCCGCCGCTGCTCAGCGGACAACAGCAGCTGCGTGCGCTGGAAGCCGGCGCGGCGCGGCATCGGTGCAGGCATCGGCCCGTAGCGTTCCACGGCGCTCTCATCCGGAATCAACTGTTTCACCGCGGCGAGAAATTCGTTTGCCTGCTCCACCTGCTTGGCCTCGGCGCGCATCAGGGCAAGGTGCGCGAAGGGCGGGAACCCGGCGGCCTGACGCTGCAGCAGTTCGGCCTCGGCGAAGGCGTGGTAACCACCGTTGACCAGTGTGTGCAGCAGCGCGTTGTCAGGGTGGTGAGTCTGCAGCCAGACCTCGCCAGGCCTGTCCGCACGGCCGGCGCGCCCCGCCACCTGGATCAGCTGCTGCGCGAGCTTTTCGCTGGCACGGAAATCCGCCGAGAACAGGCCTTCATCGATGCCCACCACGACCACGAGAGTGAGCTTGGGCAGGTCGTGGCCCTTGGCCAGAATCTGCGTGCCGACCAGGATGCCGGGCTGCTCGCCCAGCGTGGCCAGCGTCTGCTCCAGTGCATCGCGGCGCGCGGTGGTGCCGCGGTCGATGCGCAGCACCGGATGGTCGGGAAACAGCTGCAGCAGGCGCTCTTCCAGACGTTCGGTGCCGATGCCCTGTGGCTGCAGTGCGAGGCTGCCGCAATCGGGGCATGCCAGCGGCACCGGTTGGCGCGCGCCGCAGTGGTGGCACTGCAGGCGGCGGCCTGCACCATGCACCGTCATCGGCGTGCTGTGCAGTGGCGTGCTGCAGCGTTTGCAGGGCGCGGTCCAGCCGCAGTCGTGGCACAGCAGCACCGGCGCATAGCCACGTCGGTTCTTGAACACCAGCACCTGGTTGCCCGCCTGCAGGTGCTGGCCGATGCCGGCCAGCACTTCCGGCGACAGCCCATCCTGCAGCGGGCGCTTGCGCACGTCGAAGACACGCACCGCAGGCGGTTTGGCATCGCCGGCGCGCTGCTTCAGGCGCAGGTGCGCGTAGCGGCCAATGCGTGCGTTGTGCAGTGATTCCAGTGACGGCGTGGCGCTGCCCAGCACCACCGGTACATCCAGCGCCTTGCCACGCACCAGCGCGAAATCACGCGCGTGGTAGCGGATGCCATCCTGCTGCTTGTAACTGCCGTCGTGCTCCTCATCGATCACGATCAGCCCAGCCTGCGGCAAGGGCGTGAACACGGCCGACCGCGTTCCCACGATCACCCGCGCTTCGCCGCGCGACGCGGCTGCCCACACGCGGGCACGCTCGCCATCGTTCAGGCCCGAATGCAGCGCATGCACCGGAATGCCCAGACGGTTGCGGAAGCGCGCCAGCATCTGCGGCGTCAAGCCGATCTCCGGCACCAGCACCAGCGCCTGCCTGCCACGCGCCAGACACTCGGCGATGGCCTGCAGGTACACCTCGGTCTTGCCGCTGCCGGTGACGCCGTCGAGCAGAAAGGGATGGAAGCCGTCGGCACCGGTGATGGCGTCGATGGCCGCCTGCTGCTGCGGGTTCGGCACCGGGCCGGGCTGGATGCGCGGTTGCGGCACCACCGCGGGCACCTCGATGCGCTGGATGAACGCGCGCTTGGCCAGCGACCGCGCAGCGCTGCGCCAGTCATCCAGCTGGATGTCGAGCTGGTCCTCGTTGACCGGACCAGCGTCCAGCAGGGCTGCCAGCCGCTGCGGGCGGGTGTTGGCGCGCAGGCGGGGCAGACCGGTGCGACCGGCCTCGGTCAGCTCCCAGGCCCAGCCATGGGTATCAGGCAAAGGCTCTCCGCGGCGCAGGGGGGCCGGCAGGGCGGTTGCAATGACTTCGCCCAGCGGAGCGTGGGTGTAACGCGCCAGCCAGTGCAGGGAGGCGGTCAGCTCGCCCTGCAGCAGCGGTGTCGGGTCCAGCCATTCCAGCGCGGGCCGCAGCGTGGCGGTGTCCTCCACCTGACCCAGGCCCTCGACCACCCCCACCAGCTCGCGCGGCCCGAACGGCACCCGCAGGCGCCGCCCCACGTCACCGGGAGCAGGGGCGGGGCAGCCTTCAGGGGGCAGGTAGTCGAACAGCTGCGGCAACGGCACCGGCAGGGCGAGGCGCAGGGTGGGGCAGGCAGGCATGGTGGGCAGTTTAGCCTCAGCGCGACTCCGCCAAACGCTGCAAAGTTACGTTCGTTTGTTGTGAAAGCCAGCATAAATGGCACGTAAACATTGGCGGTGCTTGGGGATTTCGGCTTATCCACATTTGCTGTGGATAACTCTGTGGGTGAGCCCTGTGCTCCACGCGCTTTGGACGATGGATCAAGCCTTGGGGTCAACTTGGACAAAAAATCGCCACATTGCATAATCAAGTTAAATCAATAACTTAGTCGTGAAACAAAAATGAAACCGGCGGCGTGTAAGGCGCCAGCCGGCAATGTGTTACGGAGTATTGACGCTGTGCACAAGTTGCGGCAGGCCCCCACACGAAGGCCGGTGAAGCATGTGTGCAGGGCACCGTCGGCCGGACACGCTCGGTATGATCTGGCGCATGACGGAGTTCACATGATGGCTGCACCAGCCCCTCTTTCACCGGCCGCAGCCAACGCCCTGTCCGCCTTCCTGCGCGGGGTCGAGCGCCGTGCCCTGGTGGTTTCCGAGCTGCAGGCCGGCGATGCCGGCATCGGTGAGCGTGCCGTGGCCGTGGCCATGCGCGCTTTCGCCGGTCACGCCACCCACCTGTTGATGGCCGAATGGCCGGCCCGTTTCTGGGGCCTGCTGTGCAGCACGCCGCAGCTGCTGAATCCGCCCGTTGGCGGGTACTGGCCTGCCGAGGTGGCCCATCTCCAACAACTGGCCCCCGGTGAGCGGCTGGCGCTGCTGCTGCGTATTGGTGGCGGGCTGGACGAGGCCGCTGCCTCGGCGGTGCTGGGGGTCGAGCCCAATGCCTACCGGCAGGCACTGGCGGCCGCGTGCCCGGTGGATGCACAGGGCAACCCCGATGCCGCCGGCTGGCGTGCGCTGGCTGAACAGGTGCAGGGGCAGGTCCGCGACCTGTC
>DALZZG010000018.1:0-34176 GCA_031987665.1 Stenotrophomonas sp. | reverse complement strand
GCCTCATCGCCGAGCGCCGCGCGAAACTCACGGCGCTGCGCGGGCAGGGCATTGCATACCCGAACGACTTCCGCCGTGCTGATTTCGCCGGCAAGCTGCAGGCCGAATTCGCCGATGCCGAAACCTGGAGCGCCGAGGCGCTGGAAGGCAACGGCCGCACCGTGAAGATGGCTGGCCGCCTGATGGCCAAGCGCGTGATGGGCAAGGCCAGCTTCGCCCAGATCCAGGACGAGAGTGGCCGCATCCAGCTGTTCCTGCAGTCCACCGCGCTGGGCGATGTCTATGCCGCGTTCAAGGGCTGGGACGTGGGCGACATCATCGCCGTCGAGGGTGGGCTGACCCGCACCAAGACCGGCGAGCTGTCGGTGAAGGCCACCAGCATCCGCCTGCTGGTCAAGTCGCTGCGCCCGCTGCCTGACAAGTGGCACGGTCTGGCCGATGTCGAGCAGCGTTACCGCCAGCGGTATGTGGACCTGATCGTCACCCCGGAATCGCGCGAGGTGTTCATCAAGCGCTCCAAGATCATCCGTGCGATGCGCGCGTGGCTGGACAACCGCGACTTCCTGGAAGTCGAGACGCCGATGATGCACTACATCCCCGGCGGCGCGACGGCCAAGCCGTTCAACACGCACCACAACGCGCTGGACCTTGACCTGTACCTGCGCGTGGCACCGGAGCTGTACCTCAAGCGTCTGGTGGTCGGTGGCCTGGAGCGCGTGTACGAGATCAACCGCAACTTCCGCAATGAAGGCGTCAGCACCCGCCACAACCCGGAATTCACCATGATGGAACTGTACGAGGCCTATGCCACGTACAACGAAGTGATGGATCTGACCGAAGGCGTGATCCGCGACGTGGCCCAGCAGGTGCTGGGCACCACGCAGGTGGAATGGGACGGTGCGCAGATCGATCTTGGCCCTGCCTTCCGCCGCTGGCGCATGGATGAGGCGGTGCGCCACTACAACCCGGAAATCAGCGCTGCCGACTGCACCGACCGCGAGGCGCTGCTGCGCCATTGCGAGCGCCTGAAGATCCGGGTCAAGCCGTCCTATGGCTGGGGCAAGCTGCTGCTGGAAATCTTCGAGGCCACGGTGGAGCACACGCTGATCCAGCCGACCTTCATCACCGACCACCCGGTGGAAGTGTCGCCGCTGGCCCGCGCCAGCGACACCGAAGCCGGTTACACCGACCGCTTCGAGCTGTTCATCAACGGCAAGGAAATCGCCAACGGCTTCTCCGAGTTGAACGACCCGGAAGATCAGGCGGCACGTTTCCAGGCCCAGGTGGCAGCCAAGGACAGCGGCGACGACGAGGCCATGCACTACGACTCGGATTACATCCGAGCGCTGGAATACGGCCTGGCCCCGACCGGCGGCCTGGGCATCGGCATCGACCGTCTGGTGATGATGCTGACGGGCCGCGCCTCGATCCGCGACGTGCTGCTGTTCCCGTACATGCGCCCGGAAGCGTGATTCAACGGTTCGGATGACGGATGCAAGGCCCCTGTGGAGACGCGGGGGTTTTTTGTTTCCGGGGGAGGTCGGAGTTACCTGGGTTCGACGCTTGGCTGAGGTCCCGGGTGCGCTTTGCTTACCCGGGCTACAAGGGCAGGTGGCTCAGCGTGATCTTTCGGTTCTGATGATGGATGCAATGCCCCTGTGGAGAGACGGGGGCTTTTTGTTTCCGGGGTGGTTGGAGTTGTCTGGGTTCGACGCTTGGCTGAGGTCCCGGGTGCGCTTTGCTTACCCGGGCTACAAAGGCGGCAGGCGGAGGGATGCGGGCACGCTGCGATGCAGAGCCCTTCTCCCGCTTGCGGGAGAAGGGTTGGGATGAGGGCGCCTTTCGCGCGGAGACACCCGCCCACAAAAAAGCCCTCCCGGTGAGGGGAGGGCTTTTTATCAGGCAACCTGCAGGCCGATCACTCCGCCGGCGGTGCGTCACGCAGTTCGCGGCGCAGGATCTTGCCGACGTTGGTCTTCGGTAGTTCCTTGCGGAACTCGACGATGCGCGGGTGCTTGTAGCCGGTAAGGTTGGCGCGGGCGAATTCCTTCACCTGCTCCTCGGTCAGGTTGGGGTCCTTCTTTACGATGACCACCTTGACCACTTCGCCCGACTTCTCGTTCGGCACACCGACCGCTGCCACTTCCAGCACGCCCGGCATCATGGCGATCACGTCTTCGATCTCGTTGGGGTACACGTTGAAGCCGGACACCAGGATCATGTCCTTCTTGCGGTCCACGATGTAGAAGAAGCCCTGCTCATCCATGCGTGCCATGTCGCCGGTGTGCAGCCAGCCCTCGGCATCAAGCACCTTGTCGGTCTCGTCCGCGCGGTGCCAGTAACCCTTCATCACCTGCGGGCCACGGATGCACAGCTCGCCCACTTCACCCACGGCCACGGTCTGGCCGTCGTCGTTCTTGACGCAGGCATCGGTGGAGGGAATCGGCAGGCCGATAGCGCCGTTGTATTCCTTCAGGTCCAACGGGTTGATGCACGCCGCCGGTGAGGTTTCGGTCAGGCCGTAGGCCTCCACCAGCGTGACGCCGGTGACCTTCTTCCACTTGTCGGCCACGGCACGCTGCACCGCCATGCCGCCGCCCAGCGCGACCTTGAGGTTGGAGAAATCCACCTGGTCGAAGCCTTCGGTATTGAGCAGGCCGTTGAACAGCGTGTTGACGCCGGTGATGGCGGTGAAGCGGTTGTTCTTCAGCTCCTTGACGAAGCCCTTCATGTCGCGCGGATTGGTGATCAGGTAGTTCAGGCCACCGAGCTTCATGAAGACCAAGCCGTTCGCCGTCAACGCGAAGATGTGGTACAGCGGCAGCGCGGTGATGATCACTTCCTCGCCCGGCTTCACGCCGGACGCGCCGATCCATGCCGACGCCTGCTGCATGTTGGCGATCAGGTTGCGGTGGGTCAGCATCGCGCCCTTGGCCACGCCGGTGGTGCCGCCGGTGTACTGCAGGAAGGCGATGTCGTCGTGGTCGATGTCCACCACCGGCATCGGGTGGCGCTTGCCCAGCTTTAGCGCTTCCTTGAAGCGCACGGCGCGCGGCAGGTCATAGTCCGGCACCATCTTCTTCACGTACTTCAGCACGAAGTTGATGATGCAGCCCTTGGGGAAGCCCAGCATGTCGCCTAGGCCGGTGGTGATGACGTGCTTGACCGGCGTCTCGTCGATCACCTGCTGCACGGTGTCGCCGAAGTTGTCCACCACCAGCAGCACCGAGGCGCCGGCGTCCACCAGCTGATGCTTCAGCTCGCGAGCGGTGTACAGCGGGTTGACGTTGACCACGGTCAGGCCGGCTCGCAGGATGCCGAAAATCGCGATGGGGTACTGCAGGCAGTTGGGCATCATGACCGCGACGCGGTCGCCCTTCTTCAGTTCCAGCTCGCCCAGCAGGTAGGCGGCGAACTGGGTGACCAGTGCATCGGCCTCACCATAGGTGATGGTCTTGCCGAAATTGGAATAAGCGGGGCGGTCACGGAACTTGGCCACTGAGGTGTCGAAGACCGCAGCGACGGAACGGAACTCGTTGACGTCGATTTCAGCCGGGACACCGGCCGGGTAGCTCTGCAGCCAGGGACGTTCCTGATTCATCTTCCCCTCCAGGAATTGGATATGGTCTAGTGATGGGGCAGGGCGTCGACGCCCCACGACCGCTGGCATCAGCATACCGTCCGGAATGGAAAAGGCGAAGGGGGATAAATGATTCGATTGGTCCTGAAATGCATGCTTTGCGTCGTTATTACGCTTTCAGTGACGGGTTGCGGGCGCGAAGAGCCCGAGCAGCGGCTGCGCGGGACGATTGCTGCGATGCAGAAGGATGTGGAGGAGGGCAAGGCCGGCGACTTCATGGATGGGGTGGCCAGCGATTTTGTCGGCAATGAGGGCGTGGACCGCGCGGGGCTCGAACGGCTGGTCAAGGCGCAGCTGCTGCTCAACAGCAAGGTGAGCGTGCAGACGGGGCCGGTGACGGTGGAGCTGGCGCCGGACAACCGCACCGCGACGGTGCGTTTCAGCGTGCTGCTGGTCGGTGGCAGTGGCCGCTTCACGCCTGAGCGCGGCGACATGCAGGAACTGGTGACCGGCTGGCGCGAGGAAAGTGGCGAGTGGAAGGTGTACAGCGCGAGTTGGAAGGCTGTGGGGCGGTAGGGCGGTAGCGCATAAGGCTCTACCCCTCCCCAGCCCGTCTGGCCCTGCGGCTTCGCCTTCGGGCGTTCATCAGGCCGCACGCCAGTGGCGTGCAAACGGCCTTCTTCACCCTCTTCGCTGCGCGAAAGGGAGGGGGGGCTGCGAGCGTGGAGGCTGTCGGTGGAGCCTTCCCGCCATCCTTTCGGACGCAGTAAATCTGCTTTCGCTCCCTCCCTTTCGCATAGCGAAGGGGAGGGTTGGGGAAGGGTAAGCTTTTCACTGGGCCTAACTCTCCGAAAAGAAAAACGCCCCAAACGGGGCGCTTTTCCCAACTCAACTCAATCCACTAACAGCATCGATCAAGCCGCCTTCTTCGCAGCCAGCTGCCGCAGCACATACTGCAACAGGCCGCCGTTGCGGAAGTACTCCACTTCCTTCGGCGTCAGCAGCAGTACCTTGGCCTGGAACTGCTTCTGCGTGCCGTCGGCCTTGTGCGCGGTGACGGTGGCTGTCTTGGCGGTGCCATCGTCCAGGCCGGTGACGTCGAAGGTTTCCGAGCCGTCCAGCCCCAGGGTCTGGGCGTTCTCGCCATCGTGGAACTGCAGCGGCAGCACGCCCATGCCGACCAGGTTGGAGCGGTGGATGCGCTCGAAGCTCTCGGCGACCACGGCCTTCACGCCCAGCAGGTTGGTGCCCTTGGCCGCCCAGTCGCGCGAGGAACCGGTGCCGTATTCCTTGCCGGCCAGCACCACCAGCGGCACACCGTCGGCCTTGTACTTCATGGCCGCGTCGTAGATGGCCAGCTTCTCGCCGTCCTTGCTGCCCTTGGCGTAATAGAGAGTGTTGCCGCCTTCCTCGCCACCGAACATCAGGTTCTTGATGCGGATGTTGGCGAAGGTGCCGCGCACCATCACGTCATCGTTGCCGCGGCGGCTGCCGTAGCTGTTGAAGTCCGCCGGCTGCACGCCGCGCGACTGCAGGAAGCGGCCTGCCGGCGAATCCTGCTTGATGTTGCCGGCCGGGGAGATGTGGTCGGTGGTGATGGAGTCACCGAACAGCCCCAGCACGCGCGCACCGTGGATGTCGCTGATGCTGCCCACCTGCATGGTCATGCCGTCGAAGTAGGGCGGATTCTTGATGTAGGTGGAGTCGGAGTTCCACTGGTAGGCCTGGCCTTCCGGCGATTCGATCTGCGCCCAGCGGCTGTCGCCCTTGAACACATCGGCGTAGTTCTGCTTGAACATCTCCGGGCCGACGGTGGCGGCGATCATGTCGCCGATTTCCTTGTTGCTGGGCCAGATGTCGCGCAGGTACACGTCCTGGCCGTCGCTGCCCTTGCCGATGGGCTCCTTGGTCAGGTCGATGTTGACCGTGCCGGCGATGGCATAGGCCACGACCAGCGGCGGCGAGGCCAGGTAGTTGGCCTTCACTTCCGGATGCACGCGGCCCTCGAAGTTGCGGTTGCCCGAGAGCACCGAGGCCACCACCAGTTCGTTCTCGCTGATGCCGTTGGACACGGCTTCCGGCAGCGGGCCGGAGTTGCCGATGCAGGTGGTGCAGCCGTAGCCGACCACGTAGAAGCCCAGCTTTTCCAGCTCGGTGAGCACACCGGCCTTCTCTAGATAGTCGGTGACCACGCGCGAGCCCGGCCCGAGCGAGGTCTTCACCCACGGCTTGGCCTTCAGGCCCAGACGTGCGGCATTGCGGGCGAGCAGGCCCGCACCCAGCATCACCGCCGGGTTGGAGGTGTTGGTGCAGGAGGTGATGGCGGCGATCACCACCGAGCCATCGTTGAGTTCGGCGTCCTGGTCGTTGATGCGGATCCTGGAGATCGGCTTGGCCGCCAGGTGCTTGGCCTGCGGCTGGTCGCCGCCTTCCTCGTCGAACTCCTGCACGGCGCAGCCCACTTTGGCCTTGCGGTTGGCGGTGAGGCCCTTGAGTGCTTCGGCGAAGTTGTTGTGCACGTCCTCCAGCAGCACGCGGTCCTGCGGGCGCTTGGGGCCGGCCATCGACGGCTTCACGTCGGCCATGTCCAGCTCCAGCGTGGCGCTGTACTGGGCGTGCGGGCTGCTCGGTTCATGCCACAGGCCCTGCGCCTTGGCATAGGCCTCGACCAGTGCGATCTGTGCGTCGCTGCGGCCGGACAGGCGCAGGTAGTTCAGCGATTCGGCATCGATCGGGAAGATGCCGCAGGTGGCGCCGTATTCCGGCGCCATGTTGGCGATGGTGGCGCGGTCGGCCAGCGGCAGGTGCTGCAGGCCGTCGCCGTAGAACTCGACGAACTTGCCGACCACACCGAGCTTGCGCAGCATCTGGGTGACGGTCAGCACCAGGTCGGTGGCGGTGGTGCCCTCGGGCAACTTGCCGGTCAGCTTGAAGCCGACCACCTGCGGGATCAGCATCGACGAGGGCTGGCCCAGCATCGCGGCCTCGGCCTCGATACCACCCACGCCCCAGCCCAGCACGCCGATGCCGTTGATCATGGTGGTGTGCGAGTCGGTGCCGAACACGGTGTCCGGGAACGCCCAGTTGGTGCCGTCGATCTGCCGTTCCATCACCACGCGGGCGAGATTCTCCAGGTTCACCTGGTGGACGATGCCGGTGTTCGGCGGCACCACCTTGAAGTTCTCGAAGGCCTTCTGGCCCCAGCGCAGGAAGCTGTAACGCTCGCGGTTGCGCTCGAATTCGATCTTGCCGTTCAGGTCCAGCGCATCGGGGCGGCCGAACACGTCCACCTGCACCGAGTGGTCGATGACCAGTTCGGAGGGGATCAGCGGGTTGATCTGCTCGGCCTTGCCGCCCAGCTTGGTCACCGCGTCGCGCATGGCGGCCAGGTCAACCACGCAGGGCACGCCGGTGAAGTCCTGCAGCACCACGCGGGCCGGCATGAAGGCGATTTCAGTGTCCGGCTCGGCCTTGGGGTTCCATCGCGCCACGGCCTCGATGTGCTCGGGACCGACGGTCTGGCCACCGTCCTCGTGCCGGAGCAGGTTCTCCAGCAGTATCTTCATGGAATAGGGCAGGTGGGAGATGTCGAACTTCTGGCCCAGCTTCGGAAGGCTGCAGTAGGTGTACTGCTGGCCGCCAACCTCCAGTTGGCTGCGGGTGGAGAAGGAATCGCTCATGGCATTGCTCCTTTACATACAGATGGCTTGCCGCGGCGGGGGCCGCGCGGGCTTGCTTCAGGGCCGGGGCCCTTCAATGAATGCTCGTCAAGTATGGACGAGGCACCCACCGCCGGGACCGGGCTGTTGCCCCCAGTTTAGGCAATGGCGTGTTGCGCCAATGTAACGGCCGCCCGGGCAGCGATGCCCGCTGGCCGGGCATCGCGGGCTGGGGTATGCGGGTGGAAGTATGTATAATTCGTACATACTTCGCTGGAGGTCCCATGGAAGCCACCGTAGCTGAACGCGGGCAGATCACACTGCCCAAGGCCGTACGCGATGCGCTGGGCCTGACCAAGGGCACGCTGCTGAAGGTGGAGTTGGACGGCAGCCGCATCATCCTGCGCAAGAGCGTGGACGACGCCATTTCCCGTGCCCGCGGCAAGTTCGCGCTGGACGGTTTTGAATCGGCCGAACAGGCCGTGCGTACCGTCCGCGACGAGGCCGACGAGGCATGATCGCCGTTGACTCCCCGGTCCTGATCGAACTGCTCAGCGACGGCCCCCGTGCTGACGCGGTGGAGTCCTGCCTGCGGCAGGCATTGGTCGGTGGTCGGGTGGTCATCTGCGGCACCACGCTGGCCGAAGTCTGCGCCTCGCTGCGCGGCGGTGCCGAAGTACAGGGTGCGCTGGAGGAAATGGGCGTGCACTTCAGCCCGCTGGAAGCCAAATCCGCGCTGCGCGCCGGCGAGATGCACCGCCGCCACCGCCAGCGCAGCGGCGACAGCCGCCGTATCGACGATTTCATGGTCGGCGCACATGCCCTGCTGCAGTGCGACGGCCTGATCACCTGGAACGACACGTTTTATCGCGACTACTTCAAGGGCCTGAAGCTGATCGTGCCGCAAGCCTGAGCCCATCCATCAATCAAACCGCAATACCCCGGGAGTTGTCATGTTGGAAGCCTACCGCCACCACGTAGCCGAGCGCGCCGCGCTTGGCATCCCGCCGCTGCCGCTGAGCGCACAGCAGACGGCCGAGGTCATCGAGCTGCTGAAGAACCCGCCGGCCGGCGAAGCCGAGTTCCTGCTGGACCTGATCACCAACCGCGTGCCGGCGGGCGTGGACGACGCCGCCAAGGTGAAGGCCTCGTACCTGGCCGCCATCGCCTTCGGCAGCGAGAAGAACCCGCTGATCAGCCGCGCGCGTGCCACCGAACTGCTGGGCACCATGCTGGGCGGCTACAACGTGGCCCCGCTGATCCAGCTGCTGGATGACGCCGAAGTGGGCACCATCGCCGCCAGCGGCCTGAAGAACACCCTGCTGGTGTTCGATGCCTTCCACGACGTGCAGGAAAAGGCCAAGGCCGGCAACGCCAATGCACAGGGCGTGCTGCAGAGCTGGGCCGATGCCGAATGGTTCACCAGCAAGCCGGAAGTGCCGCAGAGCCTGACCATCACCGTGTTCAAGGTGCCGGGCGAAACCAACACCGACGACCTGTCGCCGGCACCGGACGCCACCACCCGTCCCGACATTCCGATGCACGCCCTGGCGATGCTGAAGAACAAGCGCCCGGACGCACCGTTCGTGCCGGAAGAAGACGGCAAGCGCGGCCCGATCCAGGAAATCCTGTCGCTGAAGGAAAAGGGCAACCTGGTTGCCTACGTCGGCGACGTGGTCGGCACCGGTTCCAGCCGCAAGTCCGCCACCAATTCGGTGCTGTGGTTCACCGGTGAAGACATCCCCTTCATCCCGAACAAGCGCTTCGGCGGCGTGTGCCTGGGTTCCAAGATCGCCCCGATCTTCTACAACACCATGGAAGACGCCGGCGCACTGCCGATCGAGCTGGACGTGTCGAAGATGGAGCACGGCGATGTCGTCGAGCTGCGTCCGTACGACGGCAAGGCCCTGAAGAACGGCGAAGTCATCGCCGAATTCCAGGTCAAGAGCGAAGTGCTGTTCGACGAAGTGCGCGCCGGTGGCCGCATTCCGCTGATCATCGGCCGCGGCCTGACCGCCAAGGCGCGCGAAGCGCTGGGCCTGCCGGTGACCGATCTGTTCCGTCTGCCGGTGCAGCCGGCCGATACCGGCAAGGGCTACTCGCTGGCGCAGAAGATGGTGGGCCGCGCCTGTGGCCTGCCGGAAGGCAAGGGCATGCGCCCGGGCACCTACTGCGAACCGAAGATGACCTCGGTGGGCTCGCAGGACACCACCGGTCCGATGACCCGTGACGAGCTGAAGGACCTGGCCTGCCTGGGCTTCTCGGCCGACCTGGTGATGCAGTCGTTCTGCCACACCGCTGCCTACCCGAAGCCGGTGGACGTGAAGACCCACCACACCCTGCCGGAGTTCATCTCCACCCGTGGCGGCGTCTCGCTGCGTCCGGGCGACGGCGTGATCCACAGCTGGCTCAACCGCATGCTGCTGCCGGACACCGTCGGTACCGGTGGTGACTCGCACACCCGTTTCCCGGTCGGCATTTCGTTCCCGGCCGGTTCGGGCCTGGTTGCCTTCGCCGCTGCCACCGGCGTGATGCCGCTGGACATGCCGGAGTCGGTGCTGGTGCGCTTCAAGGGAAAGATGCAGCCGGGCGTGACCCTGCGTGACCTGGTCAACGCCATCCCGCTGTACGCCATCAAGCAGGGCCTGCTGACCGTGGCCAAGGCTGGCAAGAAGAACATCTTCTCCGGCCGCATCCTTGAGATCGAAGGTCTGCCCGAGCTGAAGGTGGAGCAGGCATTCGAGCTGTCCGACGCCTCGGCCGAGCGCTCGGCTGCCGGTTGCTCGGTGCGCCTGAACAAGGAGCCGATCATCGAGTACCTCAACAGCAACATCACGCTGCTGAAGTGGATGATCGCCGAGGGTTACCAGGACGCTCGTTCGCTGGCGCGTCGCGTCGAGAAGATGGAAGCGTGGCTGGCTGATCCGCAGCTGCTGGAGCCGGATGCCGACGCCGAGTACGCCGCCGTCATCGAGATCGACCTGGCCGACATCCACGAGCCGATCGTGGCCTGCCCGAACGACCCGGACGACGTGAAGACCCTGTCCGACGTGGCCGGTGCCAAGATCGACGAAGTGTTCATCGGTTCGTGCATGACCAACATCGGTCACTTCCGTGCTGCTGCCAAGCTGCTGGAAGGCAAGCGCGACATCCCGACCCGTCTGTGGGTGGCCCCGCCGACCAAGATGGATGCCTCCGAGCTGACCAAGGAAGGCGTGTACGGCACCTTCGGTGCGGCCGGTGCACGCATGGAAATGCCGGGCTGCTCGCTGTGCATGGGCAACCAGGCACAGATCCGCGAAGGCTCGACCGCGATGTCCACCTCCACCCGCAACTTCCCGAACCGTCTGGGTCGCAACACCAACGTGTACCTGGGTTCAGCGGAGCTGGCAGCCATCTGCTCGCGCCTTGGCCGCATCCCGACCAAGGAAGAGTACATGGCCGATGTTGGCGTGCTCGATGCAGCCGGCAGCGAAATCTACCGCTACATGAACTTCGACCAGATCAGCGACTACAAGGACGTGGCCGATTCGGTCAACGCCTGAGTGATCTGAGCGGTATGCGTTGAACAGAACCCCCGGTGAAAGCCGGGGGTTTTGTTTGGGTGCGGAAGTGGCGAGTGAAGCGCTTGTGGATCACCGCAGTGCGAACGGTCACCGTTGATGACTCGAATCACTTCTGTTGACGAGGGGGAAGGTTGATCACGCTGATCGTCGGTGCGTGCTCGCGTGACAGACACCGTGTTTCAGTTGATGAATTGGGGCGGGACGATGCATCTGCTGAAGATTGGGCCGTAGTGAATGGCGTGTCTGTTCACGACGGAGGTCTCATTTTCAGGTGCGTTTGATGACTGTGGACGAAGCGCCGAGGGTTGATTGAACGCCCGGAATTCAACTGTCTGCGCGTGAATTGGTGCTGGAATTGCCGCGCTTGCAGCATCTTCACCCGTCATCCACGTACGCCAACACGGGCTGAAAGCAAGTTGCGCCTACCGTAAGAAAGGCCGCTATATTCCAGCTGCCCCAAGACGAAGGCAAGACGAAGGAGTGAGTGGAATGTATCTGACCAAGCAACAGGCAGTGACGGTGCGTAGGGTGGGTGTGGCGCTTGCCGTCGCGTTGAGCCTTGCTTCCTGCGCAACCTACAAAGAGGAGTTTGCAGGCATCAACTCGCGCCTCGATTCGCTCGATGCGAGGGTGCAGGGCGCGGCACAGAGTGCTGAGTCCGCCAACCAATCCGCACAGCAGGCCAACCAGCGGCTGGACCAGATCGAGGGCCGCGTGCAGCGCCTCGAAACCGCGCCCCGTCGTACGCCGCGCGGCTGATCGAATCCGCAAGAACATGTAAGCAGCATCTGAACCCGGAGCCCAGTGGTCGTTACCGGCCACTGGGTTCCGCTTCATGACGTAGCCGATAGTTGAAATCTTTGAAGGAGTCACCCCATCCGCATGCACATATTTCCCGCGTCTCGGGCCTTCAATGGCGCGTTGGTGATGGCATTGGCGTTCGCGAGCATTGGTGTGGCCGGTGCAAAAGATTCAAAGGATTCCAAGGACGCCAAGGCGCCCGTCGTGCAATCGGCATCCGCGGTCGATGAGCTGCCGCCAGGGCAGGAGGTATCCGATACGGTGATTGAACTGGCCGGTTGGATCGTCGCAAGCAAGGACAACCAGGGTTATCCGTTTGCGATCATGGACAAGGCGGCAGCGCAGATACTTGTGTTCAACGGCGACGGCCGGCTGCGTGGCGCGGCACCGGGGCTGTTCGGCTTGGCAAAGGGTGACCACACTGCACCGGGCGTCACCGGCATTGCGCTCCACGCGATTCCGGGCCGGGATCGTACGACGCCTGCAGGGCGTTTCATTGGCGGGTACGGCCCGTCCATCGATGCTGGCCGCGTGCTGTGGGTGGACTACGACTCGGCGGTTTCCCTGCATCCAACGGCTACCGGTGTTCCGTCGGAGCGGCGCGTCGAGCGGCTCGCCTCGGAATCGCCGGACGATAACCGTGTCACGCATGGTTGCATCAACATGTCCCCCGAGTTCTACGAGCGCGTCATCCATTCGACCTTCGAGAAGGGTGGCGTGTTCTATATCCTTCCGGACAAGGAACCGCTGGAGAAGGTGTTCCCGGAGTTCGCGCAAAGCCGTGCGGCCAACAAGCAGGACGGCGACAAGAAGAAGGGTGCTCGGTCTGCCGGGCGGTGATCTGGTCGGCGTGTGCTAAATGAAAATTCAGCGCGATGCCTGGACTTGATCGCAGTCCTGTGCGCTTATGCGTTGAATGAAAAGCCCTCGGGGAAGCCGGGGGCTTTTTGTTTGGGGCGGGAGTCCAGCATATGCCTGTGGATGCGGCATGCGTTTCGGGAAGGCCCAGCGCAGCATGGCTGCGCTCTACGAGGTCTGGGAGTGTAGTGCCGAACCATGCTCGGCATGGGCTTTACCGGGAAGGCCCAGCGGAGCATGGCTCCGCTCTACAGGGGCAGGGTTCCGTAGTGCCGAGCCATGCTCGGCATGGGCTTTACCGGGAAGGCCCAGCGGAGCATGGCTCCGCTCTACGAGGTGCCGATGCGTATCAGCTGCTTGCCAGACTCAGCAGCCGTTCGGCGATGCGCTCCAGCGGCAGGACTTCGTCAACGGCGCCCATCCGGACGGCGCTGCCCGGCATGCCCCATACCACGCTGGTGGCTTCGTCCTGGGCGAGAGTGGGGGCGCCGGCCTGCTTCATTTCCAGCAGGCCGCGTGCGCCGTCTTCCCCCATGCCGGTGAGGATGGCGCCAATGGCGTTGCTGCCGACGTTCTGCGATACCGAGCGGAACAGCACATCGACTGCGGGCTTGTGCAGGTTGACCGGCTCGGTGTCGTCCACGCGGCAGCGCCAGCGGGCGCCGTCGCGGATGACGCGCAGGTGGCGGCCACCGGCGGGCAGGTAGGCGTGGCCCGGCAGGATGGCTTCACCATCGGTGGCCTCGCGTACCGACATGGCCGAATGGCGATCCAGACGTTCGGCGAAGGCGCTGCTGAAGCTGGCCGGCAGGTGTTGGGTGAGCACCACCGCCGGGGCGTCGGCAGGCATGCCCGCCAGCACCAGACGCAGTGCTTCGGTGCCACCTGCGGATGCGCCGATGGCGATCAAGCGCTCGGTGGTGCGGAAATTCATGCTGGTGGTATCGCTGGCCACAGCCGCAGGCGAGGGCATGCGTGGCAACGTGGCTGCCGTGCGCAACCGCGAGCGCGCCGCCATCTTCACCTTGGCGCGTATCTCGTCGGCGTAGGCATCCAGCCCGCGCGCGATGTCGAGCTTGGGCTTGGCAACGAAATCCACCGCGCCCAAGGCGAGTGCCTGTAGGGTGGTGTCGGCACCGCGCTCGGTGAGCGAGGACACCATGACCACCGGCATCGGGTGCAGGCGCATCAGGTTCTCGAGGAAAGCCAGCCCGTCCATGCGTGGCATTTCCACGTCCAGGGTGAGCACGTCCGGGTTGAGGCGCTTGATCTTGTCGCGTGCGAGCAAAGGGTCGGCGGCGGTGCCGACCACTTCGATGCCGGGGTCGGCGGCCAATATCTCGCTCAGTACCTGACGGACCAGGGCCGAATCGTCCACGATCAGGACGCGGCAGGGGGCGGTGATGCTCATTCAAACAACTCCACGCCACCACTGACCGGGGTACGCGACAGACGTGCACGCACCACGGATTCGGCGGCCACCACCTCTGCATCGTGGGCATGTGGCAGGCGCTGCACGACGACGCGGCCGGTGGCAGGGAAGAACCAGATCTTACGTGGATGGATGCCGCACAGGTCTTCGGCCACCACCGGGATGTGTTCGGCCTGCAGGTAATGGCGGACGAACTCCGCGTTGCGCGTGCCGACCGGGTTGCTGGTGAAGCCATTGAGCACGTTGGCACCGCCGAATACCTTGGCTTCCAGCCGGCTGCGGCTTGCGCCGCGCTTGAGCAGGTCGTTGATCAGCAGCTCCATGGCATAGCTGCCGTAGCGGGCAGGCGCACCATCGCCGACGTTTCCATCGGGCAGCAGAAAGTGGTTCATGCCACCCACGCCAAGGAAGGGATCGCGGATGCAGGCCGCCACGCAGGAGCCGAGCGTGGTGGTCAGGGCGGTGTCGTCATCGATGACCAGGTACTGCGTGGGCAGCAGCTTGGCGGCAACCGTCTTGAAGCGGCTGTCGTGGTAGCGCATGACATCATCGGGTGGCGATGCGGAGGCTTTCATGTGATTGCCCGCATCGCGCGACGGTACAGGGTGCGGCCGCACGGTTGGATCAGGTCCGCCGCGTGCAGGTAGTTCTCGGAATGACCGGTGTAGAGCAGGCCATCGTCGGCCATGTGCTGCACCAGCCGCGACAGGATGGTGCGCTGGGTAGGCTTGTCGAAGTAGATCATCACGTTGCGGCAGAACAGCGCGTCGAAAGGGCCACCCACGTCGTAGCGGCCAGCAAGCAGGTTGAGCGGGCGGAACTCCACCAGCGCCTGCAATGCAGGTAGTACGCGGCACCTGCCCTCGTTGGGGCCGCTGCCACGCTGGAAGTAGCGGCGCCTCAGCTCCGGGCTGAGGCCGTCGATGCGTTCCACCGAATAGACGCCGCGGCTGGCCGTGGCCAGTACCTGGGTGTCCACGTCGGTGGCCATGATGCGTACCGGCGGGGTGAGCGTGCCGAAGGCTTCGCAGGCGGTGATGGCCATGGAATAGGGCTCCTCGCCGGTGGATGCCGCGCATGACCACAGGTTGAGCTGCGCGTGCCCGCCATGCTGGCGCAGTTCGCTGGCCAGCCGCTCGAAATGATGCGGCTCGCGGAAGAAGGAGGTGAGGTTGGTGGTCAAGGCATTGGTGAATGCCTGCCATTCCTCGCCGCCGTCCCGTTCCAGCTGGTCCAGGTATTCCTTGAACGTCTGGATGCCCAGCGTGCGCAGCCGGCGGGACAGCCGCCCATAGACCATGTCCCGCTTGGCCGGTGCCAACGCGATGCCGACCCGTGCATGGATCAGCTCGCAGACGCGGCGGAAATCCCGGTCATTGAAAGTGAAGTCGCGCTCGTTCATCACACCGCTGGACATCGTTCCGTTCTTCCCTGTCAGCCGGCCAGCGCCACCGGGCGCGGCTTGCCCGCAGCTGCGCCGGCGCGACCGTGCTCAAGCTGGAACACGGCGATGGCCTGGTCCAGCTGGCCTGCCTGATCTTCCAGCAGGCGTGCCGATGCGGTGGCTTCTTCGACCAGAGCCGCGTTCTGCTGGGTGGCTTCGTCCATCTGCGCGACCGTCTGGGTGACCTGTTCGATGCCAGCGGTCTGCTCCTGCGAGGCTGCGGAAATCTCGGCCATGATGTCGGTCACCCGTTGCACCGAGGAGACAATCTCGTCCATGGTGCTGCCCGCCTGCTGCACCAGTTGCGAGCCTTCGGCCACGCGGCCCACCGAGTCGCCGATCAGGCTCTTGATCTCCTTCGCGGCCTCTGCCGAGCGTTGTGCCAGCGTGCGCACTTCCGATGCGACCACCGCGAAGCCGCGGCCCTGTTCACCGGCACGCGCGGCTTCCACCGCGGCGTTGAGCGCGAGGATGTTGGTCTGGAAGGCGATGCCGTCGATCACCGAGATGATGTCGGCGATGCGGTGCGAGGCCTGTTCGATCTGCCCCATCGTCGAGACCACTTCCTCCACGACGCTGCCGCCACGCGAGGCGACCGATGCCGCACCGATGGCCAGCTGATTGGCCTGGCGCGCATGCTCGGCGTTCTGCCGCACGGTCGAGGTCAGTTCCTCCATCGCCGCGGCGGTTTCCTCCAGGCTGGCGGCCTGCATCTCGGTGCGCTGGGACAGGTCGTTGTTGCCCGCGGCGATCTCACCCGCGGCAAGGTTGATGGCGTTGGAGGCCTGCTGGATGTGCGACACGATGCCCGACAGCTGGCCGATGGTTCGATTGGCGTCATCGCGCATCTGCGAGAACACACCCTGGAACTGGCCCTGCATGCTGACCGTGAGGTCACCCTGTGCGAGCGCCTGCAGCAGATGGGAGATGCGGGCCAGATTCTCGTCACTGCTGCGCATCATGGAGTTCAGGCTGCGCACCATCTCAAGGAAGTCGTGGCTGAACCTGCTTTCATCGCCGCGCTGGGTGAAGTCACCGGCTGCCGCTGCCGTGGCGAGGTGGCGGATCTCATCGTTGATGGTGCACAGGTTGTGTTTGATGGTGGACATGGTGTCGGTGATGATCCGCTTCTCGCCCGGCAGCTCCGGCATGTCCGCTGCCAGGTCACCCACCGCGTAGCGCTGTGCCAGCGAGATGATCTGCAGCTTGATATCGACATGGCTGGCGATGAGCGAATTGGTGTCGGTGACCATGACGCCGTACTCGCCGGGGAACTCGTCGGCATCGATGCGGTAACTGATGGTTCCGGCTTCGTGCTGGCGCGCCATTTCCATCTGCGCGGCGATCACGGCATGCAGCTGGTCCTGCATGCGCTGCATGGCGGTGAACAGCTGGCCGATCTCGTCGGTGCTCGGCGGTGGCATGGCGTTGTCCATGCGGCCGCGTGCGATGGCGTCGGCGATGGAGGTGGCCTCGCGCAGCGGCAGCACGATACGGTTGCCGATGAGCCAGCTGAGCGCGATGACCAGGATGACGAGCGCGGTGCCGGCGGCCGCCATGATCAGGGTGAAGGTCCACGCCTGCGCCTGTACTTCATCCAGGTACATGCCGTTGGAAACCACCCAGTTCCACGGGGTGTACATGCCTGCGTAGGTCAGCTTGGGCAGCAGCGTGTCCTGACCGGGCTTGGCCCACTCGTAGTTGACGTAGCCGCCACCCCTGCGTGCGGTCTGCACCATCTCATGATAGAGGCGCACGCCGTCCACGCTGCGGAACTCCTGCAGGTTCTGGCCGACCAGTTCCTTGCGGAACGGATGCATCAGCATCACGTACTGGTCGCTGTAGATGTTGAAGTAGTTGGTGTCCTTGTCCGAGCGCATCGCCTCGAGCGTCAGGATGGCCTGCTGCTGCGCCTCGGCCAGCGGCATCTTTCCGGTCTCGGCCAGCTTGGCGAAGTGATCGAGAACACCGTAGCTCAGTTCCACCTGCGAGCGCAGCGTGGCCTTGCGGGTTTCGTACAGATCCACGTATTGCATGCGTGCGGCAACGACCGACAGTGTCACCACGCACAGCGCGATGATCACGGTGAGCAGGTTCAGCTTCCGCCTGACGGAGGTGTCGCGAAGGTGTTTCGTCCAGGATTGATAGAAGTTCATAGGGAGCATTCGCAGTACGGGAGCGCGGGTGCGCAGGGCGGGAGTACTGCTGGTATCGGCGTCATGCAACCGAAATTGAGGACAGCTAAAATGGAGACCCCGGCTTGCGCCGGGGTCTCTGTACTAGAACTCCTGCCAGTTCGCGTCCGCCATTTCGGCGACCGCCAGCTTGGCGGGTGCGGCCCGGCGCCGGACAGGTGGTTCTGCCGGCCTGGCCTTTCGTATCGGCTTGACCAGGGTGGGCGGGGCGGGCGTGACCGCAGCGGGTTCGTCGTCCTGGAGCTGGAAGACGGATACCACGCCTGCCAGATGCACAGCTTGTTCTTCCATCGAGCGTGCTGCAGCGGTGGCTTCTTCGACCAGCGCCGCGTTCTGCTGCGTGGTCTCGTCCATCTGCGCAACGGTCTGGTTGACCTGCTCGATGCCGCTGCTCTGCTCCTGCGAGGCCGCGGATATCTCGGCCATGATGTCGGTCACGCGCTGCACGGAAGCGACGATCTCGCCCATCGTGCTGCCAGCCCGTTTGACCAGTGTGGAGCCGTCACTGACCTTGCCGACGGAGTCATCGATGAGCCCCTTGATCTCCTTGGCGGCGGCGGCCGAACGCTGCGCCAGCGTGCGGACCTCGGAGGCGACCACGGCGAAACCGCGCCCCTGTTCCCCCGCGCGGGCGGCCTCCACCGCAGCGTTGAGGGCGAGGATGTTGGTCTGGAAGGCGATGCCGTCGATCACCGCGATGATCTCGGAGATCTTCCGTGACGAGGCTTCGATGCCGCTCATGGTCGAGATGACCTGCGCGACCACATCGCCACCTTCGGACGCCACCGATGCCGCGCCGATGGCCAGCTGGTTTGCCTGACGTGCATGCTCCGCGTTCTGGCGTACCGTGGAGGTCAGTTCCTCCATCGACGCAGCGGTTTCTTCCAGGTTGGCGGCCTGCTGTTCGGTACGGCGCGAGAGGTCGCTGTTGCCGCTGGCGATCTCGCTGGCGGCGGCATTGATGGCGGCGGACGACTGTTTGATGCGGCCGACGATGCCGGTGAGCTGTTCGGCGGTGGCGTTGGCGTCATTGCGCATGGTTGCGAACACGCCCTGGTAGTCGCCGTGCATGCGTACGGTCAGGTCACCGCGCGACAGGGCGGACAGCAGGGTGGAGATCTGCTCGATGCTGCCTGCGTTGGCGTCCAGCAGGGTGTTGATCTGGGTGGCCAGCTGCAGGAAGAAGCCACTCTTGCCCGTGGTCACGACGCGGCCACCGAGGTCGCCCGCCGCAGCGGCTTCGATGACGCGTGCCACTTCCATCTCCACCTGCGCTTCTACGGTGCGGTCGCGCCACTCCACCACGTAGCCCGCGGTGTTGCCTTCGGTGTCGCTGATGGCCGCAACCGCCTGGGCGAAATAGGCGTCGCCGAAACGCATCTCGCGGCGGGCGCTGCCCGATCTTTCCAGCAGATCCAGAATCTTCTGGTCCAGCTCGCCCTTGTACTCCAGAACGGCGACATTCTGCCCGACCAATGGGCGGCTGCTGTCGTAGTGGGAAAGCTCGCGGCTGATGTCGTCGTTGTACTGCGTCAGCGTGTCCTGCAGGGCACGGTTGGCGTACACGATCTCAAGGTCTGAATCGGTGATGTAGACGCCGGTGGAGGAGTAGTCCAGTGCCGTGCGGATGCGCAGGTTCTCGGCCGCGACGGCCTGATCGTGCTCGATGCGCTCGCGCAGGTCGCGCTGCATGCGCTGCATCGCGCGCAGCAGTTCACCCACTTCGTCGGAGCGGCTCGTGTCGATGTGCCCGTCCAGCCGGCCGCCGGCGACCTCGTTGGCGACACCGACTGCGCCGCGCATGGCGTTGACCAGTGAGCGGGCGAACAACCAGGCCAGCACAAGACCGGCGGTGATGCCGATCAGCACGCCAGCCACGGTGAGCTGGCTGGAGGTGGCATAGACCTCGGCTGCTACTTCACCGCCGGCGGTGGCGCGCGCATTGTCATTGGCCGCCAGCGCCTGCAGCGATGCCGATGCCTTCTTGTGCAGGGGCAGGGTCTGGCCGACGAAGGTGTCGATGGCATCGTCGGGAAGATCCAGTGACAGCATTTCAGCCACGGCGTCGTAGGAGGCGGTGGTGGCCTTCCATTCCCCGA
Organism: Stenotrophomonas sp.; assembly: GCA_031987665.1. Classification (GTDB taxonomy): domain Bacteria; phylum Pseudomonadota; class Gammaproteobacteria; order Xanthomonadales; family Xanthomonadaceae; genus Stenotrophomonas. Next base: position 14,542 of record DALZZG010000018.1, on the reverse strand, counting down.
GGAAGGTCTCGAACAGACGCTTCTGTTCCGGGTTGTCGATGTACCTGGGGTAGCTGGCGAGCGTGGCGTCGATGCTGCGGCGCAGCTCGGCCTGGCGCGCGCGCGCGTCTGCCTTCACGTCATCGCTGGCGCGGATCAGGCCCTGGAAGGTGGCACCGCGGTATTCGGCCACCATGCCGCCGAGTTCGGAAGTGGCACGCAGGCTGGGCAGGCGGTCACCGGCCAGGTCCCGCGTGACGGCATCGAGCGCGTGCATGCCGCGATAGGCGATGACGCCCTGGACGAGCATGATGAGGAGCACGATGCCGAAGGTCAGCATCAGCTTGGGCTTGAGTTTGAGCGAGTTGATCCATTGCATCGGGTGTGACCTCCAAAGACTATCCGCCACGACTGCTGTGCATGGCGGTGGTGCCTGCGTCCGGCGCTGCGCCGGACGGGCTTATTTGATGTTTGCCAGCTTCAGCTCGGCAGGTGAGGACACTTCGATCAGGGCACGGGAGGCGTCGCGTTCGATCTTTCCGAGGACACAGATGTCCTTGCCTTCCAGTGTTTCCAGCGCGAAGCCGAACTTGCTTCTATTGGTGCCGGCGATGCGGGCGGAGAAGCTGTGGCGCGGGAACGCACCGCCCATGTACAGGAATGTCGGCTGCCCTTCGGAGCCTTCCGCATAGCGCGCCTTCTCGACCTTGCCGCACACCATGCCGTCCTTGCCGGAATAGCGGTTGGCCAGTTCCGGCGGAATCATGTCGCCGGGGCCGGCAAGGGCAGTGTGGGCAACGGTGCCCAGGGCGGTGGCAGCGAGCAGCGCGAACAGGTGTTTGGTCATGGTCTCTCCGGAATCACATGGTGTCGCCCTGTGTGCGGGCGGGCCTGACTGGTCTATCGGCCATCTGTACTGACAATTGAATGTGCCCGCACAAAAATGTGATGCTGCTCGCGCTTGTCGGCGTCAGGCGAGCGCTTCTTCGGAAGCGGTGTGCCCAAGGTCCGCCGTGTCCAGCAGGGTTTCGATATCCAGCAGGATCAACATGCGCTCGTCCTGTGTGCCGATGCCCGAGATGAAGCGTGTATCCACGGCGGCACCGAATTCCGGCGTCGGGCGGATCTGGTCGGCGGCGAGGGGAATCACGTCGGACACGCTGTCAACGACGATGCCGACGACGCGGTTGTCCACATTGAGCACGATCATCACGGTGAAGGCGTCGTACCGTGCGTCGTCCAGGCGGAGCTTGAGGCGCAGGTCGATCACCGGCACGATGGTGCCGCGCAGGTTGATGACGCCCTTGATGTAGTCCGGCGCATCCGGTACGCGCGTCACCGCGTCGTAGCCACGGATCTCCTGGACCTTGAGGATGTCCACGCCGTAGTGCTCGTCACCAAGCGTGAAACTGAGGTATTCCCCGCCTGCTTCATCGGCGGAAACGGTGCGCGTATCGTTCATGGCGGTAACTGGTCCTGGCTGCTTGCCCAAGTGGGCGGATGTTGCCCCGGTATCGGCGTGCCGCGACGGGACTTTAGGCAGCTGCCCACGGTGGTGCAGGGCTGGGGCGTGGACTCAGTCGCCGTTGCTGCGGGCCTTGCGCAGGCGGTCGATACGGAAGATGTAGCGCTGGATGAGGGTGTCCGCGCCGCGCGGAAGCGTGTCGAAGCGCAGGCCGGCGCGTGTGGATTCCGTACCGTTCGGCTGTTTGATCAGGTGCAGGTTGCAGACCACCAGATCGGTGACGATGGGTGGTGTGTCTGGAATGTCCAGCACGCACTGGCGGTGGATGGCCTGCGGCCGCAGCAGCTGCTGCGGCGAGGGCAGCATCAGGGCCAGCCCGCCTGCGTTGATGTCCAGCACGCGCCAGCGCTGTGCCGGCGCGCCGTCCGGTTCCGGCAGCAGGCAGTAGGGCGAATCGCCGACAGGTGTTTCCAGCCGGTACAGCTCGCGCCGCTGCAGGTGGTGCGCTTCCAGCGGCAGCGGTGCGCTGAAGGCGGTGAGGCCGTCGTTCTGGATCTGCTGCTGGCCGTGCAGCTGGAAGCGCACGGTGACCTTGTTCACCCGCCCGAAGCAGAGCAGGCTGGCGGCGGCCTCGGTGGCACGGTTGATGGCGGGGGACGGGCTGGCATCAAGCAGCAGACCGTCGGCATCCACACGCAGCACCGCGCTGGGGAAAGCGAGGTCGCGCCCATCCGGGTGAACGCTGATGGGTGAGCGCTGGTCGGCCATGGCCTGCAGCAGATGCTGGATCTGGCGCGGGTCGCGCACCATGAAGCGATCATCGGCGTACAGGCGGTCGGCAGGATCGGTTTGGCCAGGCAGGGTTTGGGCGGACACAGGCATGGAGACACATGAAAGGGACCGGCGGACGCCCGGCTTGGCACGCCCAGCCACGTTATCGGCCGCATCACGTCATGCTTGAGCGCCCGTCGCGTTGGTGCCGGCAGGTACGGAGGCATGCTCCGTACCCGCCTGCAGCATGGGTCAGAACTCCTGCCAGCCGTCGTTGCCTGCGCTTGCCCTTGGCATGGCGCTGGTGCCTGCACGACGCCGGGGGTTCAGCACAGCAGGCGTTGGCGCGAATGCGGCGGCGGAGGCGGCTGATCGTGCCGTGGTGCGCGGTGCGTCGTCGGTGCGGAAAGCCGCGACGGCTTCATCCAGAAGCGTGGCCTGCTGCTCCATCGCACGCGCGGCGGCGGAGGCTTCTTCGACCAGTGCGGCGTTCTGCTGGGTGGCTTCATCCATCTGCATCACGGTCTGGTTGACCTGTTCGATGCCGGCGCTCTGCTCCTGCGAGGCGGTGGAGATGTCGGCGATGATGTCGTTCACGCGCTGCACCGAGGAGACGATCTCGTCCATGGTGGTGCCGGCCTGGCGCACCAACGTGGAACCGTCGGCGACGTTGGCGACCGAGTCATCGATGAGGCGCTTGACCTCCTTGGCGGCCTCGGCCGAGCGCTGGGCGAGCATGCGTACCTCCGAGGCGACCACCGCGAAGCCCCGGCCCTGTTCGCCGGCGCGGGCAGCTTCGACGGCGGCATTGAGCGCAAGGATGTTGGTCTGGAAGGCGATGCCGTCGATGACGGAGATGATCTCGCCGATCTTCCGCGACGAACATTCGATGGCCCCCATGGTGGCGACCACCTGGCCCACCACTTCGCCGCCCTGCGTGGCCACGCCACATGCGCCGATGGCCAGCCGGTTGGCCTGGCGCGCATGCTCGGCATTCTGGCGCACGGTGGACGTCAGCTCCTCCATGGAGGCTGCGGCTTCTTCCAGACTGGCCGCCTGCTGCTCGGTGCGGTGCGAGAGATCGTTGTTGCCGGTGGCGATTTCGGTGGTGGCGATGCTGATGCTGGAAGCGGCCTGCTGGATGCGGCCCACGATGCTGGTCAGTTTATCGACGGTGGCATTGGCATCATTGCGCATCATCGCGAACACGCCGTTGAACTGGCCGTCCACGCGCTGGGTGAGGTCGCCCTCGGCCAGCGCGCGCAGCACCTTGGAGACCCGGCCGAGGTTGTCATCGGTGTTCTCCATCAGCGAGTTGAGGCCGGCCACCATGGTGCGGAAGTCGTGCTGGTAATGCGTCAGGTCACCGCGCTGACTGAAGTCGCCCGCTGTGGCTGCGCTGGCCAGATGGGTGATCTCGCGGTTGATGGCGTGCAGGCTTTCCTTGATGCCCTCGACTGTGGTGGTCAGCGCGGCCTTCTCACCAGAGAACTGGCGGATGTCGGCGGACAGGTTGCCCTTGGCGTACTGCCCGAGGATGCCCAGCACATAGGTCAGCAGCTCCACCTGCGAGCCGACCAGCCCGTTGGTCGCCGCCACCATCAGGCCGTAGTCGCCCGGGAAAGCGGAGTCATCCATGCGATAGCTCAGTGCGCCGGTCTCGTGACGCTGGGACATTTCGTGCTGCGCGGCGATGACCGCCTGCAGCTGTGACTGCATGCGCTGCATGGCGATGAAGAGCTGGCCGATCTCATCGCGGCGCGAGGTGTCGATGCGGCGGTCGAGCCTGCCGCGCGATACATCCTCGGCCACGCGCACGGCTTCCGCCACGGGCAGGACGATGGAGCGGGTGATCGCCCAGCCCAGGGATGCCGCGAGCAGCAGCACCACGGTGAGACCCAACCACATGGCGTAGACCGAGCGTTTGTGGTCGCGCGAGTACTCGTGAAGATTGCCGGTGAGCTGGGTCTGGTTGAACTCGGACAGGCGCTTGAGTTCACCGAACAGCCGCCAGCGCAGATCGCGGGACTCCCTGAGCGAGATGGAGCGGGCGGTGTCGAAGTCATCGGCGTCGATGGCTTCGGAAATGCTGTCATGTGCCTGCAGATAGGCTTCGCGCAGCTTCTTCACGTTCTCGTAGAGCGCCAGCTCCTGGGGAACGGAGTGGCGGCTGACCGCCGCATAGCGCATCTCGGCGGCCAGCAGCTGGCCACGTACTTCCTCGAGCCGCGCGTCGTAACTGCGCAGTTGCTTGGCATCGCCCTGGAAGTCCAGCTGGCCCTGTTCGTAGGTGCGGAACTCGCTCAACTGCGCGCGCATTTCGCTCAGGTGCTGGATGGACGGCACCCAGTTGTCGTTGATGTCGTTGATCTGATGATCGGCTTCGCCAAGCCGCCACATGGCGAAGGTGGCCAGCAGCAAGGTGAGCAGGCTGGTGCTGCTGAAGGCGAAGGCCAGTTTGCGTGTGATGGAGAGGTTCTGGAACCATTTCATGGTATGCGCCTCCAATGGCGTGCACGGGAAGGCACACGCAGTGCCGGCGTGCGCCATTCGGAAGTTGGGGGGAAGCAGGGGGCAACCGAATTGGCGAATGGCTGGGCCGGTCGAAGCTCACTATCGGCACACCGTGCGCGCCCTTTACGCGGGCGGGGTGTGGCAGCGGGTCAGCCCGGCTGGCGTTGCTGATGTGTGCTTCGGTGTGCGCCGGGCGCGGCGCAGCAGGTATTTGATGACAGCGTGATTACCAGCGTGCCTGACGACCTGCGATGCTTGGCTGGAACGCGGGAACGATCCGTACGCGGTTGGCGCTTCCGTACGATGTGCCGCTGGGCGGCAACAGATGCCGCCTGCCTTACGCGGCCTGTGATGTGCGCAGCGAGCGCACCAGTCCGCCGATGTCCACGATGAGAGCGACGCGGCCGTCGCCCAGAATGGTCGCACCGGACACGCCGCTGATGCGGCGGTAGTTGTTCTCGATGTTCTTGACCACGACCTGCTGCTGGCCGACCAGTTCGTCCACTTCCAGCGCGATCTTCTGCCCATCGCCTTCGACCACGACCACAAGGGGTTCGGCATTGCAGGAGGCGCGGTAGCCGTAGTAGTGGCCCAGCGACAGGATCGGCAGGTACTCGCCGCGCACGCGCAGGACGCGGCCTTCACCGGCCATGGTGCGGATGTCCTCAGGCAGCGGCTGCAGGGCTTCGAGCACGTAGGCCAGCGGGAGGATCAGCGTTTCGCCCGCTACCGACACGGTCATGCCGTCAAGGATGGCCAGCGTCAACGGCAACCGGATCAGCACGCGCGTGCCGGTGCCGGCGCGGCTTTCCAGATGCACCTCGCCACCCAGCGCCTGGATGTTGCGGCGGACCACGTCCATGCCGACACCACGGCCGGAGACATCGGTGACTTCCTCGGCGGTGGAGAAGCCGGGCTGGAAGATGAGGTCCCAGACCTGTGCGTCGGTGGCGTTGTCGGGGACACTGAGGCCGCGCTCCAGGCCCTTGGCCAGGATGCGGTCACGGTTGAGGCCGCGTCCGTCGTCACTGACTTCAATGACGATGTGGCCACCCTGGTGCGACGCGGCCAGGGTGATGGTGCCGGTTTCATCCTTGCCCGCGGCACTGCGCGCTTCGGGCAGTTCCAGCCCATGATCGATGGCGTTGCGTACGAGGTGGACCAGCGGGTCGGCGATCTTCTCAATCAGCCCCTTGTCCAGTTCGGTGCCTTCGCCCACGGTGCGCAGGCGTACCTGCTTGCCAAGGCGGGTGGAGAGATCGCGGACCAGACGCGGGAAGCGGCGGAACACGGCGTCCACCGGCAGCATGCGCACACCAATGACGGCTTCCTGCAGATCACGCGTATTGCGCTCCAGCAGATCCAAGCCTGCAAACAGGCGTTCAGCATGCGCCGGTTCCAGTCCCCCCGATACCTGCTTGAGCATGGCCTGGGTGATGACCAGTTCGCCCACCAGATTGATCAGCGCATCGACCTTGTCCACGCTGACACGGATGGAGGTTTCCGCCTCATGGTTCTGGCTGGCGCCCGCGTTGGTGCCTGCCTGCTGCGTGGCTTTGGCAGTCTCTGCCGTAGGCACCATCTGAGGTGCAGCGATGGGGCCTGATGTGGGTGGTGCCACTGCGAGGCTTGGCGGCGCGGCAGGCTGGATGTCCAGCTCGCAGTCATCCACCACCCATGCGAAGGTGTCCTCGATGCGACTGCGCGGTACGCGGCCCACCAACCCGAGATCCCAGGCGAGGTAGGCTTCGAGCGGGTCGATCTGGGCGAACTCGGGCAGCCGTTCCAGCCGTGCGGCCACATGCAGCGTGCCCAGCGATTCGAGGTCGCGGATGATGCGCAACGGATCGTTGCCGCTCATGAACAGCGACGGCGCAGGCACGAAACCGATCTGCCAGGCCTCCGGAATCTCCTCCACGCGGGTGGCTGCCGCCACTGTCGGTGGGTTGCCGGACAGGATGGCCTGGAGGCGGTCGCTGACCGCTTTCACCGCAGCAGGGTCGGCTTCCTGCCCATGCTCGGCTTCGCGCAACAGGGCGCGCAACACGTCCACCGAGCCGAGCATGGCATCGATGGCGCTGCGTTCCAGCGCACGCTTGCCCGCGCGCAGCTCATCGAGCAGGGTTTCCAGCACATGGGTCAGCTCTGCAACCGCCTCGAAACCGAACGTGCCCGCGCCGCCCTTGATGGAGTGCGCGGCGCGGAACACCGAGTTGATGACTTCCGCGTCCTGCCGCCCATCTTCCAGGGCGAGCAGGCCAGCCTCCATCGCGTCCAGTCCTTCGCGGCTTTCTTCAAAGAAGGTGGCGTGGAAGCGTTGCAGGTCCATGCTCATCGGTGCGGTATCCGGTACGTTGCAGGTGGGCGGTTCAGCTCAGGACTTTCTGGACGGTGGCGACAAGCTGTTCGGGGTTGAACGGCTTGACCAGCCAACCGGTGGCCCCTGCGGCCTTGCCCTCGGACTTCTTGTCCGCGGCGGACTCGGTGGTGAGCATCAGCAGCGGCGTGAACTTGTAATCGGGCAGCTGACGAAGCTCGCGGATGAGTGCGATTCCATCCATGTTCGGCATGTTGACGTCGGTGACCACCGCGTTGAAGCGTTGGCCGCGCGCGCGGCCAAGGGCCACCGCGCCGTCTTCGGCTTCTTCCACCGAATAGCCGGCCGAGGTGAGGGCGAATGAGACCATCTGGCGCATTGACGCCGAGTCGTCCACCACCAGGATTCGTGCACTCATGCAGCGTTCTCCACAGAATTCATCGTGTCGGGGGTTGCTTCCAGGCCCATCGCCTGGAGGACGCCGAGCAGGCGCGCGGCATCACGGAAGGAACCGGAGGCGTTTTCAAACACCGTGACCTGGCCCGCCTGCTGGCGGGCGAGGGCGAATGCACACAGCACCTGCATCGCGGCGGTATGGATGCGGCTGACCTGGCTGGCGTCAACAGACAACGGCCCGGCTTGCCCCAGCTGGCTGGCCAGTTGTTGTTTCAGCTCGCTGGTGGACTCGATGCCGAGGTCCTGTGGCAGCGTCACAGTGCTCATCAATGCTCCGGACAATTGTTGCTTTCAGAAGTAGCGGCGCGGGGCCGGACTTCTTTAGGCTTCCGTGCGGACGGGTAGGGTTGCGTTTCAGCCGTGTCGCCGGCACCCGGTGTGACGCCTTACTGCAGCAGGCGTGACGCATCCAGCAGGATCATCGGCCGCTGGCCGAGCCTTGCCACTCCCCGGAACAGTTCGTTGGAGATCTGGCAGATGCGGGCGGTATCCGGTGGCTCGATCTGGGAATCGCTGAGGCTGGTCACGTCATCCACCGCAGTGACACGCAGGCCCAGGATCTCGCCACCTTCTTCCAGCACCACGATGCGCGTGTGAGCGTTCTCGGGCGTGCTGGCCATGTCGAGGTGCCTGCACAGGTCGAGTACGGGCACCACCTGGCCGCGCAGGTTCATGATGCCCAGCATCGAAGGGTTCGCGCCCCGCAGGGCGAGCAGCGGCACGGGCAATACGACTTCCTGCACCTTGAGCAGCTCCAGCGCGTAGGCCTGTGAGCCGCAGCGCAGCCGCAGCCAGCGCGTGGTGCGTTCGCTGGTGCGTCGTTGATGTGCCGGTTCCGGCGACTGGCGCGCCATCAGCTGCAGTTCCTGCCAGTTCTTCGGGCGGCCTGTCTGTGTGGAGGGCGCTGCGTGGGTTCTGCCCTGGGGTTGGATGGATGCCATGCCGGTCGAAAGTTCGTCGATGCGCGCCGGTGCGGCTAGTGGGAACGTGCCGTGCTCGATGGGGACCACGGCAGGCGGGCGCATGCCATCCCTGTCGCGGAGAATCTCGTCGGGCACGTCATCCCAGCCGGGTTCGCTGGTGAGCAGGGTGGGAGGTGTGCCGGGCGTCGCTGCCGGCAGATGGGTAGCGGCCGGCGTGGCGGAAACTTCTATCGTGCCGCTCTCCGCGGATGGCATGACAGACTCGCCTAGGAGCTCCTCCACGTAGGCATTCAACGCGCCGGTCGTGATCATGCCGCTGCCTGTTCCGTGGCGGTACGGGCATCCTCGCCGAGCAGCCAGTCCAGTGCACGCCGGTAGGCGGCCTGGCCGCGACCCTGCTGCTCGTCGCTGGCGAGAGGTTGGGTCAGGGCGGATACCTGACTGACACGGGTGTCGATGGGGATGGCGTCGTCCCAGACACGCTCGCCATGGGAGTCCTGCATGCTGCGTACGGATTCATTGCCTGCGCGGGTGCGTTTGTCGAACAGGGTGGGCAGTACCGATATCGGCAGCATGCGCCTGCGTGACCGGGCGACCATCTCGCCGGTGTGCACCATGCCGTCCAGGCCGTGCAGGGCCAATGGCTCGGCCTGCGTGGGGATGATGAGGCGGTCGGCTGCTGCCAGTGCGTTGATCATCAACAGGCCCAGGGTGGGGGCGCAGTCGAGAAGAACGTAGTCGTGGCCGTCGCCGTGGCGCGCGAAGGCCTGCTGGAGGGCCAACCCGAGGCCCGGCTGGTTCGCGCTGCGCCGTTCCAGCGTGGCGAGCGCAGCCTGCGCGCAGAGGTAATCCAGCCTGGGGATGTCGCTGCGCCGTGCCAACGCGCGGATGTCGTGTGGCGGTGCGTCGAACAGCTCCTGCACGCCCAACGGCACCGGCACCAGCGGCACGCCGAACGCGCGGGTGAGCGAGGCATGCGGATCAAGATCGACCAGCAGTACCGTGTGGCCGCGTGCCGCCAGCCCACGGCCCAGCGACAACGTGGTGGTGGTCTTGCCGACGCCACCCTTCTGGTTGGCAATGGCCCAGATACGCATCATCGAACTCCTTTGGAAACCACGGGCGCATTGCGGATGCCGTCGTGCAGGTCTTCGCCTGCGCCGCCAGCGATGCCTGTCACCTGTGGCGCGGGCATGTCGGCGTCCTTGGTCTGGTCGGCCAGAATGATGACCATCACGCGCCGGTTGCGGTTGCGGCCTTCCGGCAGCGCATTGCTGTCGCGCGGCTGGAACTGCCCGTAGCCGATCATCGCCAGCCGGTTGGGCTGGACGCCGCTGTCGGCAAACAGATGCACCACGCTGGCGGCACGCGCGGCGGAGAGTTCCCAGTTGGACGGGAACTGTGTGGTGGCGATGGGGCGGTCATCGGTGTGGCCTTCGACACGCACCCCGTTGGGCGCTTCATGCAGCACTTCGGCCAGCTTGCCCAGCGTCTGCCGTGCGCCGGCATCGAGCGTGGCCGAGCCGGTGCCGAACAGGATGTCGCTGTTGATCTCGACCTCCAGCCAGAGTTCGGTGCGGCGCACGTTGATCACGCCCTGTGCGATCAGGGGTGCCAGCGTCTGGTTGAGCTGGTCGGCGATCTGGCCCAGCTGGCGCTCGGCGTGCTGCAGCTGCTGCTGGTTGCGCGTGGATACGGGCACACGCATCTGCGACGCCATCGCCGGCAGCTGCGTCGGGTCCGCGCTGGCGGGGCCGCCTGTAGTGCTCAGCGTGCGGATGACCGAGGGCGCGTCGTGGCCGCCCCCCAGCACCTGCATCGTCCCCACCTGCACCTGGCTGACCGCGCGCGGGGCACCACCGAACGCGCTGTTGAGCGAATCGGCCATGACCCGGTACTTGCCCTCGTTGAGGGAAGAAATGGCATACATCACCACGAAGAAGGCGAGCAGCAGCGTCATCAGGTCGGCATAGGGGATTGCCCAGGCTTCGTGATTGGCATGCTCTTCGTGGTGTCTGCGGCGTGCCATGGTCAGCCCATGAAGCCGGCAAGGCTGCTTTCGATGTTGCGGGGGTTCTCGCCCTGTGCGATGGCGATCAGACCCTCGATCACCATTTCGCGCTCGCGGGTGGTGGCGGCGATGACACTTTTCAGCTTGGCTGAAACCGGCAGGAACAGCAGGTTGGCCGAGGCGATGCCGTAGATGGTGGCGGTGAATGCGGCAGCGATGCCGTGCCCGAGCTTGCTGGGGTCGGCAAGATTCTGCATGACCGACATCAGGCCCAGCACCGCACCGATGATGCCGAGCGTGGGCGCATAGATGCCCATTCCCTCGAAGACCTTGGTGGCTGCCAGATCATGCTGCTCCTGGCTGCCGAGTTCGATCTCCATCATGTGGCGGATGCTCTCCGGCTCAACGCCATCGACCACCAGCTGCAGACCCTTGCGGATGAATGCGTCGTCCAGCGTGTCCACCTGCGACTCCAGACCCAGCAGGCCCTGGCGCCGAGCGATGTTGCTCCATTCCACGATCTGCTGGATCAGCCGCTGCCGGTTGCTGGCCGGGGGCCGAACCACCCAGCGCACGATCCTGAAGGCGTGTTTGAAAACCGGTGGCGAGGTATGGACGAGGATCGCGGCGACGGTGCCGACAATGACGATGACGAACGCCGCCGGTGACCACAGCGAGGCCAGCCCCGCGCCTTTGAGGATGCTGCCGCCGAGCAGCGCGACCAGGGCCAGGATGAGTCCAATGATGCTGAGTCGGTCCATGGTGCGGTTATCGACAGGGAAGGGGAGTTCTTGAGGGCGGCATGTCAGGGTGTTCAGCCCTGACTGCCGCGCAGGCCATCCACATCAAGGATCAGGGCCATGCGGCCATCACCGATCAGCGTCGCGCCCGCATAGCCCGACAGGCCGCGCAGTGCACGGGGCAGTGGCTTGATCACCACTTCCTCGCGCCCGCGCACCTGGTCCACCACCAGACCAAAGCGGGCTTCGCCCATCTGCAGCACGACAATGGTGAGCAGTGCCGTTGACGCGGGTGTGAAACCCAGCCACTGACGCAGATCGACCAGCGCCAGCGTGTGGGTCTTGCGGTCGAACACCGGGCGGCCATCGAACCAGCCCAGCGCGGTGGCGGGCGCGTGCAGTACCTCCATCACGCGCGCCAGGGGCAGGGCGTAGATGTCCTCTCCGGCCTGCACCAGCAGCGTGGGCAGGATGGCCAGGGTCAGCGGTACGCGGATCAGGAAGCGGCTGCCACGCCCGAGTTCGGACTGGATCTGGATCTGGCCGCTCAGTTCACGGATGCGCGACTGCACCACGTCCATGCCGACGCCACGGCCGGAGATGTCGGTGACCTGCTGCTTGGTCGAGAAGCCGGGCAGGAACACCAGATGCAGGCATTCCTCGCTGCTCAGGCGCGCGGCGACTTCCGGGTCGATCAGTCCCTTCTCGCGTGCCTTGGCGCGCAGCTTCTCAGGATCGATGCCTGCACCGTCGTCCTGCACCTCGATGCTGACGTAGTCGCCTTCCTGCTGGGCGGACAGGCGCACATGGCCCAGCCGCGGCTTGCCCTGTGCTTCACGCAGTTCAGGTGCCTCGATGCCGTGGTCGATGGCGTTGCGCACCAGATGCACCAGTGGATCGGCCAGGGCCTCGACGAGATTGCGGTCCAGTTCGGTATCGGTCCCCACCAGCTGCAGGTCAACCTCCTTCTGCAGGGAGCGTGCGACATCACGCGCGACCTTGGGGAAGCGCGAGAACACCTTGCCCACCGGCTGCATGCGGGTCCGCATGACCGCGGACTGCAATCGTGCGGTGGCGATGTCCAGCGTGGAGACGGCGCGGTCCAGTTCCTCGTCCTTCAGGCGGTTGCGCAGCGTCTTGAGCCGGTTGCGCGAGAGGACGAGTTCGCCGATCAGATTGACGATGGCATCCAGACGCTTGGTATCGACGCGGACCGTATGCTCAGGCTCAGCGGATTTGACCGGTGCGCGGGTGGCCGGCGCCACCGGCTTGATGACCTTGGGCACCATGGGAGCGGCAGGCGGTGTCGCGCCAGGCGCATTGCTGCCGTGCAGTTTGTCGAGCAGCGCCTCGAACTCCTCCTCGCTGATCAGTTCGCTGTCGGCCTTGAGGGTGGGCGTGACCGCACCGGGCGCTGCGGTGCCGTGCAACGTGTCGAGCAGGGCTTCAAACTCGTCCTCGCTGATCAGATCCGCCGCGGGAGCCGGCGCGGCGGCAGCCTGTGCGGGCACCAGCGCGGCGGGACTGCCCATCTCGAACTGCGCGATCAGCGCAGCGGGCGCGTGGCCGGGTTCGGCACCGGAGGACACCGCATCCAGCATGGACTGCAGCCAGTCCAGAGATTGCTGGGCGGCGTCGAAATGATGGGCGAGCATGTGCGCCTTGCCGGAGCGCGCCATGCCAAGCGCTTCCTCGGCGGCATGGCACAGTTCCACCATCGGCGTGATGGAAAGAAAGCCTGCGCCGCCCTTCAGCGTATGGAAGCCACGGAACACGGCATTGAGCTGCTCGGCGTCATCCGGTGCCAGCTCCAGCGCAACCAGCTGCTCGCCGAGCCGGTCAAGGATTTCCTGGGCCTCGATGATGAAATCCGCGGCGATGTCGTCCGCAAGCGCATTCATGGATCAGAGTCCCAGGTCCGACAGCAGGTCGTCGGCGTCGTGCTGTGTGACGGCATGGCGGTCGAGTCCGCGGACGGCGGGGCCGGTCATGGTGGTATCGGTGGCAGCTTCCTTTGCGGGCGGCAGGTCGAGCGCGGTGAAGCCTTCGTGCACGCTCCGCACCACGCCCACCACGCGGCGGATGATCTGACCGGTAAGGTCCTGGTAGCTCTGCGCCAACGCCACTTCGGACAGGTTGTGGCGGATGCGGTCGAGCAGCTGCTCCTGCGCCGGCTGCAGCGCGCTGTGGCGCAGCTGCTCGGTGAGCGCGCGGCACTCTTCAGCCAGGTCAAGGGTACGATGGGTTGCGCGCTCGGTCAGTGTGACCACATGATCCAGACGCGTGCAGGCGTCATCCAGTTCACCTGCCTCCGGCGACAACTGGGGAATCTCGCCCAGTGCCTGCCCCAGCTCGCGCGCCAGCCTCCCCAGCCCGGCCATCATGGGCTGCGTGCGCTGGGCGACCAGCGTGTCCAGTTCCTGCCGCCACGCGCTTTCGTCACCGTTTTCCAGTGCGGCAAGCGCGCTGTGCAGGCGCTGGGCGATGGCCGAAGGGTTGCCTGAGATCTCCATCAAGCGCTGCCCGCCAGGCGCTCGAACACCTTGCCGAGCTTTTCTTCCAGCGTCTGCGCGGTGAACGGCTTGATGATGTAGCCGTTCACCCCGTACTGGGCGGCTTCGATGATCTGCTCGCGCTTTGCCTCGGCGGTGACCATCAGGACCGGCAGCGTCTTGAGCGCGGGGTCGGCACGGATGGCCTTGAGCAGCTCGATGCCGGTCATCACCGGCATGTTCCAGTCGGTGACGACGAAGTCGAAGGGTTGGCTCTGCAGCATGACCAATGCGGCATTTCCGTCTTCGGCTTCAGCCGTGTTGCTGAAACCGAGATCGCCGAGGAGGTTCTTGACGATGCGACGCATGGTCGAGAAGTCATCGACGATGAGGATCCGCATGTTTTTGTTCACTGGTTCTTCCTTTTCATGGTTCCTCGAGGCCGGCGTCTGCCGCCTCGAAAATCTTCAGCCGGCCACGCAGGCGCAGCACGGCCTGGCCGTGGATCTGGCAGACACGCGACTCGCTCACGCCGAGTACCGCACCGATCTCCTTCAGGTTCAGTTCCTGCTCGTAGTACAGCGACAGCACCAGCTGTTCGCGCTCGGGCAGCAGTGCCACGGCCTTGCCCAGCTCGGCACCGAACTGGCTGCGTTCCAGCATCTGCTGCGGGGTCGGCCCGCCGCTGGCAGGGGTGTCGAGTTCGCCCTGGTCCTCGATGCGTGACTCAAGGCTCAGCACCTGGCCGCGCGAGGCGTCCTCCACCAGCCGCAGGTACTCCGGCAGCGGCATTTCCATGGCCTGGGCCACTTCGGTGGCGCTGGCGGCGCGGCCGCTGGCCTGTTCCAGCCGGCGGATGGCGGCGGCGGCGTCG
>DALZZG010000017.1:0-34943 GCA_031987665.1 Stenotrophomonas sp. | reverse complement strand
TTCGTGGAATCGGTGGACGTGCCGGCCGACGCCCTGTACGTTCCGCCGGCGGAACTGGATGCACAGCCGCAGGTGCTGTCGTTCGAGGAACTGATCGCCACCCCGGTGCGGAGCGCACCGGAGGTCGTGCCGCCGCCGCTGCCCGAAGCCGCCGCTGACGCGCCGGAACAGGCCGCGCCGCCCGCGAAGACCGGCACGTTCAACAGCTGGTCGCTGCTGGACGAGGACGGCTACGAGAGCGCACCGGCCGCCGCACCGGCGCAGGCAGCCGAGCCGCCGCAGCTGTCCAGTCTGCTGAATTCCTCGCTTTCGCTGGTCGAGCTGGAAGAAGAGGGTGCAACGGGTGCCGATGGCGCCGTGCTGCTGCTGGCTGGTATCGGCGGCCCCGACGCGGTGCGCCGCGTGCTGGCCGGCCTGCCGTCCGATTTCGAGCGCCCCGTGCTGGTGCAGCTGCGCCTGGACGGTGGCCGTTACGCGAACCTGGTCAAGCAGATGTCGCGCGCCACGATGCTACCGGTGAGCCTGGCCGACACGGGCGTGACCATGGAAGCGGGCAACGTCTACATCCTGCCGGATGTCATCGGCCTGGAAGGCAGCGGCACGCTGCGCTTCAATGCCGATGGCGGTGACCTGCTGGGTGCATTGGCGCCCGAGCGCAGTGCCGTGCTGATGCTCAGCGGTGCCGATGTGGCGATGGTGCCGCAGGTCATGGCATTCGCCGGCAAGGGCGGCTGGGTGGCCGGCCAGATCGGCGAAGGCTGCTACGACCCCGCCGCGGCCAGCCAGCTGGCAGTGGAAGGCATGACCGCGGGTGATCCGGAATATCTGGCCGCGGAACTGGCAACGCGTTGCGCGGGCTGATGCCGGCGCAACCAAGGAAGCGAACATGAGCTACGCAAACAACGATGAAGTACGCGGTGTACTGATCCAGGCGGGCAACGAGCGCGTGCTGCTGCCCAACGCCACTGTCGCCGAAATGATGTCGCGCGTACCGGTCGAGCCCATCGCCAACGCGCCGGACTGGCTGGTCGGCCAGATCGCGTGGCACGGCTGGAGCGTGCCGCTGCTGTCCTACGCGGGCCTCAGTGGCCATGGACAGGAAACGGTAACCGGCAACAACAAGGTGGTGGTGCTCAAGGCACTGGGGGGCAACCCGGACCTGCCGTACTTCGCACTGCTGACGCAGTCCTTCCCGCAGCTGATCGCCGTGCCGCGCGATGGCCTGCTGGCCGACGCATCGGAAGAGAACCTGCCGGCCGGCGTGCACATGCGCGTGCTGCTGGGCGAGCAGAGCGCCCTGCTGCCGGATCTGGACGCGATCGAAGCCGCTGTGGTGCAGGCACTCGCCGCCGCTGCCTGATCACGCAGCATCAGCAGATCAGAAAGGCCGCGCGTTCAGCGCGGCCTTCATCGTTTCAGCAGCAGCGATCACGACCGTCTCCCGCAAGCGGGAGGCCGTCCTTCGCTCCCTTCTCCCGCAAGCGGGAGAAGGTGCCCCGAAGGGGCGGATGAGGGTGCTTCCGCCTGTCGCCTACAAATCCCCCAGCCGCGCCTGCAGTGCGGCGATCGCCGCCAGCCCTGCGGTCTCCGTGCGCAGGATGCGCGGGCCCAGCTGCAGGCCTTGGAAGCCCGCGTCGGCCAGCTGCTGGCGATCGCGCGGTGACCAGCCGCCCTCCGGGCCGATGGCGACCACCACGCCGTTGGCCGGCGCTGCCTGCAGCGTTGCCAGACGATGTTCGCCCAGCGGATCGAGCGTGAGCCGCAGGCTGTCGGCAGGCAGGGACATGGCCGCCGCCGCCAGCGCCAGTGGCGCGTCCACCTGCGGTATCCGCGCGCGCCCGGATTGACCGCAGGCTGAGCCCACCACGCTGCGCCAGTGCGCCAGACGCTTCTCCGCACGCGCGGCATCCAGCTTCACCTCGGTACGCTCGGCGTTGACCGGGATGATGCGTGCCACGCCCAGCTCGGTGGCCTTCTGCAGGATCAGGTCCATCTTCTCGCCACGCGCGATGCCCTGCAGCAGGGTGATGGCCAATGGTGACTCGTTGTCCACCGGCTGTGCCGAATCGATGCTGACCCGCACCTCGCGCTTGCCGACGCTGGTGAGCGTGGCGGCGTAGTCGTTGCCATCGCCATTGAACAACACGCAGCCTTCGCCTTCACGCATGCGCATCACGCGCACCAGATGGTTGGCGGTTTCCTCCGGCAGGGCCAGGGTCTGGCCAAGGCTCAGTGGCAGTTCGACAGGGCAACGGGTCAGGCGCATCGGGTGGTCTCGCAACGGCGGGTCGGCGGGTGGCAGGCCGGGTCTGTTAGCATTTCAGGCACATGAAAACGTCTCTGCCAATGCGCATTCTATCGGTCCTTCGCATTCACGCCCGGAGTGGCGCATGAGTCGCCGGCTGCCACACATCCACAAGGTGCAGCAGCAGGACATCGGCCCGTTCCGTCAGGAACAGCTGGATCTGGAGTTCTCCAATGGCGAGCGGCGCCTGTTCCAGCGGCTGGTCAGCCGTGGCCACGGTGCCGTAGTCGTGGTGCCGATGCTCGACGACGACACCGTGCTGCTGGTGCGTGAATACGCCGCCGGCCTGCACCGGTATGAGCTGGGTCTGGTGAAGGGTCGCATCGATGCTGGCGAGACCCCGCTGCAGGCCGCCGACCGCGAGTTGAAGGAAGAGGCCGGCTATGGTGCCCACCAGCTCGACGTGCTGCGCGCCATGACGCTGGCGCCCACTTACATGAGCCACCAGTCCTGGCTGGTGCTGGCGCGCGACCTGTACCCGGAGAAGCTGCCCGGTGACGAGCCGGAGGAGCTGGAAGTGGTGCCGTGGAAGCTGGCCGAACTCGACCAGCTGATGCTGCGCGAGGACTTCTCCGAAGGCCGTTCGCTGGCCGCACTCTTCATCGCCCGCGAATGGCTCAAGGAAGGA
Organism: Stenotrophomonas sp.; assembly: GCA_031987665.1. Classification (GTDB taxonomy): domain Bacteria; phylum Pseudomonadota; class Gammaproteobacteria; order Xanthomonadales; family Xanthomonadaceae; genus Stenotrophomonas. Next base: position 32,010 of record DALZZG010000017.1, on the reverse strand, counting down.
AAGGCATGAGCATGATCGACACGGCCCTGCGCGAAGGCGTCATCGGCATCGCACAGCAGGCCGGCGCGGCCATCATGCAGGTCTACGCCAGCGGTTTCGACATCGAACACAAGGCCGACGACAGCCCGGTCACCACCGCCGACCTCGCCGCGCATTCGCTGATCGTGAAGGGGCTGGCCCAGCTCACGCCGGACGTGCCGGTGCTGTCCGAGGAATCGGCGCAGCTGCCATGGGAGACCCGTCGCCAGTGGACGCGTTACTGGCTGGTGGACCCGCTCGATGGCACCCGCGAGTTCATCAAGCGCAACGGCGAGTTCAGCGTGAACATCGCGCTCATCGACGACGGCCAGCCGGTGTTCGGCGTGGTGCAGGCGCCGGTGACCGGCGTGCTCTGGCATGCGACGCGCGGCGGCAAGGCGTATCGCCGCGACGGTGCCAGCGAGGACGCCATCATCACCCAGGTGCCGCCGGCGCTGCCCCTGCGCGTGGCAGCCAGCCGTTCGCACCGTGGCCAGCGCACCGAGGAACTGCTGCAGCGCATGGGTGACATCGAACTGGTGGCGCAGGGCTCGTCGCTGAAGTTCTGCCGCATCGCCGAAGGCACGCTGGACGTCTATCCGCGCCTGGGCCCGACCAGTGAATGGGATACCGCTGCTGGTCAATGCGTGCTGGAGGCCGCCGGTGGTGTGCTGCTCGCCGCCGATACCGGCCAGCCGTTCCAGTACAACCAGCGTCCGCGCCTGCTCAATGGTGACTTTGTCGCACTGGGCGACCCATCGCTGCCGTGGCAGGACTGGGTAGCCGGTCTCTGAGGCAGTTGCCGGTCCTGCGCAGGCATTCCGACGACCGCCGCGCAGCGGCAGCACATTGTTGAAAAGGTAGGGCCGGCATGTCCGAGTTGAACGATATCCAGTCGCTGTTGAACATCATGGCGCGCCTGCGCGACCCGCAGCACGGCTGCCCCTGGGACCTGCAGCAGGATTTCGCCAGCATCGCGCCGTACACGGTGGAAGAGGCCTACGAGGTGGCCGACGCCATCGACCGCAAGGATCTGGCCGACCTGAAGGACGAACTGGGCGACCTGCTGCTGCAGGTGGTGTTCCATGCGCAGATGGCCAGCGAGCAGGGCGCCTTCGATTTCGGTGACGTGGTCGCCTCGATCAGCGGCAAGATGATCCGCCGCCATCCGCACATCTTTGCCGACACCGAAGTAGACGGTGCCGCCGATGTCAGCGCCAACTGGGAGGCCATCAAGCGCGCCGAGCGGGCCGCCAAGGGCGAGCAGGACAGCTCCGCGCTGGCCGGCATCTCGCGCGGCCTGCCGGAGTGGCAGCGTGCTACCAAGCTGCAGTCGCGTGCCGCGCGCACCGGCTTCGACTGGCCCGACGCCACGCCCGTGCTCGACAAGCTGCGCGAAGAGGTGGACGAAGTGCAGGCCGAACTGGCCGCCGCGCCCGGTGAGGATCGGCAGGCACGTCTGCAGGAAGAGATCGGCGACGTGCTGTTCGTCTGCGCCAACCTTGCCCGTCACGCCAAGGTCGATGTCGGCAGCGCGCTGCGTCTGGCCAACCACAAGTTCGAGCGGCGCTTCCGTGCCATGGAAGCACTTGCACAGGCACAGGGCGGCAGCATGCACGACCTGGACCTGGCCCAGCAGGAAGCCCTGTGGCAGGCCGTGAAGCAGCAGGAAAAGGGTGGCGTGTGATCAAGACCACCGCCCTGTTCCTGCTCACCGCACTGGCCGAGATCATCGGCTGTTACCTGCCATGGCTGTGGCTGCGCAAGCAGGGCAGCCCATGGCTGCTGGTGCCGGCCGCGGCCAGCCTGGCGCTGTTCGCGTGGCTGCTCACCCTGCACCCCACCGCCAGTGGCCGCGTCTATGCCGCCTATGGCGGCGTGTATGTCTGCGTGGCGCTGTTGTGGCTGTGGCTGGTGGATGCGGTGAAACCCACCCGCTGGGACCTGCTCGGCGGTGGCCTGTGCCTGCTGGGCATGGCCGTGATCATGTTCGCGCCACGGGTGGAGTGAAGCCGCTATCCTGCCCGCAGGCAGGGTGAGCCAGTGCGCCGGAGGGGAAGGCCATGTCGCGCTTCAGCAGTTTCCGCCAGTTCTACCCGTACTACCTGCAGGAACACCGCAACCCGGTGTGCCGCCGGTTGCACTTCATCGGCAGCTGGGGCGTGCTGGCCTGCGTGACGCTGGCGTTCTGGCAGCAGCAGTGGGGCTGGCTGTGGGCGGCGCTGCTGTGCGGCTACGGCTTTGCACGGGTGGGCCACCTCTTCTTCGAGAAGAACCGCCCGGCCACGTTCCGCCACCCTCTCTATTCATTTGCTGGCGACTGGGTGATGTTCGTGGACATCCTGCGTGGGCGCGTGCCGCTGTAGTCGCAGCCGGCTGGCTATACTCCAGTCATCAACAACGCAAGGAGCGGTGCGATGGGCGGTGGAGCAGGGGTATTGGCGCTGGTCGTGGTGGTGGCCGGCATCATCGTGTTGTTCAAGACCGTACGGATGGTGCCGCAGGGTTACGAGTGGACGGTGGAGCGCTTCGGCAAGTACACCCACACCATGACGCCCGGCCTGCACTTCCTCATTCCCATCGTCTATGGCGTCGGCCGCAAGGTGAACATGATGGAGCAGGTGCTGGACGTGCCCAGCCAGGACGTCATCACCAAGGACAACGCGGTGGTGCGCGTGGACGGCGTGGTGTTCTTCCAGGTGCTGGACGCAGCCAAGGCCGCCTATGAGGTCGCCAATCTGGAAGTGGCGATGATCGCTCTGGTGCAGACCAACATCCGCACCGTGATCGGCTCGATGGATCTGGACGAATCGCTGAGCCAACGCGAGACCATCAACGCCAAGCTGCTCAACGTGGTGGACCACGCCACCAACCCGTGGGGCGTGAAGGTCACCCGCATCGAGATCAAGGACATCCAGCCGCCGAACAACCTGGTGCAGTCCATGCAGCAGCAGAAGATGGCCGAGCAGAACAAGCGCGCCGCGGTGCTGGAAGCGGAGGGCATCCGCCAGTCGGAGATCCTGCGTGCCGAGGGCATGAAGCAGGCAGCGGTGCTGGAGGCCGAAGGCCGCAAGGAAGCCGCGTTCCGCGACGCCGAAGCGCGCGAGCGTTCGGCCGAGGCCGAAGCCAAGGCGACGGCGATGGTGTCCGACGCCATCGCCAACGGCAACGTGCAGGCCATCAACTACTTCATCGCGCAGAAGTACGTGGAGGCCTTCAGCGAGCTGGCCAATTCGCCCAACCAGAAGTTGGTGTTGATGCCGATGGAAGCCACCGGCGTGATCAGCTCCATCGCCGGCGTCGCCGAACTGGCCAAGGAAGCCTTCGGCAGGCAGGACGCGAACCGGCCGGCACCGCCGCGCGGCAATCCGCCGCCGCTGGGGCGCTGAGCCATGCGCTGGGAAGTGGTGACATGGTCGGCGGTGGCGGTGGCGCTGTTCGCCGCCGAGGCGCTCGCACCCGGCGCATTCATGCTGTGGATGGGCATCGCCGCCGCAGTGATGGTGCTGCTCGTGTGGGTCTTCGACGGGATGAGCGTGCTGCTGCAGGTCATCCTGTTCGTCGTGCTCAGCTTCGTGTCGATCCAGGTCTACCGCACCTGGTTCCGCAAGCGCGCAAGGCAGAGTGACCAGCCGCTGCTCAACCGCCGCGCCGAGCAGATGATCGGCCGCGTGGTCACCCTGGAACAGGCCATCGTCGATGGCAGCGGGCGGGCCAAGGTGGACGACGCCCTGTGGGTGGTCGCTGGCCCTGACAGCCCCGCCGGCAGCCGCGTGCGCGTGGTGGCGGTGGATGGCATGACCCTGAAGGTTCAGGACGTCTGAACCGGCTGCGGCACTGTCGTGTGGCGGTGCCGCAGGTTTTGCCTGTGACCATCTGGGATAATGGCCCACCTTTTTCGTGTGGAACGGCCATGACCCAGAAGACCCAGCTCAACGAAACCCACCGCTCCCTTGGCGCCAAGATGGTCGATTTCGGCGGCTGGGACATGCCCATCCACTACGGCTCGCAGATCGACGAGCACCACCTGGTGCGTCAGGCCGCCGGCATGTTCGACGTCAGCCACATGACCGTGGTCGATCTGAAGGGCGCGCGCACCCGCGAGTTCCTGCGCCACCTGCTTGCCAATGCCATCGACAAGCTCAAGGTCACCGGCAAGGCGCTGTACTCCTGCATGCTCAACCCGCAGGGCGGCGTGATCGACGACCTCATCGTCTACTTCCTGGGTGACGACTTCTTCCGCATGGTGGTCAACGCTTCCACCCGCGAGAAGGACCTGGCATGGATCCGCCAGCACGCCGCTGCGTTCGACGTGGACGTTATCGAACGCGAAGACCTGGCCATCGTCGCCGTGCAGGGTCCGCAGGCACGCGCGCTGGTTGCCGGCCTGGTGGCCGAAGGCGACCGCGCCGCACTGGACAAGCTGGGCCGCTTCGCCGCGCTGGAAGTCACCTCCGCCAACGGCGTGCCGCTGTTCGTCGCACGCACCGGCTACACCGGCGAGGACGGTTACGAAGTGCTGCTGCCGCAGACCGAGGTGGTCGCGTTCTGGAACGCGCTGCTGGACGCAGGCGTGAAGCCGGCGGGTCTGGGTGCGCGCGACACGCTGCGCCTGGAAGCCGGCATGAATCTCTACGGCCAGGACATGGACGAAACCGTCAGCCCGTTCGAGGCGGCGCTGGCATGGACCGTCAGCCTGGACGAAGGCCGCGACTTCATCGGTCGCCCGGTCCTCGACGCGCAGAAGGCGGCGGGCGACGCGCGTCAGATGATCGGCCTGGTGATGGACGAGAAGGGCGTGCTGCGTCACGGCCAGAAGGTGCTCACCGCCAATGGCGAAGGTGAGATCCTTTCCGGCACCTTCTCACCGACGCTCGGCAAGGCCATCGCATTCGCACGCGTGCCGGCCGGTGCGCCGGGTGACGTGCGCGTGGACATCCGCGGCAAGGAAGTGCCGGTGCGGGTGGTGAAATTCCCGTTCGTGCGCGATGGCCAGGCCCAGGCCGGCATCAATCTGTAAGTTCCCATGCCGGGGCGGAACCACGCCGCGCCCGGTCCGTTAAACTAGCGTTTCTTCCCGACCACGCTTTTCCCCGGAGCTTTTCCATGAGCGAAATCCCAGGCGACCTCAAATTCCTCAAGTCCCACGAGTGGGCCCGTGCCGAAGGCAATGGCCGTGTCACCGTTGGTATTTCCGACCACGCCCAAGGCCTGCTGGGTGATCTGGTCTACGTCGAGCTGCCGGGTGTCGGCGACACCGTGCAGGCCGGTACCGGCGTTGCCGTGGTTGAATCGGTGAAGGCGGCGTCCGACGTCTACAGCCCGGTGTCCGGCACCGTGGTCGAGGTCAACGAAGCCCTGGCCGACAAGCCGGAAACCATCAACGAAGATGCGTACGGCGACGGCTGGCTGTTCGTTGTCGAACTGTCCGAGCCGGAACAGTTGAACGAACTGCTCGGCCCGGACGACTACGCCGAGCTGCTGGAGAACGAGGACCACTGAGTCCTTTTTTCCGAACCGGAAACGGCCGCCGCGAGGCGGTCGTTTTTGTTTGCGTCGATGTCAGTGCGACGTGACGGGAAGGTGCGATGCATGGCCGTCGATCACGATCGTCGGGCACGTCGAAGGGTGCAGAAGAAGATGCGTGCGCATGCCGATGCGGTACTTCGACGTGGTCGCAGGGGAGGGCGAGGACGGAAAAAATTCTGCGCAAATTGACCATTGCGCTGAACAAAGCATCACCATCGGCTGAATTTTTTTCAGGTGCCGTTGGCAGTCGTCGCGACACGTTGGACGGGTGTCGAAGGTGGTGCGTGTGCTTCTCACGATTGCATCGTGCTGTTGTACGCCGAGAACAAATAGTGCGTTTTTCCCGATGTTTTTCTGCATTCGCATCTGTAGTGCGCGCGTGCTGCCTGTGCTCGTGCCGCCATCGAGGCGTCTCTGGCGGCGACCGTGCACGCCGTCGTCCGGTCGCCGCCCCGTAAATTTTTTTCAAAAGGTAGTTGACAGTAAAAAAAACCGTGATTAGGTTTCGCCCAGCAGACCTTTCCTGCGGAAGAGAGTGAGCCGGATCAACATTCAGACGCGAAGCACAACATGTACGTCCGCCAGGATTTCCTTGATGGTGGAGCAGGCATCGCTTCCTTCCGCGAAACACCCCCCGAACAAGACATGGCACCCGTGGCGCGAATCGTTGCGGGTGTTTCTGTATCCGTCACGACGCGCATGACGCGTCGCCGGTCCTCCGCTGTCCACCGCGGATTTGCTTCAACTGGGCATTTCAATTCCATAGATCACTGACGAGGAGCCATCCAATGGCCACGAAGAAAGCTGCTAAGAAGCCGGCCGCCAAAAAGGCGGTGAAGAAGGTTGCCAAGAAAGCCGCCGTGAAGAAGGTTGCCAAGAAGGCAACCGCGAAGAAGGCGGTGAAGAAGGTTGCAAAGAAGGCTGCTGCCAAGAAGACCGTGAAGAAGGCAGCAAAGAAGGTCGCCAAGAAGGCAACTGCCAAGAAGGCAGTGAAGAAGACCGCGAAGAAGGCGGCTGCCAAGAAGACCGTGAAGAAGGCCGCCAAGAAGGTTGCCAAGAAGTCCGCTGCCAAGAAGGCAGTGAAGAAGACCGCGAAGAAGGCCGTCAAGAAGGTTGCCAAGAAGGCAACTGCCAAGAAGGCAGTGAAGAAGACCGCGAAGAAGGCCGTCAAGAAGGTTGCCAAGAAGGCAACCGCCAAGAAGGCCGTGAAGAAGACCGCCAAGAAGGCCGCTGCCAAGAAGCCGGCCGCCAAGAAGGTTGCTGCCAAGAAGAAGCCGGCCGCTCGCAAGAAGAAGGCCGCTCCGGTCGCGCTGCCGGCAACCCCGGCGCCGCTGATCTGATCAACGCGCGATAGCAACACCTGAAACTCCTTCCCCGGCTGCCCAGCGGGGAGGGAGTTTTTTTATGCGCGCGATCCAGAGCCCGTAGCCCGGGTAAGCGAAGCGCACCCGGGAAGCCGGTGAGCCAATCGCCACCAGTGTTCAATCTGTGTGTTTGCTTCGCCGAGTTCCGAGCCGTGATCGCCACCCGCGAACAGCCCCGGGTGCGCGTTGCTTACCCGGGCTACAACAGCAGCCCGTGACCTTCCCGCATTGCGCCCATCCCCGTAGCCCGGGTAAGCGGAGCGCACCCGGGAAGGCAGGAAACCAAACGCCACCAGTATTCAAGCCGGGTGTCTGCTTCGCCGAATTCCGAGCCGTGATCGCCACCCGCGAACAGCCCCGGGTGCGCGTTGCTTACCCGGGCTACAAAAGCAGCCGGTGGCCTTCCCGAAATATGTCCGCCCCGTAGCCCGGGTAAGCGAAGCGCACCCGGGAAGCCGGTGAGTCAACCGCCGCCAGCGTTCCAACGGGATGTTCGCCCGCCGGATTCCGAGCCGTGATCGCTACCCACGAACAGCCCCGGGTGCGCTGTGCTTACCCGGGCTACGGGGGCTACGAAAGCAGGGTGTGACAATCCTCGCGCACAAAAAAGGGCGGCCACTGGCCGCCCTTTCCTTCGTTCGTGATGCGCAAGCCTCAGCGCGGCGATGCCACCGCGCGGTCGGAGGACGCGCCCTTCTTGCCGTCGCGTGCCGGTGCCGCATCTTCGGCCATCAGGTTGTCGCTGCCGAAGTCGGTGTCCACGTCCAGCCAACGCTGCGTCGGCAAGCCGATGGCGCGGTCCAGGATGGTGGGCATCATGCCGCTGGGCAGGCTGCTCTCGCCGTTCCACATGATGGCGATGCCAAGGTCGCGCTCGGGCAGCAGCGCGACCAGGCCGCGATAGCCCTGCACCGCGCCGGCATGGAACACCACCTGGTGGCCGGAGTAATCGAACACGCGCCAGCCCAGTGCGTAGCCAGCCGACGACAGGCGCTGGTGACGCCAGCCCGAGCGCATCTCGCCGGGCGTGTTGACCAGCGGTGCATGCAGCGTGGCCAGCAGCGGTGCCGGCAGCACGTCAGGGCGGTGGCCGGTGTGGGCGAGCAGCCATTGCGCCATGTCGCTGGCGCTGGCATTGACGCCGGCCGCCGGTGCCACGCGGTAGTAGGTGGGCTTGGGCGTCAGCGACACCCAGCCGTTGCGGCTGCGCACATGCGGGCGTGCCCAGCGCGAGCTGGCCTGGATGCCGGCAAGGCCGAGGCTGGCATCGTTCATGCCCAGCGGCTTGAGGAGGCGTTTCTCGACAGCCTGCTCATAGAAGTTGCCCGACGCGGCGAACACAACGTCACCCACCAGACTGAAGGCCACGTTCTGATAGGCATAGCAGTCACCCGGCTCGCACTTGAGCGGCGCGGCAGCCAGCTTCTGGGTCAGCGTGTAGTAATCGGCATTGGCTTCGACGTCGCGGTCGTAGGCGTTGTACGGCAGGCCCACGCGATGGCTGAGCACATCGGCCACGGTCAGGCGGCTGGTGGCCTCGGGCGTGGCCAGACGGAAGCCCGGCACATAGTCAGTGACCTTGCTGTCCCAGCGCAGCGTGCCGTCATTGACCAGCAGGCCGGCCATGGTGCCGGCGAAGGCCTTGGACAACGAGGCAAGACGGAACACGGTATGCGCGTCCACCGGCTGCGGGTTGCTGATGTCGGTGACGCCATAGCCCTTGGCCGACAGCACGCGGCCATTCTGGACGATGGCCATTGCCATGCCCGGCACGCGGTTGCCATAGGTCAACTGCTCGGCCAGCGATTCAATCGCGGCCACATTGAAGTCGGCCGGCAACGGCTGCACCTGATCCGGGCGCAGCGCCACGCGGTAGGGCATCGGCTGCGTCGGCGATTGTGCGGGCGCGTTTTCCAGATTCACCGGCAGCGCGGCTGCGGCCGGCGGCAGACTGGCCTGGGTGGGCGTCTGCGCGGTTGATGACAGTGCGAAGGGCATCAACAGCCCCAGCAATCCCGATGCCACCGGACGGATGTGCCGGCGAGGGTTGTTTGCTTTCATCGTGATCGAAGCCCGGTGGTAACAGCTGTCACGGATTCTAGCGCCGCTTTTCCTCATTGCACAAACAAGAGGAGGATGAATGGGCATGATGTTGAAATCTCAGGACTTCTTACGGAATCCACTCGTGAAGCCGCGGTTCACGTACCGACCATGATCGGCTGCCGGAAAATCCGTATTCAGGTCGGCGGTGAGTCATGCCCCAGCACAAAGGCCGCCGCGCGCTCGGCAATCATGATGGTCGGCGCGTTGGTGTTGCCACTGACCAGGCTGGGCATCACCGACGCATCGACCACGCGCAGGCCATCGAGGCCGCGCAGCCGCAGCTGGGGGTCCACGACCGCGGTGGCGTCGCTGCCCATGCGGCAGGTGCCGACCGGGTGGTAGATGGTCTCGGCCTTGGCGCGGATGAAGGCTTCCAGCCCTGCGTCGTCCAGGTCTTCGCGCGCCGGGAACAATGGTGCCTTGCGCCAGGGGCTGAAGGCGGGCTGGCGCAGGATGTCGCGGCTCAGGCGTGCGGCTTCGATCATCATCTTCAGATCCATGCCCTCCGCATCGCTGAGGTAGTTGGCGTGGATGCGCGCCGGTGCCACCGGGTCGGCGCTGGCCAGTTCGATGCAGCCACGGCTGCGTGGGTGAAGGTAGCAGGCATGCAGGGTGTAGCCGTCCCCCGGCAGGCGGTTGCGGCCATGGTTGTCCAGCATCGCGGGCACGAAGTGGAGCTGGATGTCGGCGCGTTCGTCCGCAGCGAAACGTGAGCGCACGAAGCCACCGGCTTCGGCCACATTGCTGGTGCCGGCGCCACGACGGCCACGCAGGAAGTAATCCAGACCGATCTTCAGTTCGCTGGCGCGGTCGTAGCTGACGCCGGGCACGGTGCGATACAGCGTGCAGATATCCAGGTGGTCCTGCAGGTTGCTGCCGACGCCGGGCTGGTCCAGCTGCACCGCGATGCCATGCGCGCGCAGGTGATCAGCCGGGCCGATGCCGGACAGCATCAGCAACTGCGGTGAGTTGATCGCGCCGGCGCTGAGCAGCACCTCCGCATGCGCATGCAGCTGTTTCTGCTGGCCGCCGTGGCGCACCACCACGCCGGTGACGCGGCCCTGCGCGATGCTCAGGCGTTCGACCTGCGCGCCGGTGAGCACCTGCAGGTTGCCACGCGTACGCACGGGGCTGAGGTAGCCGACTGCAGAGGAGCAGCGCGCACCGTCCTTCTGCGTGACCTGGTACAGGCCCACGCCTTCGTGCAATCGCCCGTTGAAGTCGTCGTTGAGGGCATGGCCGGCCTGTTGCCCGGCTTCGATGAAGGCGCGGCTGAGCGGATTGACGTGGCGCAGGTCCGTCACCTTCATCGGGCCGTCGCCGCCGTGCAGCGCATCGCTGCCGCGCGTGTTGCCTTCGCTGTGGCGGAACCAGGGCAGCACGCTGTTCCAGTCCCAGCCGGTGGCGCCTGCCTGCGCCCAGCGGTCGTAGTCGCCGGCCACGCCGCGCACGTAGCACATGGCGTTGATGGCGCTGGAACCGCCCAGCACCTTGCCGCGTGGCCACCACAGGCGGCGGCCATCGAGCGCAGGCTCCGGCTCGGTGTCGTAGTTCCAGTTCAGTCGCGTGTTGGTGACCAGACGCGCCAGGCCGGCCGGCATGTGGATGAAGGGGTGCCAGTCGCGCGGGCCGGCTTCGATCAGCATCACGCTTCGCTGCGGATCGGCGCTGAGGCGGTTGGCCAGCACGCAGCCGGCCGAACCGGCGCCGACGATGATGGTGTCGAACTCGTTCGCGGCTGCGTCCACGGTGATCCCCCTGATGATGACGGGCAGGATAGAACGCCTTCAGCGTCAGCGGCGAGACCTGCTGCACTGGCGATGTTGCAGTGCATTGGATAACGTACGCGCACCGCAGCCCCCGGAGTTCCCCCGATGTCGCCGTCCCGTCGCCACCTGCATGCCCGGGGTGTCAGATGAGCGCCTCCGGGCGTGTGAACCCGCTGCGGCGGCTGTGGCAGGCGTTGAGCGACTCGCCCGCGCTGTGGTGGTCGTTCCTGTACTTCTTCTGCCTGCTCAGCGGCTACTACGTGCTGCGGCCGGTACGCGAGGCCATGGCCGCCTCCTCGGACCTGCAGACCATCTTCCCACCGTCGCTGATCGCCTGGTTCGACGCGCACGGGTTGCCGTTGAAGGACTTCACGCTGCAGTTCCTGTTCTCCTGCGTGTTCCTGATCATGCTGGTGATGCAGCCGCTGTACGGCTGGGTGGTCAGCCGCTTCCCGCGCCGGGTGTTCCTGCCGGTGGTGTATGGCTTCTTCATCGCCACGCTGCTGGGCTTCTACGTCATGTTCGACAGCGGCGTGCCGGGGCGCGGCATGGCGTTCTTCTTCTGGATCACCGTGTTCAACCTGTTCGCGGTGGCGGTGTTCTGGAGCTTCATGGCCGACGTGTTCTCCAATGCGCAGGCGCGCGCCTATTACGGCTACATCGGTGCGGCCGGTACGGTGGGTGCCTTCCTCGGCCCGATCATCACCAGCTCGCTGGTGCAGCGCGTGGGCATCGCCAACCTGATGCTGGTCTCGGCCGGCTTCCTGATGGCCTGCGTGGTGTGCATCTGGCGGCTGCGCCATTGGGCGGTGGTGCGCGAGCAGCAGATGCAGCTGGCCGACGGCGAGCAGCCGATGGGTGGCAGTGTCATCGACGGCCTCAAGCTGATCGTGCGCGAGCCGCTGCTGCGCTGGCTGGCGCTGATGGTGGTGTTCGGCGTCGGCGTGGGCACGCTGCTGTACAACGAGCAGGCGTCCATCGTGCGGCGCATGATCACCGATCCGGCGGCCAGCACCGCGTTCTTTTCGCGCATCGATCTGGCGGTGAACGCGCTGACGCTGGTGATCCAGCTGGGCCTGACCCGCTGGCTGCTGTCGCGCTTCGGCATCGCACCGGCACTGCTGATCCCCGGTATCGCCATCATCATCGGCTTCTCGGTGCTGGCGGCCTCGCCGTTGCCGTTGATGGTCGCGGTGGTGCAGGTCATGACCCGCGCCAGTGAGTTCTCGCTGGGCAAGCCGGCGCGCGAGACCATCTACACCCGTGTGGACCGGCAGTGGCGCTACAAGGCCGGCGCGGCCATCGACACGGTGGTCTACCGCGGCGCCGACCTTACCTTCGCCTGGGTGCACAAGGGGTTGTCGCTGCTGGGCTCGCATCTGGTGTTCATCGGCGGCGCAGCGGTGGCGGTGATGATGACGCTGGCCGCGCTGGGCGTGCTGAAACAGGAAAAGAAGCTGCCGCAGGACCGTTGAGCGGGCAGCACGTGCACGGTGTAGTGATCGACCGGAGGAGATGCCGATGGGCCTGACGGGCATGGCTGGCTTGCTGCTCACCGTCCTGGTGGCGGCGCTGCATGTGTATTTCCTGGTGCTGGAGATGTTCCTGTGGACGCGCCCGCTGGGCTTCAGGACGTTCCGCAATACGCTGGAGAAGGCGCAGGCAACGCGCGTGCTCGCGGCCAACCAGGGGCTGTACAACGGCTTCCTGGCGGCAGGCATCGGCGTGGGCCTGGCAATGGACGAACCAGTGCTGGTGACGTTCGCATTGGCCTGCGTGGTGGTCGCGGGCGTGTACGGCGCCTGCAGCGTGAACCGGCGCATCTTCTACATACAGGCCCTGCCGGCGATTCTGGCGCTGGTGCTGCGCAGCCTGTAGAGGCCCACCATCACCGCATGTAGAGCGGAGCCACGCTCCGCTGAAGCCTTACCGGGAGAGCCTCTACCGAGCGTGGCTCGGCACTACGCTGTGATGGCTCACCCCTTGCGTGGCGACACCCACATCGCGATCTGGGCCTGGAACACCTCCACGCCCTTGCCGTCGCGCAGGCTCACCAGTACCGGCAGGTCGTACCCACTGGCGGCGCTGACGATCGGCGACAGCGGCGTTGCTTCGGCCTGCAGCACGCCCAATGCCTTGGCCTGGTACTTCACCTCCATGCCCTTGGGAATCCAGCGCATGTCGGCGGGCAGGCTGGCATCCACCATCAGGCCACCGGCCAGCTCGGCCAGGTTGCACATGGCGATGGCATGCACGGTGCCGATGTGGTTGCTGATGCGCCGACGCTGGCGGATGCGCGCCTCGCAGCGGCCCGGCTCCAGCCGCGTCACCAGCGGCGAGATGCTGGCGAAGTAGGGGGCCTTGAAACACACCGCACGCGAGAACAGCCAATGGCCTGCCGGCCAGCGGGTGAAGCGGCGGTACAGCGAGAGAATCGGTGCGGTCATTGAGACTTCCTGATATGAAAACGGCGGGCACATGGCCCGCCGTCGTTGTCACGTTGTGGCTGGCTCAGGCAGCCTGCTGCGGCGGACGCTGCTTGCCCGGCAGGTCGTAGTAGCCGGCCGAACGCAGTTCGTGCGGATCGAAGTCGTCCACGGTGATCGTGTCCATGGTGATCTCGCGCAGTTCTTCCAGCAGCTTGCGCTCGTCCTGGGTGATCACGCCCTCGGCCACGGCCTCGTCCAGCTGGGTGGCGAAGGTCAGCGCCTCGATACCCTTGGTCTTCAGCGCCTTCAGGAACTTGCGCTCCACCGGCTCGGCCATGATCGCCTTGGACAGGTAGCTGTTGATGCGGCCGCCCGGGTTGTTCTCGCACGGGGTCAGGAACACGCCCTGCGCCAGACGGTCGCGCGCTTCGTTCGGCGACATCAGCGATGCGGCGACGCGGCGGCTCAGGCGGTCACCCGGGGCCTCGGCACGGCGACCGAACGGGAAGATCAGCGCCCACATCAGCCAGCCGATCGGGCGGATCGGGAAGTTGCGCAGCGCAGCCGACAGCGATTCCTCGATCTTGTGCACGCTGTCGTGGAAGGCCCATGCCAGCAGCGGCTGGTCGGCCTGCGGTGCGCCTTCGTCGTGGTAACGCTTGAGCATGGCGCTGGTCATGTAGACGTGGCTGAGCACATCACCCAAGCGGCCGGACAGCGATTCCTTGAACTTCAGCTTGCCGCCCAGCGTCATCATAGAGATGTCGGCCATCAGCGCCAGGTTGGCCGAGTAACGGTCCAGCTTGCGGAAGTAGCGGCGGGTGTAGGCGTCGCCCGGTGCCGAGCCGAAGCGCGCGCCGGTCAGGCCGAACCACAGCGAACGCACGGCGTTGGAGATGCCGAAGCGGACGTGGCCGAACAGCGCCTTGTCGAACTCACGCAGGCCGGCCTTGCGGTCCTCATCCTGCGCTGCCTTCATTTCCTTCAGCACCCACGGGTGGCAGAGGATGGCGCCCTGGCCGAAGATCAGCAGCGAGCGGGTCATGATGTTGGCGCCTTCCACCGTGATGGCAATCGGCGCGGCCTGCCAGCTGCGGCCGGCGAAGTTGCGCGGCCCCAGGATGATGCCCTTGCCGCCGATCACGTCCATCACGTCGGAGATGACTTCGCGGCTCATGTTGGTGCAGTGGTACTTGGCGATGGCCGACGGCACCGACGGCACGTCGCCACGGTCAACCGCTGCGGCGGTGGCCTGCGACAGCGCGCTGATCTTGTAGGCCTTGCCGCCGATGCGTGCCAGCGCCTCTTCCACGCCCTCGAAGCGACCGACCGACAGGCCGAACTGCTTGCGGATGCGTGCATAGGCACCGGTCACCACGGCACCAGCCTTGGCACCGCCCGAGGCGGTGGAGGGCAGGGTGATGGAGCGGCCGACGGCCAGACACTCGTTGAGCATGTTCCAGCCCAGGCCACGCTTCTCCGGGCCACCGATGATCTGGCTCAGCGGAATGAAGATGTCCTTGCCGCGGATCGGGCCGTTCTGGAAGGTGGAGTTCAGCGGGAAGTGGCGGCGGCCGATTTCCACGCCATCGGTGTCACGCGGCAGCAGCGCCAGAGTGATGCCGATGTCCTTGGTGTCGCCCAGCAGGCCGTCCGGATCGTACATGCGGAAGGCCATGCCGATCAGCGTGGCCACCGGGGCCAGCGTGATGTAGCGCTTGTCGAAGGTGAGCTTCAGGCCCAGCACTTCCTCGCCCTTCCACATGCCCTTGCAGACGATGCCGAAGTCGGGAATGGAGGTGGCGTCGGAACCGGCGAACGGGCCGGTCAGGCCGAAGCAGGGCACCTCCTGGCCGACGGCGAGGCGCGGCAGGTAGTAGTCCTTCTGTTCCTTGGTGCCGTAGTGGTTGAGCAGTTCACCCGGGCCCAGCGAGTTCGGCACGCCGACGGTGGAGCTGACCACGCTCGACACCGAGGCCAGCTTCTGGATCACCTTGTGATGGGCCAGCGCGCTGAAGCCCAGGCCGCCGTATTCCTTCGGAATGATCATGCCGAAGAACTTGTTCTTCTTGATGAACTCCCACATTTCCGGCGGCAGATCCGCGTAGACGTGGGTGATCTCGAAGTCATTGACCATCTTGCACAGTTCTTCCACCGGGCCGTCCATGAAGGCCTGTTCCTCGGCGGTGAGCTGCGGCTTGGGATAGTTGAGCAGGATGTTCCAGTCCGGGTCACCGGTGAACAGCTCGCCCTCGAAACCGACCGAGCCGGTTTCCAGGGCGATGCGCTCGGTCTTGGACAGCGGCGGCAGCACCTTGCGGAACACGCCCATGAACGGCGCGGTGATCAGCGGCTTGCGCAGGAACGGCAGCAGTACCGGCACGCTGACCAGCGCGAGGATGGCCGCGGCGACGATGATCGCGGTCTGGTTGACGCCGGCAAACCAGCAGATGGCCAGGACCACCACGCTGATCAGCGTCCACACCACCAACCGCATGCGGTGGTAGGCAACAAAGGCACCTGCAAGCAGCAGGGCCAGGAAAGGTACGACGATGCTCATGGGCTTGCTCCGGTAACGTGCTCGGTTCGGGCGGACGCTGCGGCAGAAGGCAGGGCGTCCAGATAGTTCAACACGGCGGCGGTAAACGCATTGTTGTCATCGCCGGCCACCATGTGGGTGGCGTCGGGCAGATGCACATGCTGCGCATGCGGCACCAGTGTCATGAATTCTTCCACGGTCTGCGGCGAGACCAGATCGCTGCGGCCACCGCTGATCAGCAGCACGGGGCACTGCACCTGGCGCGCGGCCTCGGCGATGGCATCCTGATGCTGCTCGCTGTCACGGGCCAGCTCGTCCACCAGACGCGGATCCCAATGCCAGTTCCAGCGGCCATCGGTGGTGGGGCGCAGCAACGCGCGCAGCGATTCCTCGCTCTTGCGCGGGCGGTGCGGCATGTAGGCGGCGATGCTGTCGGCGGCGGCTTCCAGCGAGGCAAAGCCGTCCGGGTGCGCGCTCATGAACGCAAGAATGCGTTCCACGCCGCGGGTTTCCCATCGCGGGGTGATGTCCACCAGCACCATCGCCGAGAACAGACCCGGCCAACGGGCTTCGGCCATCAGCCCGAACAGGCCACCCATCGAGGCGGCCACCAGCACTGGCGGGCGCGACTGCTCACCGGCCACCACGATCAGGTCATCGGTGAACTGCTCGCCGTGGTAGGGCAGATCGGCTGCATTCCAGTCGGAATCACCGTGGCCACGCGCGTCATAGCTGAGCGTGGGGTGGCCGGCGGCGTTCAGCGCCTCGGCAGCAGTGGTCCACGCGCCGCGGGTCTGGCCGAAGCCATGGGCGAACACGACGGGCGAACGCTTGCCTGTTGCACGGGTGGCAGCCAGCGCGGTGCCCAACGCACCTTCCAGGCGGATGTCTTCGGTGCGCATGGAGGGGAGGGAAGGGGTAACCATACCTGATGGTATGGACAGGCTGAGGGTGCTGTCAATACCCTGCGGTATGGAAGGCCCATTTCCCCGGCTGGCAGGGCTTTCCCCTGATGGGCCGTAAGAGCGATTGATGACGATTTGACGCGATCGCGTACTGCACCAGTCCCCGCCGTATGGTTAAATCTACAAATGAATGACACATCAGCTTCTTCGGCGGAACCCCGCAACGGCCGCAACAGCCGCCTCAGTGCGGACGACTGGGCGCAGGCGGCGTTGGACCTGATCGCCGAACAGGGCGTGGGCGCCGTGGCGGTGGAACCGCTCGCCCGCCGCCTTGGCGTCACCAAGGGCAGCTTCTACTGGCACTTCCCGTCGCGTGATGCGTTGCTGCAGGCAGCGCTGGAGCGCTGGGAGCTGGTGGAGCAGCAGCAGGTGTTCGGCAGCCTCGAAGAAGTACCGGATCCGCGCACGCGCCTGCGCGCGCTGTTCCAGCTGGTGGCACACGAAGTCACCCCGCACATCATCTACAGCGAACTGCTCAAGGCGCTGGACAACCCGATGGTGCGCCCGGTCATCGACCGCGTGTCGCAGCGGCGCATGGAATACCTGATCGCCTCATTCCGCCAGGCCGGCCTGAGCTCCACCGATGCCCGCCACCGCGCACGGCTGGCCTACGCCGCCTATGTCGGCTTCCTGCAGCTGTCGCTGCAACTGCAGCAGCCCAAGCAGGCCCGCGAAGATTTCGAGGCCTATGTCGAGCACGTCATCGAGACGTTGATTCCGAACGGGTGATCCGCTGGCGCACGCTGATGGCGTGCATCAGTGAGCTGGCGTCAGCGTGACGGGCTTTATGGCACGCGCGTGGCGCTGATGGCGATGCCGAGCCGGTGTCCTTCCTGGCTGAGGGGCGTGAATCCCGACGTGGTGAAGTCAAGACCACGCAGGCGTTCGATGAAGTCGGTCTGCCCCTGCGGACTCAGTGCGGCCGCAAGCAGCGCGCGATAGCGTTCCTGCGCGTCCTCCAGCTGCTGGCGGTACTGGGCGCACAGTCTGAGGGCTTCCGTTGCATCCGGCGGGTTGCCGGCGACACTCAATACCTGTGGTGTCCACTGCAGGAACTCCGCCAGCAGATCCGGCGCCAATGCCGTCGCGGCGGTCTGTTGGACATGCTGCATGCTCGCATTGAAGCGCGCACGCACGGCGCCTGCCGAAGGGTCGGCATTGAGTCGGGCACGCCCCTGTTCGGTGGCAGCAATGGACAGCAGAGGTGCCATCGCCGCTACACAGTCCAGCGCGCCTGCGTCGGCAAGCAGCAGCTGCACATGTCCGAGTTCATCGCGGGTGACGTGCGTGATGCGGGAATCGGTGTCATGCATCACTGCCGCGAAGCGGCCGCCGGGCCGCAGTACGCGCGCGACTTCCGCAAGGCTGCGTGGCAGGTCGGAGTATTCAATACCGTACTGGCTGCTCACGAGATCGAAGCCCGCATCGGCGAACGGCAGCGCTTCGCAGTGGATGCCGCCATGGAAACGCGGTGGCATCGCCGAAGCGGGCGGTGCCCAGTCGGGCGCTACCTGCGCCGCATCGATCGCATCGATGCGCAGATCGCTGCGCCAGCCCAGCAGCAGGCGCGGCAGGGGGCCGTTGCCTGTTGCCACGTCCAGTACCGCCGCGTGCTGCGGTAGTGCTGTGCTGGTGTCCTGCCAGAAACGGGCGATGGCATCACCGTAGCCTGCGTCGAATGTGCCCGGTAACGAATGTGCCGGACGCATGGCCCAGTAGCGGCTCCAGGAGTCGCGATTGCGGGCCCGCAGGTCTGCGTCGGTATCGGTCATGGCCGGGCAAAAAAAGAGGAGCCCGAAGGCTCCTCTTTCTACTGCGTTAAATCAACCGCTATCAGAAACGCTGTTCGTAACGGACGTACGGGGTACGGCCGTAGGCGTCATACAGGTAGAAGTTGAACGGACGACCGTCGTAGCTGATCATTTCCGGCATCTTGTTGGTGAAGTTGTTGATGCCCAGCATGATCTTGCCGTTCCACGGGGTCGCGTAGCTCAGCTGCACGTCGTGGGTCAGGTAGTGGCGGGTGTACTTCGTGCCGTCACCGTTGGAGCTGATGAAGCGGGTGTTGTAACCCACGGTCCAGTCGCCACGGTTCCAGGTGTTGTTCAGGGTGGCGCGGCCGCGCGGGAAGCCCTGTAGACCAACCTGATTCTCACCGCCGTCGATGGTGTACTCGCGCTGGTAACTGGCCTGCAGCATGTTGCTCAGCGAGCCCCAGCCGCCCAGGTCGAAGTTGGTACGCACGGTCATGTCGATGCCGTCCGTCTTCACCTTGCCCTGGTTGAAGTAGCAGTTGTGGATTTCCTTGATCGGGCTGCCCAGGGCGTTGGCCATGGCATCGTCACGGATGATCGAGCACGGTGCGCCGGGCATCGGGGTCGGGTCGAGGCCCAGGTCGATGTCAACCAGCTTCTGCGAGCCGAAGTAGGCGATACGGTCTTCGATCTCGATGTTCCAGTAGTCGACGGTGACGTTCAGCCAGCTGGTGGCATCCCACACCACGCCGACCTGATACTGGGTCGACTTCTCGGCGCCCAGGCCTTCGGCCTTCTCACGGTAGGCGTCGACCTGCAGGTCAGTGTTGGTCGCCATGTCGGCGCACTGAGCCAGCGTGCCAGCACCCTGGTCGAGACAGCTGGCCGGGTCGAAGACCGAGTCAGCGGAGAACGCGGTGGCCTGCGAGATCACGTCCAGGGTCGGGGCAACGAAGCCGCGGCCCACCGAACCACGCAGGGTCAGGCTGTCGATCGGGTGCCAGCGCAGCGACAGCTTCGGAGCGAAGTTGCTGCCGTAGTCGCTGTACTTCTCGTAACGGCCAGCGAAGTTGGCTTCGAAGGTCGAGGTGATCGGGAACAGCCATTCCAGGTAGGCAGCGCTGACTTCGCGGCTGTCACCGGCCGAGCCGCCCGAGCTGCCCAGCACCACGCCGGCTTCGGACAGGGAGTCGTACAGGTCTTCGAACTCTTCCTTGCGGAACTCCGCACCGACGGCCAGGCTGGACGAACCGCCGCCCATCTGGAACAGGTCGTTGAAGGTCAGGTTGGCGTAGGCTTCCTTGGTCGTGAACAGGCTGTCACGGCTGATGGTGGCCTTGATCGAGTTCAGCACTTCGACCGGGGTCGCGCCCGGATCGTAGATGTTGTAGTCGCCGCGGTTGATGGCCGCTTCGGCCAGCGAACCGATGATGTAGTTGCGGCCCAGTTCCTTGTAGCGGTAGGTGTTGTAGCGCACGCCACCGTCGAAATCGATGGTGTCGCTGACAGCACCACGGGTGCCCAGCAGGATGTCGTACACGGTGCCGTCGGTGCTGTTGTCGCGGTTACCTGCGGCAGCAAAGCGGTGGTACAGGTAGGTCAGGGCGCCCGGAACCGGGTTCTGCGCTGCGTCCGGAGCGATGGCGACGGCACCCGGAACCGGGGCGTAACGACCAAAGCTGGTGGTGTTGGACACGGTGGTCTTGGCGTAGACCGCCCAGTTGTCGTTGACCTGGACTTCACCGTTCATGAAGAACGACTTGTTCTCCGAAGCGGCTTCGTCAGCAGCAACCTTGTTGAAGTTGAACGAGCAGCGGCCGTTCGGCTGGATCCAGAAGTTCTCGTTGGTGCAGCCACCCGGCAGTGCGGTGGTCGGAGCCAGCGCAGCGCCGGTGTCCGGATTGAACGGGCGGTAGTTGTTGCCGTAGACCGAAACACCCAGTTCCTGGCCCCACGGGCGGGCGCTGGTGTAGATCATCGCGCGACGGTTGTGCGAGAAGCCACCGATCACGTGAGCGCGCTCACCCGAGGTGCCGAACAGAATCGAACCTTCGTCGGTCGGGCCCCACTTCGGATCGGACTTGCCGATCATGACCTGGGCGCCTTCGAAGTCCTTGCGGGTGATGATGTTGATCACGCCGCCGACGGCGTCGGCACCATAGATGGCTGAGGCGCCATCGGTCAGCACTTCGATGCGCTCAACGGCTGCCAGCGGAATGGTGTTCAGGTCGGTGCCCGAACCCGCAGCGAACGGAGCCTTCGGGGCGCGGTGGCCGTCGATCAGCACCAGGGTACGCTGGCCGCCCAGGCCGCGCAGGTCGGCGAAGGCGCCGGCCTGTGCCGAGCTGCCGGACTGCGGGCGGAACTGGCCGACCGAGTTGAAGTTGGTGGTACGCAGGTAGTCAGCGACCGAGGTTTCGCCGCTGGCATCGATCTGAACGCGGTCGATGACGGTGACGGGCTGCGCACCTTCGACTTCAGCGCGCTTCAGGCGCGAGCCGGTGACTTCGATGCGATCAAGCGTGGTTTCCTTCTTGTCGGAAGAATCCTGCGCAACAGCGGTGCCGGTAGCGGCGACGCCAGTCAGCAGTGCAAACGCGATTGCTTCGCGCAAGCGAGTGCTCTTGAGGCTCATAACTCTCTCTCTCTGGTTGGACGTGGGAAAATTCCCAGGGTTCACTCGGCGGTGCCCAAAAAGGGCCCCAACATGTCGAGGTCGTTGCCGATCCTAGCTGGCACTTCAGCGAAATTAAAGTCTTGTTAATAATTTCATCTGAAATTTTCTGAACGAATTCATTTTGTGTGCCGCAGCATCGGATCCCGAGATATCAGCGACTTAGGCCGTCGAACCGGTCCGGATAGTTGCGCCAGCGACCAATCGAGCGTGTGTGAATGGGCTCGCGAACCTGCCAACGGCTAGGTGTTTGCACGGTTCCAGCCACTTCATGGGACCGCATTACGTCGGGGTGCCATTCCAACCCCGCAAAGTGCAGCAGGCGCCTTGCACCGTCCTCGGGCGCAAGGGCCAGATCCTCGTATTCCTGTACCAGAATGGGGGCATCCGTGTTGCGCTGCCACATGCCGAGCAAGGCGTCATCCGCATCCTGATAGGCGGCAATGCCGGCCAGTGACGTCGCAAACGTGGAGGCAGGAGAGAAGTTTTCCGAATAGATCGAGAGGGCGACATCGCGCCTGTCGCGGCGACACCAGATCACCCGTGCGTCGGGGAAAAGCGTCAGGGCAAGGCCAAGCTGGAAGAAGTTCAGAGGTGCCTTGTCGACGAAAGCCTCGGCTTCTGCAGGCGCATTGCGCCGGGCCGAGCGCAGGTAATCCGCTTTCATCGCCTCCAGTTCCTCATCGCTCAACCGCGCCAGCCGCGCCGGCCAATCCTGGCCAAGCTCAAGTGCGATGCGCGGGAGGTCGGGCAGTTCGCCACACCCGTGAACCAAGGGATGGGCGGAGAGCATGCGTTCGGTCAACGTGGTGCCCGAGCGCGGCATGCCGACGATGAAGATCATCCGGGGCGAGGGCGAAGACGTGGTGCGTGCGGGCAGGCCACTGGCATGCGCAGCCTCCAGCGCCTTCAGGTGCTGGCTTACCGATGCAGGGTTGAAGACGCCTGCCGTGCGCTCGCGTGCGGTGTTGGCGATGTCCCACGCATGCATTGCGTCCGCATAACGGCCCTGGCGGTCCAGCGCCTTGCCCAGTGCATAACCGAGAGGGGCTTTGTCCATTGGCGGTGTGGTCGGCGACTCCAGTGCCACGCGTGCCTGATCAAGCAAGGGCTGCCCGGTCTTGGCACCGCGCACACCGATCAGGCCTGCCAGCGCGATTGCCCATCCGGGACGCGCGCGCAGAGCGGTTTCATAGGCGCTTTCCGCCTTCTGGCTCTCGCCTGCATCTTCCCAGGCCTGCGCCAGGGCCATATGCAGATCAGGCGCGTCGGGTGACAGGGGCAGCGCTTCATGGAGCAGAGTCAGTGCTCTGGTGCTGTCCGCAAGCTGGCTCCAGGTCTCGGCCAGCCGCAGCCGTATGACCAGATCGTCCGGCTGGTTGGCAAGCAGTGCGGCATAGAGCGGTTGTGCCTGCTCAGGATGGTTGGCATCGAACTCGGCGTCGGCCAGTACCCGCATGCTCATCGCCGATGGCTGCAACGCATGGGCATGACGCAGATGGGGAAGGGCTTCCAGAGGGCGGTTGGCCCGGGCCAAGGCCGCGCCCAGCGTCAAGGCATGGTCCGTGTTGTCAGGGCTGTACCTGCATGCCTGGCGGAAGTGCGCGATTGCCTGATCCGGCTGGTTGTTCGCCATCGCCACCCGGCCGGCGGCCAGCAGCAGCCGTGCCTGTTCTGGTGCGGCCTGCAGCGCGGCGGAGAGAATGTCCAATAGGGGCGCAGCGGAGGCATTGGCCTCGGCCAGCTCGGCAATGGCCTGTGAAGCGGCAGCCTGGGATGGGCCAAGTGCGTCCAGCAGCAGATGCCGCGCGGCAGTGATCTGGCCGGAGCGGAACAGGGAAAGCGCTTGTTGCTTCAGATCCGAAGCGGAGGGCAGGGCGGGCGTGGACATGAAATTGCAAGCGATCCGGGCAAAAGTGCCGGAACTCTAGCAAGTACTGTCCGAAGCCTTAAAGGTCCTGCTCGTAGCGGACGTACGGGATTGCCCCGTCGTCATTGCTCTCGTTGCGCGGAGAAAACGGGTTCTTGCCGCGGGTGATGACGTTTTCCGCGCCCACGGTGAGCTGGCCGCTCCACGGGGTGCGCCAGGTGATGCCCAGACCCACACCTTCCCACTTGCCGTTCTGGCCGGGGGCGTCGATGACGCGGCCGATGACGTTGGCGCTGAATGCACCGTAGCCACCGCCGACACTGAGGTTCTTGCTGTCCCACTGGCCCACGACGGCCGGGGAGGCATCGCTGAGCGGAACCAGACGGGCTTTGGCGTAGGTGCCGCCGATGGAGACGAAACCTTCGCTGCCGATGTTCTTCTGGCCGAAGACGGTCAGGTCGTTCTGTTCGACCCGCGCCGCGCCGGACTTGGTGCCACCTGCCAGCCATGCCGGCAGGGTGTCACGGCCGGTGCCGGCGCTGACGCCGACGCGGCCGCCGGGGCGGTTGAACGCGGCGGTGGCCGAGACATGGCGACCGTTGTCGTCATCGTCGCCCAGGCTGGCGAGCATGCAGTGACTGGCCAGCCCGCTGATGCTGCTGCCGCGGCCGCCGTTGCACAGCAGGCCGAGCGAATCGCCCGAGGACAGGCCGAAGGCGGCGTCCAGCGAGCTGCTGCCGAAATTCCAGCGGGCTCCGGCGCGCTGTTCGCCCGCAGGCTCCAGATAGAGCAGAGCTTCGACCTTGCCGCTGCCGCGGTTCCAGATCGGCAGCACGGTGCCGTCCGCCTTGGGCTTGCTCTGCGCGTGCACGCCCGTGACCGCGCCAAAGGCGATCATCAAGGCAAGTGGCAGGCGCAGTAAGGCGTTCATGGACTCAATCAGACCCCGTTGGTACCGGGAAGTTCCCGGTACGTGAGCAGTGGATCGTAGAGCGTTTATGGTTTCTTAACAAGTCTTCGCCCTCCCCAGAACGCAACTCGCCAGTCCCTATTGCAACCTGTCAGGCGCCGGTTGCTGAGGGGGTATAGGTCCGAACAATACGCCGAATTCTGTCAAAGGGAAGTGGTATTGGCGGCCACAGAATTCGCAGCGCACTTCCACCTGCCCGGTGGCCTCGGCGGCGGCCCGGGCCTCCTCCTCGCCCAGCGACTGCAGCATGGCCTCCACCCGCTCCCGCGAGCAGGAGCAGCCGAAGCGCAGGGTCTTGTCGCCCACCAGTTCGGGGTGCTCTTCATGGAACAGGCGGTGCAGCAGCTCGCTGCCCGGCAGGGCCAGCAGTTCTTCGTGGCTCAGGGTGTCGAACAGGGCGCCGCAGCGGACCCAGCCGTCCTCGTCGCCGGCATCGCCGGGCAGCTTCTGCAGCAGCAGGCCGGCGGCGTGTTCGCCGTCGCAGGCCAGCAGCAGGCGGGTGGGCAGCTGTTCGGAATGGCGGAAATAGTCCTCGAAGGCCTCGTCCAGGCTGTCACCGGACAGGCTCACCAGGCTCTGGTAGCGCTGCGGTTCGCGCGGGTCCAAGCCGGGGTTTTCGATGGTGATGGCCAGCAGGGTGTCCTCGCCGAGCGCCGGCAGCGTGGCCGGGGCGTCCTCGCCTTCGGCCAGCTGGGCGATGCCGCGCAGGGTGCCGGCGGAGGTGCATTCGGTGAACAGCGCGCGCAGCGCCGAGCTGCTGCGCAGCTGGATCGACAGCCGCCCATCGACCTTGGTGTGGCCGGTGAACAGGGCCGAGGCCACGCAGGCTTCACCCAGCAGGCGTGCGGCGGCGGGCGGGTAATCGCCGTGGGAGAGGATCTCGCGCCAGCTGTCGCCCAGACGCACATGCACGCCACGCACGCCGGCATCAGGCAAAAGGAAGCGGACAAGGAGGTTGGAGCGGTCGGTCATGGAGTTGTGTCTGCGCGAGGTGGGGCCGGTGCCGGATAATGCGCCGGACGGCATTATCTGCAAGGTGGGTATTCAATGGGGGCGGAGCAGGACAAGCGCAAGGTCGAACCGGTTCTCGGGCCAAGGCGGCGGCGTTGGGTGCGGTGGGTGGTGCTGACGCCGGTGCTGCTGGCGTTGTTCAGCGTGCTGCAGGTGCTGGGGCTGCGGGTGGTGGACCCGCCGTTCTCGATGGTGATGGCGCTGCGCCAGGTTGAAGCGTTTGCCGGAGGCGACTGGAAGTTCCGCATCCACTACCAGTGGCGTGACTGGGACCAGGTGGCCCCGAGCGTGCCGATCTCGCTGGTGGCCGCCGAGGACCAGCGGTTCCCCGAGCACAACGGTTTCGACCTGAAGGCCATCGAGAAGGCGCGCGAGCACAACGCGCAGGGTGGGCGCCTGCGCGGTGCCAGCACCATCAGCCAGCAGACTGCCAAGAACCTGTTCCTGTGGCAGGGCCGCAGCTGGGTGCGCAAGGGGCTGGAGGCCTGGTACACGGTGTTGATCGAAACGCTGTGGCCGAAGCAGCGCATCCTCGAGGTCTACGCCAACATCGCCGAATTCGGTGATGGCACCTATGGTGTGCAGGCGGCGGCGCGGCGCTACTGGGGCAAGGATGCATCGCGGCTGAGTCCGGCGGAAAGCGCGCGGCTGGCGGCGGTGCTGCCGGCACCACGGCGCTACAACGCGGCCAATCCCGGCCCTTATGTGCAGCGGCGTGCGGCGTGGATCCAGCGGCAGGCGCGGCAGCTGGGCGGTGCAGGTTACGTAGAGCAGGCCGATTGATGCGGCGTCTGCGTAGAATCGCCGCATGACGCCGCGCGAACGCCTGACCCTGGTCATCACCGCCTTCAACGAGCAGCAGGCGCTGCCGTTGCTGCATCCGCGCCTGTGCGCGCAGCTGGATGCGCTGGGCGATATCGATGGCCGCATCCTGTACGTGGATGACGGTAGCCGTGATGCCACCTGGGAAGTGATGCAGCAGCTGGCCGAGGCCGATCCGCGCGTGGCGACGCTGCGCCTGTCGCGCAATTTCGGCAAGGAGATCGCGCTGACCGCGGGGCTGGATACGGTGGAAGAAGGTGCGGCGATCATGCTCGACGCCGATGGCCAGGACCCGCCGGAGCTGATTCCGGAATTCGTGGCGCTGTGGCGGCAGGGCTATGACGATGTGTATGGCACGCGGCTGGAGCGCGATGGCGATGGTTGGCTCAAGCGCGCGACGGCAGCGGCGTTCTACCGCGTGATCGGGCGTCTGTCGAAGACGCCGATTCCTGCCGATACCGGCGATTTCCGCCTGCTGTCGGCGCGTGCGCTGGCGGCATTGGGGCAGCTGCGCGAGCGGCAGCGCTTCATGAAAGGACTGTTCGGCTGGGTGGGCTATCGCCGCATCGCGCTGCCCTATCACCGCGAGCAGCGTGCTGCCGGTCACAGCAAGTTCGGTTTCTGGCGGCTGTGGAATCTGGCGCTGGAAGGCATCACCAGCTTTTCCACCGCGCCGCTGCGCGTGGCGACCTATCTGGGCCTGCTGACCGCAGCCGGTGCGTTCGGCTTCGGCATCTGGGTGGTGCTCAAGGCGGCGCTGTACGGCGACCGCGTGGCCGGCTGGCCGACGATGATGGCGGTGATCCTGTTCCTGGGCGGCGTGCAGTTGATCGCGCTGGGCCTGATCGGCGAGTACCTGGGGCGGCTGTACATGGAGGTCAAACAGCGGCCTCTGTACCTGGTCGACACATGGCGGCCGGCGAACGTGGCAGTATCTGGGGTATCCGTCAGCGCAGGAGAACGCCATGCAGACCGTTCGACAGTTGCTGGGGACCAAGTCCCCTGATATCCACGCGGTGCGGCCGGATGCGGCCGTGGTTGACGCCATCCGGCTGATGGCCGAGAAGGGCATCGGTGCGGTGCTGGTGATGGAGGGGCCGAAGCTGGTCGGCATCCTTTCCGAGCGCGATTACGCGCGCAAGATCGTGCTGATGGAGCGTTCGTCCAAGGCCACGCCGGTGCGCGACATCATGACCGCCGAGCTGGTGACCGTGGCGCCCACTGTGTCCGTCGAGCAATGCCTTGCACTGGTCACCGACCGCCGCATCCGTCACCTGCCGGTGATGGTGGGCGATGAAGTAGTAGGCGTGATTTCCATCGGTGACCTGGTGAAGGCCGTGATCGAGCAGCAGCGGCAGGAGCTGGGGCACCTGCAGGAATACATCACCGGCGGTTGAGCGCGCGCGTTGTGGCAGCTGGCGCTACTTTGCGTAGTGCCCGCCGCAGTTCGCGTCCTCGCCGGGGCCGGTTTCGATGGTGGCCAGCAGTGCGGCGGGTGGCGCGATGCTGCCCAGCGTCAGTGCCACCGCGCCACGGATGCCCAATGCTTTGAAGTCAGGCCGGAACGACGGATCCTTGAAGGTGCCGCCGATGCGCAGCGGTGAACGCAGTGCAAGGATGCTGATGTCCTTCGGACGCGGGCGCAGCAGCAGGTCGAGCTTTTCCTGACGCAGGCTCACCGTGCCTTCGCCGACCACCAACGTGTCGGTGGTGTCGAAGGCAAGCGAGCGTGAATTCATCACGCCATTGCGCACGTCGAAATCCGCGAACGCGCAGCGCAACGGAATCTGCTTGTCGCCGGTGAACAGGAACTTCACCGATTCGGCGATATCCAGACCCGCCACTTCCATCAGCAGGTTGCCGATGTGGCCACGGCCCATGCCGAGCGCGACGTCGCCACTGCTGCTGCCGAGCATGTCGGCCACCGAGTTGCCGTTGCCGTTGAGCTGCACCTGGCCGCTGATGCCGCCGGAGGCCTGTTCGGCGAGTTTGGCATCGGGGAACAGCTTGCCCAGCTGCACGCCGCGCAGGGTGGCGTTGAGCGCGGTGGCGATCTGCGGGCGGCGCGCGTCCATGCGGATGGTGCTGCGGATATGGCCGCCGGCCACGCCGAAATCCAGCGGTTCCAGACGCAGCAGGCCGTTGTCGAGCTTGAGATGGGCGTCCATGTCGTCCAGCGGCAGCGTTGGCGAATTGATGTGCTGCGCCTTCCAGCGCACGTCGGCATCCATCGCGCGCAGCTTGCTCAGGTCATAGGCCTTGTCAGGTAGCACCGTGGGCTTTGCGGCCAGACGCGCGGCCTCGGCCTTCTGCTCGGCGTTGGCCGACTCCTTGCCGCCGGTCTTCGGTGGCGCGCCGACAAAGCCTGCGAGATCGTCGAAATCCAGACGGCGCGAATTGAGATTGGCGGTCAGCCGCGAGCGCTCGCCGCCGGTATCGATCTGCACGTCACCGGCAAGATCGCTGTTGCCGACCTGACCGTTGAACTTCTCGTAGCGCCAGACCTGGTGCGCACGCTTGAGCCGGCCTTCAAGCCGGTAGGGCGGCGAGGACGGGATGGGTACGCCGATAAGCGGATACAGGTCCTCCATGTCCTGCCCGCTGAGCTGCAGTTTCAGGTCGAACACCTGCAGCTGGAAGGGGTTGGTCAGGCTGCCGCTGGCGACCGCGTGGGTGGCACCGGCGTGGGCGTCCAGATGCACGCGGAACGGGGTGTCGGTGTTGGCCAGTTCCAGCGGCGATTCGGTGCCGCCTTTCAGGGTGAAGGCGCTGCCGCGCCAGTGTCCCTTGCCCTGCAGCAGCACCGGCGGCGCGGCATCGGCCTTGCGCGGCTCGCCGCTGCGCACATTGAGTGCGATGTCGGTGCGGCCGCGTTCATCGACGAAACGCAGCTTGCCGTCATCGATGCGCAGGCGGCGCAGCTGCGGTGGATCACCGCCACCTCCGGAGAGGAAATTCCAGTTGCCGGGCTGGTCCTTGCCCGGTGCGGTCTGCAGCAGCACATCGGGGCGGGTGAGGCGCACTTCGGGCAGCTGCACGCTGCCGCGCAGCAGGGGCCAGAAGCGGACATCCAGCTCCAGTCGATCGGCGGCAGCCATCTGCGGCTGTTTGGCCCAGCTGGCATTGGCAAAGGTGACTTTGTCGGCGCGGATCGTGGTGGTGCGGCCCAGGTCCACGTCCAGGTTGCCGATGTGCAGAGCGCGGCCGGTGCGTGCCTGCACCGCGCGTTCCACCGGGCCGCGGAACCAGTTCCAGTCCCAGAGCAGGATCAGCACGATGATGGCGGCGGTCAAGGCCCCCAGCACGATGGCCAGGATGCGCAGGCCGCGCTTGCCGGGGCGCTTGAAGGGGAGCTGCCAGCGTTTGGCCGGCGTCACGGGGGCGGCAGGGCTGTTCACGCCCGCATCTTCGCGCGCCTCGGGTGCAGGGCGCGCGAAGTATTCATTCAAGTGATGTGCACGTCACGTTGTCATCGTGAAGGCGACAGGCGCGCCGTTCAAAGGATCTGCGAGGTCACCGAGACGAAGTGGCAGACGCTGCCGGCGATGACGAACATGTGCCAGATGGCGTGCGAGTAGGGCAGCTGTTCGCGATGGTAGAACACCGTGCCCAGCGTGTAGAACACGCCACCTGCGAACAACCAGCCCAGCGTCCAGCCATCGAGCGAGTTCCACATCGGCTTGATGGCGACGATCACCAGCCAGCCCATGGCGATGTAGATGGCGGTGGACAGGCGCTTGAAGCGGCCGGTGTAGAACAGCTTGAACACCACGCCGGACAGCGCCAGCACCCAGATGGCGGTGAACAGACCCCAACCCCACGGGCCGCGCAGGCCGATGAGGGTGAATGGCGTGTAGGTGCCGGCGATCAGCAGGTAGATCGCGCAGTGGTCGAAGATCTTCAGCCGGCCCTTGGCCACCGGGTGCTGGATGGCGTGGTACAGGGTGGAGGCGGTGTAGAGCAGCAGCAGGGCGATGCCGAACACGATGGCGCTGGCCAGCTGCCAGCCGTCGCCGTAGATGGCGGCCAGAGTGATCAGTACCGCGCCACCGGCCAGTGCGGTGACGGCACCGAGCCCGTGGGTGAGGGCACTGGCGATTTCTTCCCGTATCGAAGCGGTTGCAGTCATGGGGAGCGATGACCCGGGCTGGGGGAGGGCCCGGTAGCTGTCCATTAAAGCAGGAACTGATGAGAAGGATGCGATAACAGATGCAACAAACCCGCGGCCGTTCAAACTGCCGCGGGTTTGTCGGGGTGCCTTCCGATGGTGCGAGGCTTATTCCACTGACACCGTATGTGCGGCTTCGCGGGTGGCGGAGAAGCGCACGTCCGGCGCGCGTTCTTCGGCCAGCTGCAGGTTGACGCGGGTCGGTGCCAGATAGACCAGATGGCCGGCGGCGTCGATGCTGAGGTTGTTGGCGTTCTTCTCGCGGAACTCTTCCAGCTTCTTCGCGTTGTCGCAGTTGATCCAGCGGGCGGTGGTGACCGACACCGGCTCGAACACCGCCTCCACGCCGTACTCGTCCTTCAGGCGGTAGGCCGCCACGTCGAACTGCAGCACGCCGACCGCGCCGAGGATGAGGTCGTTGCTCATCAGCGGGCGGAAGAACTGGGTGGCGCCTTCTTCGGACAGCTGCGCCAGCCCCTTCTGCAGCTGCTTGAGCTTGAGCGGGTCCTTCAGGCGCGCGCGGCGGAACAGTTCCGGCGCGAAGTTGGGAATGCCGGTGAAGGTGACCGATTCGCCTTCGGTGAAGGTGTCACCGATGGAGATGGTGCCGTGGTTGTGGATGCCGATGACATCGCCCGGCCACGCCTCGGCGGCGATTTCGCGGTCGCTGGCCATGAAGGTCAGCGCGTTGGCCAGCTTCATTTCCTTGCCGGTACGCACATGGAAGGTCTTCATGCCGGCGGTGAAGCGGCCCGAGCACACGCGCATGAAGGCCACGCGGTCGCGGTGCTGCGGGTCCATGTTCGCCTGGATCTTGAACACGAAGCCGGTGAGCTTGTCTTCCTGCGGGGCGATGTCGCGGCCGGTGGTGGCGCGCGGCTGCGGTGCGGGCGCGTGCTCGACGAAGAAGTCCAGCAGCGGCTGCACGCCGAAGTTGTTGACGCCTGAGCCGAAGAACACCGGCGTCTGCTCGCCGCGCAGGTAGGCGGCCTTGTCGAACGGGTGGCTGGCGCCCTGCACCAGTTCCAGTTCATCGCGCAGGTCGGCCAGCATCTTCTCGCCGATCTTGGCGGCCACGCCCGGGTCGTCGATGGACGGGAAGATGGTGGAATCCTGACGGGTGAAATTGCGGCCCGGCTCGTACAGATGCACTTCACCGGTGAGCAGGTGCACCACGCCCTTCAGACGCTGGCCCATGCCGATGGGCCAGGTGACCGGCGCGCACTGGATGCCGAGCACGGTTTCCACTTCATCCAGCAGCTCGATGGGGTCCTTGCCCTCGCGGTCGAGCTTGTTGATGAAGGTCATGATGGGCGTGTCGCGCAGGCGGCAGACCTCCATCAGCTTGATGGTGCGCTCCTCCACGCCCTTGGCCACGTCGATGACCATGAGCGCCGAGTCAACCGCGGTAAGCACGCGGTAGGTGTCCTCGCCGAAGTCGGCGTGGCCGGGGGTGTCGAGCAGGTTGACGATCTTGTCTTCGTACGGGAACTGCATCACCGACGAGGTGACCGAGATGCCGCGTTCCTTTTCCAGCGCCATCCAGTCCGAGGTGGCGTGACGGGCGGCCTTGCGGCCCTTCACCGAGCCGGCCATCTGGATCGCGCCTCCGAACAGCAGCAGCTTTTCGGTCAGCGTGGTCTTGCCAGCGTCAGGGTGGGAGATGATGGCGAAGGTGCGGCGGTGCGCGGCTTCGTTGGCGACTTCGGACATGGCAGGCGCGCCCGCCCGGGCGCATCAGGAAACGAAAGAGCCGGCGATTATAACGGGTTACGGCGCCCCGCCTGCCTCACGCGGGAACTGCAGCAGGCCGCGTTCACTGGCCATGCGGAACGGCAGCGAGGTCAGGTTCATGCCGGTGTTGGCCTGCACCGCGAAGTGCAGGTGCGGGCCGCTGCTGCGCCCGCTGTTGCCCGAGGCGGCCAGCATCTGCCCGGTTTCGACGGGCTGGCCCGGGCGCACCCGCGGGCTGCCGGGCTGCAGGTGGGCGTACAGGGCCATGCTGCCGTCGGCGTGCAGCACCCG
>DALZZG010000016.1:20096-35126 GCA_031987665.1 Stenotrophomonas sp. | reverse complement strand
CTCCGCCGCGCAATGCACGCAGGCGGCCGCCGACCAGACCGTGCTGACCGCGCTGATCGAGGCGCGCCCGGTCTGTGCCGAACCCTTCGCACAGCAGGCACTGGCGCGGGCCGTGTCGCCCACGCTGATCTGGCCGGCGCGCGAATACTTCCTGACCAAGCGCGAGGAGCTGCTGCGCAGGCACCAGCGTTTTGGCGACACCGCCGACAACCTGGAGCCGGACATCAAGGACGGCCCCGGTGGTCTGCGTGATCTCAACACCCTGGGCTGGATGGCGCTGCGCGCCTTCGGCGTGGGCAACATCGACGCGCTGGTCGGGCTGGGGCATCTGGGTCTGGACGAAGCGGCGGCGCTCAAGCGTGAGCGGCTGGTGCTGGCACGGCTGCGCTTCGGCCTGCATCTGGTGGCACAGCGCGCCGAAGAGCGGCTGCGCTTCGATCACCAGAAGGCGCTGGCTGCACGCATGGGCTTCGTCGATGACGCCGAAAGCCTGGGCGTGGAAAAAATGATGCAGGGCTTCTACCGCAGCGCGGCGGTGATCCGCCGCATCAGCGACCGCCTGCTGCAGCGTTTCGAGGAACAGTTCGACGGCGAGGCTGTGCCGTTGCCGGTGGGCGATGGTTTCTCGCTGCGTCGTGGCTACCTGTCGGCGGACGACCCGCTGTGGCCGCATGACAGCATTGCCAGCGTGTTCGCCTTGTTCGCCTGCTGGGCGCGCACCAGTGACGTGCGTGGCCTGCACTCGATGACCGCGCGCGGTCTGGCCGAGCTGCTGGATGAGATTCCTGCCTACACCGAGGTCGATGCCTCGGTGCGTGCGCAGTTCATGGCGCTGCTGCGCGGCCCGCGCGCGGTGGACACGCTGTCGCGCATGGCGCGGCTGGGCGTGCTGGGGCAGTGGATTCCTGCGTTTGCGCAGGTGTCCGGGCGCATGCAGTTCGACCTGTTCCACGTCTACACCGTGGACCAGCACACCCTGATGGTGCTGCGGAACATCGGCGTGTTCGCCGCCGGTCGCGCAGACGAGCGCTTCTCCATCGCCCATGAAGTCTGGCCGCGCCTGCGCAAGCCGGAACTGCTGCTGCTGGCGGGTCTGTTCCATGACATCGCCAAGGGACGTGGTGGTGACCACTCCGAACTGGGTGCGGTGGATGCGCGCGAATTCTGCAGCGCCCATGGCCTGAGCAGCTCCGACACCGAACTGATTGCATGGCTGGTGGAACAGCACCTGCGCATGTCCGTGACCGCGCAGAAGCAGGACATCACCGATCCGGAGGTGATCCACCGTTTCGCCACGCTGGTGGGTGACCGCGAGCGGCTGGACTATCTCTATCTGCTGACCTGCGCCGACATTGCCGGCACCAGCCCCAAGCTGTGGAATGCGTGGAAGGATCGTCTGCTGGCCGACCTGTATTTCGCCGCCCGCCGCGCGCTGCGCGAAGGTGGCGAGCAGACCCTGCCCGTCGCCGAGCGCGTGCAGGAAGCGCGTGACAACGTGCATGCGCAGATGCGCCTGCTCGGCCACGACGATGTGGTGATCGAACGCCAGTTCACCGCCATGCCGGACGAGAGCTTCCTGCGTTTCCGTCCCGAGCAGCTGGTGTGGCAGGCCACGTCGCTGATGGAAGTGGACAAGGGCGGCACGCTGGTCAAGGTGCGGCGCATCACCCCGGAAAGCGATGCGCTGGAAGTATTCGTGCATTCGCCCGACCGTGACGGCCTCTTCGCGGCCATCGTGATGACCCTGGACCGCGCCGGTTACGGCATCCACCGTGCGCGCGTGCTCGACGGCCCGGAAGACACCATCTTCGACAGTTTCGAGGTGACGCCTGCGGTGAACTTCGCCGACGGCGACACCGCACGGCTGGAGGCCGCGCTGCGCAGGGCGCTGGCCGGCAACCTGCAGGCACTGCGCCCCGCGCGACGGGTGATGCCACGGCAGCTGCGGCATTTCCGCTTCGCGCCGCGCATCGAGTTCATCGATGCCAGCCAGCAGGGTCGCACCCTGTTGAACCTGGTGGCGCCGGACCGCCCGGGCCTGCTGGCCGACGTGGCGCATGTACTGCGCGACCAGCGCCTGCGTGTGCAGGATGCGCGCATCGCCACGTTCGGCGAGCGCGCCGAAGACCAGTTCCAGCTGACCGATCGCCACGATCAACCCCTTACCGAAACCTCCCGGCAGGCCCTGCGCGATGCGTTGCTGGCCAGCCTGGAACCCGATAGAGCGCCAGGAGACCCCCGCTGATGGCAACCACCAAGCCCAAGCCCGCCGCCCGCAAGACCGCGTCGAAGAAGACCGCCACCAAGCCGGCAGCGAAGAAGACCGTGACGAAGGCGGCAGTCAAGAAGGCTGTCGCCAGAAAGCCTGCCGCGCCGGCGAAGAAGGCTGCGCCGGTCGCCAAGGCCGCGCCTAAGCGTGCGGTTGCGGCAGGCAAGCCGAAGACCGTTGAAGCAGTGGGCCCGCGCAGCCTGCGCAAGCCGCCGGCACCGGGCGTGGCTGAAATGAAGTTCAGCATCGAGAGCGCGTTCGAGCGCCGCACCATGCTCACCGTGGACGAAATCGAGGGTTCGACCCGCCCGCTGGTGAACCGCGTCATCGACGGTCTGGAATCCGGCGAGTTCCGCGTTGCCGAGCCTGATGGCAATGGTGGCTGGAAGGTCAACGAATGGCTGAAGAAGGCGGTGCTGCTGTACTTCCGCGTCAACGACATGGCGGTGATGGACGGCAGCCCCGCGCCGTTCTGGGACAAGGTGGAGTCGCGCTTCGAGGGCTATGACGAAACCCGTTTCCGCCAGATGGGCGTGCGCGTGGTGCCGGGTGCCATCGCCCGTCGCGGCACGCACTTCGGCAAGGATGTGGTGCTGATGCCGAGCTTCACCAACATCGGAGCCCATGTGGGCGAGGGCACCATGGTCGATACCTGGGCCACGGTGGGGTCGTGCGCGCAGATCGGCAAGCACTGCCACCTGTCCGGCGGCGCCGGCATCGGCGGCGTGCTGGAGCCGCTGCAGGCCAGCCCGACCATCATCGAGGACCACTGCTTCATCGGTGCGCGCTCGGAAGTGGTGGAAGGCGTGGTCGTCGGCCACCACAGCGTGATCGGCATGGGCGTGTTCCTCAGCCAGAGCACCCGTATCTACAACCGCGCCACCGGCGAAATCAGCTACGGCTACATTCCGCCGTACAGCGTGGTGGTCAGCGGTTCGCTGCCGTCCAAGGACGGCACGCACTCGCTGTACTGCGCGGTGATCGTAAAGCAGGTGGATGCGCGCACACGCAGCAAGACCAGCGTCAACGACCTGCTGCGCGGTCTGGCGGACTGAGCATCCATCGGCCTGTCCCCTCTCCCGCAAGCGGGGCCTGCAGCCCCCTTTTGGGGGAAGGTGCCCCGAAGGGGCGGATGAGGGCAGTGCTTCTCCGGGGTCAACGACACAAACGCATGAGCTGAACCCATGACGACGATTTACGGTTTGAAGAACTGCGACACCTGCAGGAAGGCCACCAAGTGGCTGGATCGCTTTGGCATCGCCCACACCTTCGTGGACTACCGCGACAACAAGCCCACGCCTGAAGTGCTGGTGGAGTGGGCCGGCAAGGCCGGCGGTTTCGAGGCGATGATCAACAAGTCCTCCACCACCTGGCGGCAACTGCCGGACAACCGCAAGGGCGCCGCCTCCGATGCCGAATGGAAACTGCTGCTGCGCGAGTACCCGCAGCTGATCAAGCGGCCAGTGGTGATCACCGACGATGGCGAGTTCAGCCAGGGCTTCAGCGACAACGGTTTCAAGAAGCGCTTCGGCATTGCCTGAGCGCGATGCATCACGATTTCGGGAGGTTGGCATGAGCGACGTATTCGACCTGACCTGCGAGCTGATCGCGCGCCCTTCGGTGACGCCGGAGGACGCCGGTTGCCAGCAGCTGATCGCCGAACGGCTGCGTGCTGCGGGTTTCCAGTGCGAGCATCTGCGGTTGGGTGAAGTGGACAACCTCTGGGCCACGCATGGCCACGGCGCGCCGGTGCTGGTGCTGCTGGGGCACACCGACGTGGTGCCGACCGGGCCGGTGGAGAACTGGGCCAGTGATCCGTTCCAGCCGCAGGTGCGCGAAGGCGTGCTGTACGGGCGCGGCGCGGCGGACATGAAGGGCAGCGTCGCCGCGTTCGTGGTGGCGGCCGAGCAGTACGTTGCCGAACACCCGGACCATGCCGGCACGCTGGCGCTGTTGCTGACCAGCGACGAGGAAGGCGATGCCATCGACGGCGTGCGCCATGTCGCCAGGCTGTTCCGCGAGCGTGGGCAGGTGATCGACTGGTGCATCACCGGTGAGCCCTCGTCCACCGCGACGCTGGGCGACCTGCTGCGGGTGGGGCGTCGCGGCAGCCTGTCGGCCAAGCTGCTGGTGAAGGGCGTGCAGGGCCATGTGGCCTACCCGGACAAGGCACGCAATCCCATCCATCAGGCGGCGCCGGCATTGGCCGAACTGGTCGCGCGGCACTGGGACGATGGCTATGAGAGCTTCCCGCCCACCAGTCTGCAGATTTCCAACATCCATGGCGGTACGGGTGCCAACAACGTGATTCCGGGCGAGCTGCAGGTGATGTTCAACCTGCGCTACAACCCGCACTGGAGCGCGGAAACGCTGGAGCTGGAGATCACCACGCTGTTCGAGCGTCACGGTCTGGACTATGAGCTGCACTGGCACCGCAGCGGCGAGCCGTTCTATACCCCGGAAGGCCGCCTGCGCAGCGTGGCACGCGAAGTGCTGGCCGAGTTTGCCGGGGCGCTGCCAGAGGAGAGCACCGGCGGCGGCACCTCCGACGCCCGCTTCATCGCCCCGCTGGGCGCGCAGTGCATCGAGGTGGGGCCGGTCAACGCCAGCATCCACCAGGTGGATGAAAACGTGCGTCTGGCCGATCTTGAAGCCCTGCCGGACCTGTACCGCCGGTTGATCGAGCGCCTGCTCGCGTCGTCGTAGAGCGGAGCCATGCTCCGCTGGGCTTTTCGCGGGAGGGCCCCTTTGCCGAGCATGGCTCGGCACTACGACGCCGGTCGGTGAGTGATTCTCGGATACGGGCAGACCAGAGCTGCCCATTCCCCATGGCCCATTCCCACCGTACCTTGCCGTCCGGCGGCGGTTACCCAAGAAACTGTTGCATGGCCCCTGAAACCCGGGCTATCGTCGGCCACATGATCCTCACCGCCCGCACCAACGTGACCAATTCGAACAATCGCAATAATGCGATTGCGAATAATCGCGCGCGGCCTATGCGGGTCTGCGACTGAGCCTAAGCACCACACGCCCAGTGACCAGGAAACCCGCATCGGCCGATGCGGGTTTTTTTGTGGCCGGGTGCCGAACACGTCACCGTCCTGAAAGCCCTCACCAGCACGCTGCACTGGCTTCCATGGCTACTGCTTCAACGGTTTACCCCCACATCCAAGGAGCTTCACCATGTGTTCCATCTTCGGCATTTTCGGCCTGCAACCGGGCGACGACCTGCAGGCATTGCGCCGGCAGGCACTTGAGCAGTCACAGCGCCAGCGCCACCGTGGCCCGGACTGGAGCGGCGTGTATGTGGACGACGGCGCCATCCTGGTGCACGAGCGCCTGGCCATCGTGGACCCGGCCGGTGGTTCGCAGCCGCTGCTGTCCGACGATGGCGAACTGGCGCTTGCCGTCAACGGCGAAATCTACAACCACCAGGAGCTGAAGCAGGAACTCACCCAGCCCTATGCCTTCCAGACCGGCTCGGACTGCGAGGTGATCAACGCGCTGTACCGCGAGGACGAACCGGCGTCGTTCCTCAACCGCCTCAACGGCATCTTCGCCTTCGCGCTGTGGGACAAGGCCAAGGGCAGGGTGCTGATCGCGCGTGATCCGATCGGCGTGGTGCCGCTGTACTGGGGCCATGACAAGCAGGGCAGGCTGTGCGTGGCCTCCGAGATGAAGTCGCTGTCCGATACCTGCGCCGATGTCGCGCAGTTCCCGCCGGGCCATTGGTACGACAGCAGCACCGACACGTTGAGCAAGTACTACGAGCGCCCGTGGCGTGACTACGACGCCGTGGAAAGCGTGGATGTATCGCTGACCGAACTGCGCGAGGCCTTCGAGCGTGCGGTGCACCGCCAGCTGATGACCGACGTGCCCTACGGCGTGCTGCTTTCCGGCGGTCTGGATTCTTCGCTGGTGGCGGCAGTGGCGGCGCGTTATGCACGGCATCGCATCGAGGATGGCGGCCAGAGCGAGGCCTGGTGGCCGCGCCTGCACAGCTTCGCCATCGGCTTGAAGGGTTCGCCGGATCTGGCCGCGGCCAAGGTTGCCGCCGAGGCGCTGGGCACCGTGCACCACGGCTTCGAGTACACCTTCGAGGAGGGGCTGGATGCGCTGCCGGAAGTGATCCGCCACATCGAAACCTATGACGTCACCACCATCCGTGCGTCCACGCCGATGTTCCTGCTGGCGCGGCGCATCAAGGCGATGGGCGTGAAGATGGTGCTGTCCGGCGAGGGCAGTGACGAGATCTTTGGCGGCTACCTGTACTTCCACAAGGCGCCGAACGCGCGTGAGTTCCATGAGGAACTGGTGCGCAAGCTGGACGCACTGAACAACTACGACTGCCTGCGCGCCAACAAGTCGATGATGGCCTGGGGTGTGGAGCCGCGCGTGCCATTCCTTGACCGTGAGTTCCTCGACGTGGCGATGAAGATGGATGCGCGCCACAAGATGGTGGACAAGGCCAGTGGCCGCATCGAGAAGGCGGTGCTGCGTGAGGCGTTCGAGGGCTATCTGCCGAAGGAAATCCTGTGGCGGCAGAAGGAACAGTTCAGCGACGGCGTGGGCTATGGCTGGATCGACGGGCTGAAGGCGCATGCCGAGGAGCAGGTCAGCGACCGCGTGCTGGCCGCTGCCGACAAGCGGTTCCCGCACAACCCGCCGCAGACCAAGGAGGCGTACTACTACCGCCACCTGTTCGAGCAGTTCTTCCCCAGCCATGCAGCGTCGGAAACGGTGCCGGGCGGCAAGTCGATCGCCTGTTCCTCACCGGCGGCGATTGCGTGGGATGCCAGCTTCGCCACCATGGCCGACCCGTCGGGCCGGGCCGTGGCAGGGGTGCATGCGCAGGCGCTGTAACACCGGGAACAGGGATGTGGGTGGCGGGAAGTGGGTTTGCGCGTGCTGCCAACCCACATTCCCGTTCCCCGCTTCAACGCGGTCTCAGTTCCAGCACGTATTCGGTTTCGCCGGGCAGGAACGGGGTTGGGCGGCCTTCGACCCAATCGTCGTGGCCGGCGCCCCAGAACGGTGACAACGGGTGGCCGCTCTGGCCGCCGGGCATGTGCACGATGCCGTCCGCTTCGTGGCCGGGTGAGACCACCATGCGTTCGGATGCGCCGAACGCCGGGCCCTGTACACGCGGCATGTCGTTGTCGCCGGGCAGCGGCTGCGCCGGCATGCACAGCCAGCGTTTGAACAGCGCCGGCAGCGCCCGCGAGATCGGGTGGCAGATGGCGGCGGTGTTGCGTTCACCCCAGCTGTGATCGGCCTGCTGCATGTTCTGCAGGGACAGGTCGGTGTCCATCCGCCGTGCGCTGTCGGCCAACAGGGTGTCCCAGCTGTCGAACTGCGGTGGCAGCAGGTGGGCGGGACGTTCACTGACCAGCGGCCAGACCACGCCTTCCAGTTGCGGCAGATGCGGCGGGATGAAGTCATCGCCCAGTTGGGCCTTGGCTGGTGCCAGCAGCGCGGATTCCAGCGTGTCCAGCGTGTTGCCGCGGAAGCCGCGCGCCAGCCGGTAACTCACCGAATCGACGCTGGCACGGCCCTGCCATTGGCGGCTGGCTGCTTCCAGCCGCTTCAGCGCGGGGTCGTCACTGTGTTCGACGGTTTGCCGCAGCAGTTTCCACCAGCGTTCCATCAACACAGCACGGTCATCCAGCTGGATCGCCAGCAGGTCGCGTTCGCTGAAAGTGTCGCGTGCGAATAGGCCATCGCGGATCTGCCGTGCGCGGGCACCCAGGTCATAACCGCCGTCGCCCGCCGTGGCGAGGGCTTCGCCATCCACGACACGGGTGTTGGCGGTCCATAGACGGTGCGCTGGTGGATCAACCAGCGCCGGTGCCTGATCGCTGTGTATCGGCCATGGGGCACAGTCGCCGGATTCCGTGCGTGCGTCGTCCAGACCGTGACGGCAGCCTGCCGCGCGCTGCGGGCGGGCGCCGATCAGGCGCCACGCGATGCGGCCACTGCGGTCGCCCACCATCAGATTCTGCGCGGGAATGCCGGAGCGGTCGGCCACGGCGAACGCTGTATCCAGGTCTGCGGCCTTGGCCATGTCGGCGAAATCCAGCTTCACCGCGCCCGGCAGCTGCGCCACCCAGCGCAACGCCAGCAGGCTGCCATCGGCCTCCTCCTGCAGCACCGGGCCCCAGTCGCTCTCGCGCACCAGGAAATCCTCCGGGGCCTGGCCGGCGACAGCGATGGCTTCGTGATGGCTGCGCAGGGGCGTGCCAGCGGGCAGGCGTGCGTAGTCGGCGGTGTCGATGTAGCTGTTGGTGAAGCCCCATGCCACGCGCGTGTTGCTGCCGACGATCACGGCCGGCAGGCCGGGCAGGGTGAAGCCGGCGACATCCACCTTGCCATCGGGCGCGGTAGGGTCGGCATAGCGCAGACGCGCCCGGAACCAGATGTTGGGCGCGCGCAGGCCCAGATGCATGTCGTCGGCCACGATGGCGCGGCCATCGGCGGTCAGGGCACCGGCCACGGCGAAGTTGTTGCTGCCCGGGAAATACCGGGTCTCCTCCTGCGTATCGCTGAAGCCGTTCTCCGCCGGTGTACGTGTGAGGGCCACCTTGGGTGCAGCAGCAGCGCCATCGCCACGCAGGTCCAGCGCCGACGCCCCGGGCAGCACGGCATTGCCCCGCGGCTCGCCAAACAACGGTGCATCCCATTCGCTGCCGTCATGGCTCAGCAGTGCATACAGCGCCGGCGGCACCGCCTCGCGGATGCGGGCCATCGCCAGCTCGCGGGTATTGGTCGGATCCTGCAGGTCGGCATACATGGCCATGCCGGTGAGTACCGAATCCTCCAGTTCCCACGGGCGAGGCTGCTGGCGGAGCAGCAGGTAGGGCCACGGCCGCACCGGCAGGGAGGCCAGCCCGGCATTGACGCCATCGCGGTAGGCTTCCAGCACGGCGCGCTTGTCGCCCAGCGCCACGTTCAGGTTGTCGTGGATGCGGGCACGCAGCCGGTGCACGCGCATGCGCTTGTCCAGTGGCAGGGCCTTGGGCCCGAACAGTTCGGCCAGTTCACCTGCGGCCGAACGGCGCATCAGGTCCATCTCGAAGTAGCGCTCCTGCGCGTGCACATAGCCCAGCGTGCGGGCCATGTCGATCTCGTTGGCGGCCTGCACGGTGACCATGCCATTGCCGTCACGCTCCACGCTCACCGGGGCCGAGAGCCCCGGCAGCACCAGATCGCCGTCCAGTTGCGCCAGGCTGCCGCGCAGCAGCAGCCAGGTTCCGATCACCAGTATCAGCAGCAACCCCAGTACGACCCACAACGAACGCAGCAGCCAACGACGCAGCACGGCCTACCCCCGGTAGCGGTTCCAGCGACGATTGTAGGGGCATGTCATGCTTTCAAGTGCCAGCGGGGCGACGCTACAAGCGCATTCGCAACTGAAACTGATTCCGATTAGATCATTGCCCCGCCAGATAGGGCACGCTATGCCCATTCCGGACCATCAGGAGCCCTCCCATGAAGGGAAACAGCCAAGTCATCGAATGCCTGAAGGAACTGCTGCGTGGCGAGCTTGCCGCGCGTGACCAGTACTTCATCCACTCCCGTCGTTACGAGGATCAGGGTCTGTACGCGCTGTATGAGCGCATCGGCCATGAGATGGAGGAGGAGACCGAGCATGCCGATGCGCTGCTGCGCCGCATCCTGTTCCTGCAGGGCGACCCGGACATGCGCCCGCATGCCTTCGAGCCCGGCGTGACCGTGGTGGAAATGCTGGAGAAGGACCTGCAGACCGAATACCAGGTGCGCGCCAATCTGGCCGCAGGCGTGAAGCTGTGCGAAGAGCACGGTGATTACGTGAGCCGCGACATCCTGGTCAAGCAGCTGCACGACACCGAGGAAGACCATGCCTGGTGGCTGGAGCAGCAGCTGGGCCTGATCAAGCGCATCGGGCTGGAGCTGTACCAGACCAGCAAGATCGACGGCCGCGGTACGGCGACCTGAGCAGGGAAGGGCGGCCAAGGCCGCCCTTCTTGTTTGTGGGGGTTCAGCAGATGCTGTGTTGAAGTCCCTTCTCCCGCCAGCGGGACCTGCAGCCCCCTTTTAGGGGGAAGGTGCCCCGAAGGGGCGGATGAGGGCAGCTGCCGACAGCAGTCGTTGTTCGTTGCCGCGCAAGAAGCCCCGGATGCGCTGCGCTTATCCGGGCTACCTGCTACTCGCGCCCCTTGTAGAGCGGAGCCACGCTCCGCTGGGCCTTGGTCGGCAAAGCCCCTGTCGAGCATGGCTCGGCACTACGGCCAATCGTTGCGCGCCTATCGCCAAAGGCACCGGGTGCGCTGCGCTTACCCGGGCTACGGGATCAGGTCGCGCGCTCAGGCGTTCAGTTGCAGCCGGTAGACCGTGGTGCTCAAAGCGGTCGTGCCGAAGCCGGGTTGCTGGTCGAGGATGTCGCGGCGCTCCAGCAGGTCGGCCTCCCATGGTTGGGCGAACAAGCGCTCCACCTCCGGCTGTTCCACCGAGAACGGCGGGCCCTGCTTTTCATCCTGCGGGTATTCCAGGGTGATCAGCACGCCACGGCAACCGACAGGCACGCGCGCATAAAGCGTGTCGCGGTACTGCTGGCGCAGCGGCGGCGGCAGTGCGATCAGCGCGGCACGGTCGTAGATGCCGGCGATGTCGGCAAGCAGGCTTTCATCCAGTGCGAAGGCATCGCCGCGGATGATCTCGATGGGGCCGGCGCTGTAGTGCTCGCCATAGACGCTGGTGCGGCGTTGCGGCGTGAGCCCGGCTTCATCGAAGAACTGCTGCACGGCGAGTGCCGACAGCTCCACGCCAAGGACGCGATGGCCCTGTGCGGCCAGCCAATGCATGTCCAGGGTCTTGCCGCACAACGGCACCAGCACGCGGCTGCCGGAGGGCAGCTCCAGCGAAGGCCAGTGCTTCTGCAGCAGCGGCATGACCTCGTCGCGATGGAAGCCGATCTGCCCATCCTGCCAGCGTTGCAGCCAGAAATCGGGATGCATGGGAAACCCTCGATATATGTCCTCCAACGAGGGTAGCAGGGTCGTCAAGCCATCAACGTTGCGTGGCGCGTCGGTTGCCGTAGTGCCGAGCCATGCTCGGCAGGGGCTTTGCCGGAACCGCCCAGCGGAGCATGGCTCCGCTCTACAAGGGGTGGTGTGTAGCCCTGGTAAGCGACGCGCACCCGGGGCTTTTCACGACGGGGCCGAAACCTCAGCGCCTGTCCGTAGTGCCGAGCCATGCTCGGCAGGGGCTTTGCCGGGAATGCCCAGCGGAGCGTGGCTCCGCTCTACAAGGGGGGGCGTGTAGCCCAGGTAAGCACAGCGCACCCGGGGCTTTTCGCGGTAGGCGCGCAACGGTTGGCCGTAGTGCCGAGCCATGCTCGGCAGGGGCTTTGCCGGGACCGCCCAGCGGAGCATGGCTCCGCTCTACATGCTGGGAGGAAACCGGAAACAGAAAGGCCGGGACATGCCCGGCCTTTCTGCTTGTCGTCAGGGACGCGGTTTACTGCACATCCAACCCCTCAACCTTCTGCCACCCACGCGGCAACAGATGCCCGCGCGTCGCGCGCGTGCCTAGATAGGTGTCCAGATCCTTGAACGACAGGTTCATGGTGCGCTGTCCGCTGCGGACCTGCAGGGTGTTGCCGGGGCCGACCGCGACCACCGCCACCACGCGCTCGGTGGAGAGCTTGGCCTTGGGGATCTCGATGATCTTGTTGCCCTTGCCCTTGTCCAGCTCGGGCAGCTCGCTGGCCGGGATGGCCAGCATGTTGCCGGCGCTGGTGACCGCGACGATGCGATCGGTTTCCGGGTTGGCGACCAGTGATGGGGTCAGCACCGCCGAGCCGGCGGACAGGTTGAGCATTGCCTTGCCGGCCTTGTTGCGGCCGGTGAGGTTCTCGAAGCGGGTGACAAAACCGTAGCCATGCGTCGAGGCCAGCACGAAGCGGGTGTTGTTGTCGCCGCTGGCCACGGTGACGAAGTTGCTGCCCGGTGCTGGCGAGAAACGGCCGGTCAGCGGCTCGCCATTGCCACGTGCCGAGGGCAGGGTATGCACCGGCGTGGAATAGGCGCGGCCCTCGGTATCCAGGAAGGCCACCTGCTGGGTGCTGCGGGTGCGGGCGAACGCCAACAGGCTGTCGCCATCACGGTAGTTCAGGGTCGAACCATCGACATCGTGGCCCTTGGCGGCACGCACCCAGCCCTTCTCGGACAGCACCACGGTCATCGGCTCGCTGGGCACCAGCTCGGTCTCGTCGATGGCCTGGGCGGCGCCGCGCTGCACCAGCGGCGAGCGGCGGGCGTCGCCGAACTTCTTGGCGTCGGCCAGCAGCTCGTCCTTGACCAGCTTCTTCAGCTTGGCGCTGCTCTGCAGGATGGACAGG
Source organism: Stenotrophomonas sp. (assembly GCA_031987665.1). Taxonomy (GTDB): domain Bacteria; phylum Pseudomonadota; class Gammaproteobacteria; order Xanthomonadales; family Xanthomonadaceae; genus Stenotrophomonas. The sequence goes on along the minus strand of DALZZG010000016.1, from coordinate 22,479 downwards.
ATCTTGTCGCGTTCCTTGGCCAGCTCGTCCTGCTCGCCGCGGATCTTCATTTCTTCCAGGCGCGCAAGCTGCTTGAGCTTGGTTTCCAGAATGTACTCGGCCTGGTCCTCGCTCAGCGCGAAGCGGGCGATCAGCGCGGCCTTGGCATCGTCCTCGGTGCGGATGATGCGGATCACTTCATCCAGGTTGAGGAAGGCAACCAGCAGGCCTTCCAACAGGTGCAGGCGACGCTCCACCTTCTGCAGGCGGTGGGTCAGGCGGCGGGTGACGGTGTCCTGGCGGAAGCGCAGCCATTCGCTGAGCAGCATCTTCAGGTTCTTGACCTGCGGGCGACCGTCCAGGCCAATGACATTGAGGTTGACGCGGAAACTGCGCTCAAGGTCGGTGGTGGCGAACAGATGCCCCATCAACTGCTCGGCGTCGACGCGGTTGGAGCGCGGGATCAGCACCACCCGTACCGGGTTGGCGTGGTCGGACTCGTCGCGGATGTCTTCCAGCCACGGCAGCTTCTTGGCGCGCATCTGCGCGGCGATCTGCTCGATCACCTTGGACGGGGACACCTGGTGCGGCAGCGCCGTCACCACGATGTGGCCGCCTTCCTTGGTGAAGGTGGCGCGGGCGCGCACGCTGCCGTTGCCGGTTTCGTACAGGTTCCGCAGGTCCGAGGCCGGGGTGATGATCTCGGCGGTGGTCGGGTAATCCGGGCCCTTCACGTGCTCGCACAGCTCGGCCACGGTGGTGTCCGGGGCGTCGATCAGGCGCACCAGCGCGCTGACGATTTCATTGAGGTTGTGCGGCGGCACGTCGGTGGCCATGCCCACGGCGATGCCGGTGGTGCCGTTGAGCAGCAGGTGCGGCAGGCGTGCCGGCAGCCAGCTCGGCTCCTCCAGCGTGCCGTCGAAGTTGGGCGTCCAGTCCACGGTGCCCTGGCCCAGCTCGCCCAGCAGTACCTCGGCGATGGGGGTCAGCTTGGATTCGGTGTAACGCATGGCCGCGAACGACTTGGGGTCGTCGCTGGAACCGAAGTTGCCCTGGCCGTCGATCAGCGGGTAGCGGAACGAGAACGGCTGCGCCATCAGCACCAGGGCCTCGTAACAGGCGCTGTCGCCGTGCGGGTGGTATTTGCCGATGACGTCACCGACGGTGCGCGCGGACTTCTTCGGCTTGGATGCTGCACCCAGGCCCAGTTCGCTCATCGAATAGATGATGCGGCGCTGCACCGGCTTGAGCCCGTCGCCGATGAAGGGCAGGGCGCGGTCCAGGACCACATACATGGAGTAATCGAGATAGGCGCGTTCGGCGTACTCGCGCAGCGGCTGTTGTTCAAAGCCGTGGAAAGCTGGGCGTGCAAGATCGGTCATTGCGTGGGGTGCTACCTGTGAACGGTGAAGCCGCGGCGTGGCTGCCGGCTTCCAGACCGAAGGATTATCCGGATGGCGGCGGGGATGCCAAGCAGTGCGGGCGGCGTTCTGCCTGCCGTGGCGTTGATTCGATGCAAATCTGTAACGCTGAGTTCATTTCTTGATGGAAATATTTACTTGGAGAATATTTCCATCTGGAAATAAAATGCCGCACCATGAACGATACTCCCCCCGTCCTCCCGCCCAGCTTCGGCCTGCTGATGCGCCAGGTTGGCGACGGCCTGATCCGCCAGCTCGACGCCACCATGGCCGAAGAAGGCCTTGGCATCGGCTTCAGCGACTATGTCGGCTTGAAGGTGCTGGTGAACATGGCGCCGTGCACCGCCGCCGAACTCGGCCAGGCCATCAACCAGGTGCCCAGCGCCGTCACCCGCCTGCTGGACCGCCTGGAAGCGCTGCAATGCCTGCGTCGCGAGCCGCATGCGCAGGACCGCCGCGCGCTGCAGATCGTGGTCACCGATCAGGGCCGTGAACTGTGGGCGCGCCTCAAAGTGCGCGGCGACCGGGTGATGGACCTGGCCATGCGCGACCTGACGCCGGCCGAACGCGACCAGCTGTTCCAACTCCTTGCCCGGGTACGCGACTCCCTTTCTTCGCCATGAACACTTCCCTGATCCGATCCTCCCGCCCGCTGCTGGTGGGCGCGCTGGCGTTGGCGCTCGCCGCCTGTGCCAGCACCCATGGACTGCAGCCGCAGGGCCGCCTGCTCGATGCCGATGGCCTGCAGGCTGGCAAGACACTGGCAGGCGCGCCGCTGAGTGCTGCTGGCTTCCCTGCCGCCGAATGGTGGCGCGCGCTGGGCGACCCGCAGCTGGACGCGCTGGTGGCCGAAGCCCTGCGCGGCAGCCCTTCGCTGGAAGCGGCCGATGCACGGTTGCGTCAGGCGCAGGCACAGGCCGCCGGCAGCAATGCCGAGCGCAAGCCCAGCCTGACGCTGTCGCCGGGCTATACCGGCATGCAGC
>DALZZG010000016.1:0-20086 GCA_031987665.1 Stenotrophomonas sp. | reverse complement strand
GGGGCGGCAAGCGCGCCGCCTGGGAAGCGGCCGTGGACAGCCAGCATGCCGCTGAAGTGGATGCACAGGCTGCGCGTCTGGACCTCTCCGCCGCCATCGTGCAGACCTACGTGCAGCTGGCGCATGCCGCTGCCCAGCAGCGCGTGGCCGATGACGAGCTGGCGCGTTCGGAAAAGCTGCTGCAGCTGACCCGCCAGCGCCGCAGTGCCGGCATCGACAGCGACCTGCAGGTGCGTCAGGCCGAGGCACGGCTGCCACTGGCGCGCCAGCAGCAGCTGGCTGCGCAGCAGCAGATCGACACCAGCCGCAATGGGCTGGCGGCACTGCTGGGGCAGGGACCGGATCGCGGGCTGCAGATCAGTCTGCCGGCCGAACTGAGCCCGCTGGCGCTGCAGCTGCCCAGCGTGCTGCCGAGCGAACTGCTGGGCCGCCGCCCTGACGTGGTGGCCGCGCGCTGGCGCGTGGAAGCCGCCGGCAGGCAGATCGACGCGGCCAAGGCGCGTTTCTATCCCAGTCTCAACCTGATGGCGCTGGGCGGCGTGGTCTCCAAGGACATCGGCAGCCTGCTGGAAAGCGGCTCCACCTTCGGCCTGCTGGCGCCCGCGCTGAGCCTGCCGATCTTCGACGGCGGCCACCTGCGCGCCGGGCTGGCCAGAAGCGATGCCGACCATGACCTGGCCGTGGCCAGCTACAACCACACCGTGGTGGACGCTCTGCGCGAAGTGGCCGACCAGGTCAACGCGGTGCGCTCGCTGGGCAGCCAGGTCGAGAACCAGCAGCAGGCGCTGGACACCGCCCGCGCCGCCAACGACCTCGCCCTGCAGCGTTACAAGGCCGGCATCGGCAACTACCTGGACGTGCTCGGCACGCAGGACCCGCTGCTGCAGGCCGAGCAACGGCTGAGCAACCTGCACGCACAGCAGCTGCTGTCTTCGGTGCGCCTGAGCGCCGCGCTGGGTGGTGGGTTCCAGCCCGCCGATCAAGCGCCGCCGCTGAGCACCGCCAACGTCATTCCGAATTCCCAAGAGTCATCCCGATGAGCCAGACCTCTTCTTCCGATACGGCTGCCGCTGCACCCGCGCCGAGCCGCCGCGCCAAGCTGCTGCGCGGCCTGTTCCTGATCGTGGTGATCCTGCTGGTCGCGTTCGCCGTGTGGTACTTCATGTTCGGCCGCTGGGCCGAGGAAACCGACGACGCCTATGTCGCCGGCAACCAGGTGCAGATCACCCCGCAGGTGGGCGGCACCGTGGTGTCCATCGCCGCCGATGACGGCATGAAGGTGGAGCAGGGCCAGCTGTTGGTGCAGCTGGACCCCACCGATACCGAGGTGGCGCTGCAACAGGCGCAGGCCAACCTGGCCCGCACCGTGCGCCAGGTGCGCGGCATGTACCGCAGCGTGGAAGGCGCACAGGCCGAATTCAACGCGCGCCAGGTCACCCTCAAGCGTGCACGCGATGACTATGCGCGCCGCAAGGGCCTGGCGGCCACGGGTGCCATTTCCAACGAAGAGCTGGCCCATGCCGCCGACGAACTGGCCGCTGCTGAAGCAGCCGTGGCGGGTTCGCGCGAAGCGGTGGAGCGCAACCGTGCGCTGGTCGATGACACCGTCATCGCCACCCAGCCGGATGTGCAGGCCGCTGCCGCGCAGCTGCGCCAGGCGTACTTGAACAACGCCCGCGCCGGCATCGTCGCGCCGGTCACCGGGTATGTCGCGCGCCGTTCGGTGCAGGTTGGCCAGCGGGTGCAGCCGGGAGCGGTGCTGATGGCGGTGGTGCCGACCGAACAGATGTGGGTGGAAGCCAATTTCAAGGAAACCCAGCTGCGGCACATGCGCCTGGGCCAGGAAGTGGAACTGCGCTCGGACCTGTACGGCGGTGACGTGCGCTACAAGGGCCACATCACCAGCCTGGGCATGGGCACCGGCTCGGCGTTCTCGCTGCTGCCGGCGCAGAACGCCAGCGGCAACTGGATCAAGATCGTGCAGCGCGTACCGGTACGCATCAGCATCGATGCCGGGCAGCTGGCCGAACACCCGCTGCGCATCGGCCTGTCGATGAAGGCCGAAGTGAACCTGCATGACCAGAAGGGCACGGTGCTGCCGGCCGACGTTGCCAAGGGCACGGTGTATGGCACGCAGGTCTATGCCAAGCAGTTGGAGGATGCCGATGCGCTGATCCACACCGTCATCGAGGCCAACCTGCCGCCGTCGGCGCGCGCTGGCTGAGGTCCACATGTCCGCTCAAGCTCCCGCGCTGCCGCAGGCTGCGGCCGGGCATGGACCGGCCAACGTCGCGCTGTGCACGGCCGGTCTGGCGCTGGCCTCGTTCATGCAGGTGCTGGATACCACCATCGCCAACGTGTCGCTGCCCACCATCGCCGGCAACCTCGGCGCCAGTTCGCAGCAGGCGACGTGGGTGATCACCTCGTTCGCGGTCAGCACGGCCATCGCGCTGCCGCTGACCGGCTGGCTCAGCCGCCGCTTCGGCGAGGTCAAGCTGTTCGTGTGGGCGACGATCGCCTTCTCCATCGCCTCGCTGCTGTGCGGCATCGCCCAGAACATGGGCATGCTGGTGGTATCGCGCGCGCTGCAGGGTTTCGTCGCCGGGCCGATGTACCCCATCACCCAGTCACTGCTGGTGAGCATCTACCCACGCGAGAAACGCGGGCAGGCACTGGCACTGCTGGCGATGATCACCGTGGTCGCGCCCATCGCGGGGCCCATCCTCGGCGGCTGGATCACCGACAACTACAGCTGGGAGTGGATCTTCCTGATCAATGTGCCGCTGGGCGTCATCGCCGCGGCCATCGTGGGTGGCCAGCTGCGGCACCGCGTGGAGCAGGTCGAAAAGCCGAAGATGGATTATGTCGGCCTGATCACCCTGGTCATCGGCGTCGGCTGCCTGCAGCTGATGCTGGACCTGGGCAACGAAGAGGACTGGTTCAACTCCACCAAGATCGTGGTGCTGACCTGCGTGGCGGTGGTGACGCTGGCGGTGTTCGTGATCTGGGAGCTGACCGACAAGGACCCCATCGTCGATCTGCGCCTGCTGCGCCATCGCAATTTCCGCGCCGGTACGCTGGCGATGATCGTGGGCTATGCCGCCTTCTTCTCGGTGGCGCTGATGATCCCCCTGTGGCTGCAGCGGGACATGGGCTACACCGCGATCTGGGCCGGTCTCGCCACCGCGCCGCTGGGCCTGCTGCCCATCATGCTGGCGCCCATGCTGGGTAAGTTCGGGCACAGGCTGGACATGCGCATGCTGGCCACCATCGCCTTCTTCGTACTGTCGATGACCAGCTTTCTGCGCTCGGGCTTCAACCTGCAGGTGGATTTCGCGCATGTGGCGGGCGTGCAGTTCCTGATGGGCGCGGGGCTGGCGCTGTTCTTCATGCCGGTGCTGCAGATCCTGCTGTCCGATCTTGAAGGGCGCGAGGTAGCGGCGGGCTCCGGCCTGGCCACCTTCCTGCGCACGCTGGGCGGCAGCTTCGCCGCCTCGCTGACCACCTGGCTGTGGGCGCGCCGCACCCAGCAGCACCACGCCAACCTCACCGAGCATGTATCGCTGTACGACCCTGGCATGCACGCGCAGGTGACGGCACTGGGGCAGGGCGACCTGCAGCATGGCGCGGCGGTGCTGGACAACATGATCCTCCACCAGGCCTCGCAGATGGGGTTCAACGACATCTTCATGCTGCTGGGCTGGGTCTTCCTGCTGATCATCGGCCTGGTGTGGCTGGCCAAGCCGCCTTTCGGCGCAGGTGCAGGCGCTGCCTCCGCAGGCGGTCATTGAGGCACGCCAGAACGTAGCCCGGGTAAGCGCAGCGCACCCGGGGAATGATCAACGCGAGAGGGGCAGTAGCGCGCGCCTCGTTCGCGCCTCGGCCAACCGTTCGATGACACGGCCTTGGTGATCCCGGGTGCGCTTCGCTTACCCGGGCTACGCGGTTGGAGCATTGCTGCGGCCAGATCGCAGGCATGAAAAAACCCGCTTTCGCGGGTTGTTTCATTCTTGAGTCGTGGTGCCCAGGAGAGGACTCGAACCTCCACGAAGTTGCCCCCGCTAGCACCTGAAGCTAGTGCGTCTACCAATTCCGCCACCTGGGCGACTCAGGACGCGAATTGTGCAGCGCGTGAAGAATTCTGTCAACGATTCATGTGGCCGGAAAGTGGCGGCCGCATGACGTTCGAGTGATGCCGCAAGACCGCCGACTTGTAGCCCGGGTAAGCGAATGCGCACCCGGGGAATGATCGGAACACGACAGGCATCGGCCAGCGCACATCACCATGATCGAAGCCAACCTCGAACATCCAATCCGCAGGGCAGTCGCTGTGGCGGGACGCGGGTGTCATCGCATGGATCACTTCCCGGGTGCGCTGCGCTTGCCCGGGCTACGAGTTGCTCGGTCTACGCGATGGGGGCATTGCCGTCGCCAGATCGCAGGCATGAAAAAACCCGCTTTCGCGGGTTGTTTCATTCTTGAGTCGTGGTGCCCAGGAGAGGACTCGAACCTCCACGAAGTTGCCCCCGCTAGCACCTGAAGCTAGTGCGTCTACCAATTCCGCCACCTGGGCGACTCAGGAGCGAGATTATGCGGGCCAATCTGGCAGGAGTCAACAGGAAGTTGAAATGCGGTGTGGTTGCCCGGACTGGCAGGGCCGCTCCGCGCTCCAGCGGACGCGCGCATGCGGCGGGCGCCACAAACGAAAAGACCCGCTTGCGCGGGTCTGTTCTTGAAGCCTTGGTGCCCAGGAGAGGACTCGAACCTCCACGGTTTTACCCGCTAGTACCTGAAACTAGTGCGTCTACCAATTCCGCCACCTGGGCGTTTCAGGCCGGCGATTCTGGCGAGCGGCACGGGCTTTGTCAACGGTCTTTCACGCAGGGCAGGCCGGATGGTCTGTGCACTGCCTGCACGGCGTAACGGGTACCATGGGAGCTGATGAAAAACAAAAAGACCACTGGGGCTGACAAGGCCCGCAAGTCCGCCGCCGGCAGCACGCCGGGCAAGGCGCCGAAAGCCAAATCCGCCAAGCTCCCGCCGTGGATGCCGGAGAGCATGACTGCCCCGGCGAAGTCGGGCGCAGGCAAGCCCGGCAAGACCGGCCCGGCCAAGCCGCCGCGCAAGGGCAAGTTCAATGACGCCGCACCGCAGAGCTTCGTGCGTGGCCGCCGCAAGGCAGCGCCGGCGGGCGATGTGCAGGCTTTCGATGATCCGTATGCCGCCCGCGAAGCGGAGCGCTACGCGCAGCCCATCGCCAGCCGCGAGGCCATCCTGCAGCTGCTTGAGCGCTGCGAGGGTCCGCAGAACGCCGAGGAGATCGGTGCGCAGCTGGGGCTGACCGAACCGGAACGCGCCGACGCGCTGGCCAAGCGTCTGGGGGCGATGGTGCGAGACGGCCAGCTGGTGCAGAACCGCCGTGGCGGTTTCGCGCCGGTGATGCAGTTGAACCTGATTCCGGGCGTGGTGATCGCCAACCCGGAAGGCTTCGGCTTCCTGCGCCCGGACGAGGGCGGCGACGACCTGTTCCTGCCGCCCTACGAAATGCGCAAGGTGATGCATGGCGACCGCGCGCTGGCCAACGTCACCGGCATCGACCGCCGGGGACGCCGCGAAGGCAGCATCGCGCGCGTGTTGGAGCGCGGCGTCAACCGCCTGATCGGCCATTTCAGCGTGGAGTTCGGCATCAACTATGTGGTGCCCGACGACAAGCGCATCCAGCGCAACATCCAGATTCCCGCCGATGCGACCGGTGGTGCCAAGGATGGGCAGCTGGTGGTGTGCGAGCTGACCCAGGCGCCGGATTCGCGGCGCCCGCCCATCGGCAGGATCATCGCCGTGCTGGGCGACAAGCTGACGCCGTCGCTGGTGGTGGAAACCGCCATCCATGGCCATGAGCTGCCCTATGAGTTTCCGCCGGAAGTGCTGGACGAGGCCACCGCCATTCCGATGACGGTGGAACCGTCGATGATCGGCAGGCGCGAGGACCTGCGCAGCATGCCGCTGGTGACCATCGACGGTGAGGACGCCAAGGATTTCGACGACGCGGTGTACTGCGAACCGAACCGCGACGGCTTCCGTCTGGTGGTGGCCATCGCCGACGTGTCCAACTATGTGCGCCCCGGCACGCCGCTGGATGACGAGGCGCAGAGGCGTGCCACGTCGGTGTACTTCCCCGGCTTCGTGGTGCCGATGCTGCCGGAGACGCTGTCCAACGGCATCTGCTCGCTGCGGCCGAAGGAAGACCGCATGTGCTTTGTCTGCGACATGCAGGTGGGGCGCGATGGCCAGGTCAGCGGCTCGAAATTCTACGAAGCGGTGATGAACTCGCATGCGCGCCTGACCTATACCCAGGTATGGGGCGCGGTGGGCGAGGACGATGCCGACGCCAAGGCCTTCATCGGCCCGTTGCTGCCGCAGATCCAGAACCTGCACCAGCTCTACCGCATCCTTTCCAAGGCGCGCGAGCGCCGTGGCGCCATCGAGTTTGAATCCTCGGAAGTGCGCTTCGTGCTGGACAACCGGGGCGAGGTCACCCAGGCCGGCATGATGGTGCGCAACGACGCGCACAAGCTGATCGAGGAATGCATGATCGCGGCCAACGTGGAGGCGGCGCGCTACCTGCTTTCCACGCACATTCCCGCGCCGTTCCGCGTGCACGAGCGCCCGCCGGAATCCAAGTACGCCGACCTGCTGGAGTTCCTCAAGGAGTTCAAGCTCAGCCTGCCGGCATGGAACAAGGTGCAGCCGGGCGACTACACCAAGCTGCTGAAGAAGGTGCGCGAGCGCCCGGATGCGGCCCTGCTGGAATCGGTGCTGCTGCGCAGCCAGTCGCTGGCGGTGTATTCGCCGGACAACAATGGCCACTTCGGTCTGGCGCTGGAAGCCTACGCGCACTTCACCTCGCCGATCCGCCGTTACCCGGACCTGCTGGTGCACCGTGCCATCAAGTACGCGCTGACCGGTGGCCCGCCGGAGAAGTACATCTACACGCCGCGCGAGATGGCAGCCCTGTCGCTGCAGTGCTCCGAGCGCGAGCGCCGTGCCGACGAGGCCGAGCGCGAGGTGGACGAGCGTTTCCGTGCGGCATGGATGGAGAAGCACGTCGGCGGCCAGTTCGATGGCGTCATCAGCGGCGTGACCAGCTTCGGCCTGTTCGTGGAACTGGATGAGTCCAAGGTCAACGGTCTGGTGCATGTGACCCAGCTGCCGCACGACTATTACCAGTTCGATCCGATCCGCAAGACGCTCACCGGCGACCGCCGTGGCAACGAATTCCGTCTGGGCGACCGCGTGCGCATCCTGGTGCTCAAGGCCAGCATGGAAGAGCGCAAGATCGACTTCCGGCTGGTGGAGAAGCTCGACGGCGAGCCGATGGATGATGGTGGCCTGCCGCCGTTGCCCGAGCGCGGCAAGCCGGCCAAGCGGACCAAGAAGAAGTACTGAAGCCTGCCGCCAAGGCGGCTTCGCGGAGGGGAGCGGCAGTGGCCGCTCCCTTCGGCGTCTCTGGCGCCCGCATCTGTGGGCGGCCGCCGGCAGTAGTACCATTGCACCCGAATTTTCCCGTGTGGCGCCCATGAGCAAGCAGAACCAGTGGATCGTCGGCGTCAACGCCGTGGCTTCATCGATTGAAAAGGACCCGGACAACGTCCGCGAGGTGCTGATCGAGGCCGGAACCAAGAACCCCCGCCTCCTTGAGATCGAGGAAGAAGCCCTGCGCAAGGGCATCGACGTACGCAAGGTGAACGCCCAGGCGCTGGGCGGCGTGGCCGGCCAGGTGCGCCACCAAGGCGTGGTCGCGCGCTATGCGGCGGCCAAGCTGTGGGCCGAGAACGAGCTGGAAGGCCTGATCGAGGCCGCCGAAGGCAAGGCGCTGGTGCTGGTGCTGGACGAGGTGCAGGACCCGCACAACCTGGGCGCCTGCCTGCGCAGCGCTGCTGCCGCGGGCGTCACCGCCGTGGTCATTCCCAAGGACAAGAGCGCGCCGGTGAACGCCACCGTGCGCAAGACCAGTGCCGGCGCCGCCGACCGCATCCCGGTGGTGGCGGTGACCAACCTGGTCCGCTGCATCAAGGACATGCAGAAGCTGGGCGTGTGGGTCTACGGGCTGGCGGGCGAGGTGGACGGCACCATCCACCAGCTGGACCTGCGTGGCAACGTGGCCCTGGTGATGGGCGGTGAGGCCGACGGCCTGCGCCGGCTCACCCGCGAGACCTGCGACCAGCTGGTCCGCATCCCCATGCCGGGCGACATCGAAAGCCTGAATGTCTCCGTCGCCACCGGCGTGGCCCTGTTCGAGGCCGTGCGCCAGCGGCTCGGCTGAGGTCCGGTCTTCCTATGCGTGAAAGAAGCCCCGCTCCGGCGGGGTTTTTCATGTCCGGTGTGAAGATTCCAGCCGAAATCTTTTGTCTAGTATCGATGGCATTTTGTTAGTATCGCCGCCTGTTTTCGGGGATTGGATCAATGGCTATGAAGTCGGTTCCGGCAGCTCAGCTGGAAACGGGCGCCCGCGCTGGGGAGCGTGTGGTCGATTTGGGATGGAAGCGGAGCGCGGCGTGCGCTTCGGGTGCATTGCTGGCGCTGCCAGCGGCGGCGCAGGCGGCGACGCTGATGCCGTTGCCGTTGGTCGCCGTGGCGACCGTGCCGGTGCTGGGCGCGGTATGCGTGCTGTTGCTGCTGGGTCTGCTGTGGTGTGGCTACCGGCTTTCGCAGCAGCGCACGATTGCAGCGCAGCTTGCGCAGCAGATGGTCGAGCAGGCGCAGCAGGTGCAGCGCGTGACCGCGCAGCTGGAGTCTTCGGCAGGCGACAAGGCCGAGCTGGAGCGGCGGCTGCGGGAGCAGGCCGAGTCCTTCGAGCGGCTGGCCCATGAGGACGACCTGAGCGGCCTGCCCAACCGGCGTGCCTTCGATGACGCAATGGCCCGTGACATGGCCGCCGCGCGCCGCAATGCGCGCCCGCTGAGCCTGATGGTGCTGAGCATCGATCACCTCAAGCAGATCAACGGCACCTGGTCGCGCGCGGTGGGTGATCTGGTGCTCAGCGAAGTGGGCGACCTGCTGCGCCGCAGCCTGCGTGCCTCGGACATGCCGGCACGGCTGGGCAACAAGGAATTCGCGGTGCTGCTGGGCGATACCACGCTGGCCGATGGCCAGCATGTGTGCGACCGCCTGCAGCGCCTGTTCGCGCACTACGGCGAGTGGGGCGGCCGTGGCGAAGGTGAGATCAAGGTGACCTTCAGCGCCGGGCTCGTGCAGCTCGGTGAGCCGGATCAGGCACCGGTGCTGTTCTACCAGCGCGCCAAGAACGCTCTGGCGCAGGCCAAGCAGGAAGGCCGCGCGCGGACCGTCGCCTCTGCCGGCTGATCGCCAGCAGTAGCCGAAACGGGCCGCTCAGCGGCCCGGAGGCGTCGGCCAGGCGTTGACGATCTTGCAGAACAGGCGCGCGGTCTGCTCGGTGTCGTACACCGCGCTGTGCGCCTCGTTGGCATCCCAGTCGAAGCCGGCACTCTGCACGGCGCGGGCCAGCACCGTCTGGCCATAGGCCACACCCGCCAGCGTCACCGTGTCGAACACGCTGAACGGATGGAACGGATTGCGTTTGTGGCCGCAGCGGGCAACCGTGGCGTTGACGAAATTCAGGTCGAAATGGGCGTTGTGCCCCACCAGAATGGCGCGCTGGCAGTTGTACTTCTTCAGCGCCGCGCGCACCGGCGCGAACACATGCTCGAGCGCCTCGCGCTCGGGCTTGGCCAGGCGGAACGGGTGGTCGAGCACGATGCCGGTGACTTCCAGCGACTTGGGGTCGATCTCGGTGCCTTCGGCGGGAATCACATGGGCACTGGCTGTCTGGCCGGGGTAGAGCAGGCCGTTTTCGTCCATCTCGACCGGCACCACGGCGATCTCCAGCAGCGCGTGGCGGTTCCAGTCGAAGCCCCCTGTCTCCACGTCCACCACCACCGGCAGAAAGCCGCGAAAGCGTTGTGCCATCGGCGTATGGGTGGGGCGTACGGGAGTGGATTCAGCGTGTTCGTTCATCGTAATAGGGTAGCAGAGCCACCCGAACGGACTGTGGCGGTTGGAGGGAAAGAGGCCGGAAGCGTCGCCGTGCAGACCCGTCAACCGTGTGAAACAGCCGTCCCCAGCAGGCAGCCACATTCGCGCAGCTGTTGCAGCATCGCCGCACCGTCGCGCATGAAGCCTTCATCGGCGTCCAACAATGCGCCCGCCGCCAGGGCCAGCAACTGTTCACGGCCACTGCAGGTGGGTTCCGCTTCCAGCCGCTCCAGCAGCAGGAACAGCAGCGGTGACAGTTCGGAGAACACGATGCGACTGCTGCCATCACGGCGTGCCAGCAGCAGCGTGGGTTGCGGTGGTGACTCGACGGGCTGGTAGCCGGGACCGATGCGGTGCACTGGCCACTGATAAGCCAGGGCGCGATACCACGGCGAACAGACGGGCACCCCAGCGAGCAGGTCGCCATCTGGATCATGTGCGGGCAGCGGCGCATCACTGATCTGCAGCGCCAGTTCGATCCATTCGTAGTGCGCCAGCTCCAGCAGCCAGGGCGCATCCGCTTCGCTGGGGGCGGTATCGAGAAAGTGGATGAACTCCTGCGCGATCTCGCTGAACAAGGGCGTCTGCGGGCAGTGTTCACGGCAGAACGCGCGCACCAGTGCCATCCAGCGGTCTTCGCCCAGCGTGCGGCGGATCACCGGGAAGTTGCCTGCCAGCAGGCTCTGGATGTTGTTGAAATACAGCTCGCGGTACACCTGCATGCGCCGCTCATTGATGTCTTGGGGCGGTGCATGTCGGTCTGGATCGCGCAGGTGTGCGGCGAAGCGGGCCAGTGCATGGGCAAGCGGCTCAGTCATGTCCTTCACCCGTGCGTTGGGCCTCGCGCTGGATGCGGCGGATCACCGCCAGCTCGTCGAGCAGCTCCGGCAGCGGCGGAAAGTTGAAATCGCGCTCCAGCAGCGTGGGCCGCAGGCCATGCAGCGCATAGGTGGCGGCCAGCAACTGCCAGACATCGGGCTTCACCGGCATGCCGTGGGTGTCGATCATCAGGCCGTCTGCTTCGTCGTGATGGCCGGCGACGTGGTAGCTGGCGATGCGTGACGACGGCAGCCGCTGCAGGAAGGTCAGTGCGTCATAGCCGTGGTTGCCTGCATTGACGTGGACGTTGTTGACGTCCAGCAGTAGATCGCAATCGGCTTCATCGAGCACCGCGTTGATGAAGCTGGCCTCGTCCATCTCCGCGCCGGGCACGGCGTAGTAGGTGGCGTTCTCCACCGCGATGCGGCGGCCAAGAATGTCCTGGGTCTGGCGGATGCGAGCGGCGGTGTGGTGCACGGCTTCGGCGGTGAACGGCAACGGCAGCAGTTCGTAGAGCTGGCCTTCGTCGCTGCACCAGCTCAGGTGCTCGCTGTACAGCGCCACGCGGTGCTGGTCGAGGAACTGGCGGGTGCGCTGCAGGAAGGCCACGTCCAGCGGGGCAGGGCCACCGAGGGACAGCGACAGGCCGTGGCAGGTCAGGGGGTGGCGCTGTGACAGCTCGCTGAGTGCATCACCAAGGCGGCCGCCGACGCCCAGCCAGTTGTCCGGTGCGCATTCAAGAAAATCGAATGCACCCTGCGGTGCTGAGAGCAGGCCTTCGAGCAGGGAGCGCCGCAGCCCCAGACCGGCGCTGGAAGCCGCCGGCGGACGCTGCGGCGCCCGGGAATCAGGCGCTGCCGCCACACTTGCCCTCACCGCACTTGCCTTCGGCGTGCGCCTTGGCTTCACCGGCAGCCTTGTCCGCATCGGTCTTGGCAGGCGCATGCTTCTGGCTGCTGCCGCACTTGCCCTCGCCACACTTGCCTTCGTGCTGCTGCTTCGCTTCAGCCTGCTCGGTCTTGGCGGGCTCGGTGGTGTCCTGCTTCCGCTCCGGCGGCGTCTGTGCGCTGGCACCCAGTGCATAGCCCTGGGCGAGATCGGTCATGGCGAAGGCAGGGCTGGCGATGCCGCCCAGCAGCGCGGCGCCGAGAACGAGGGTGGGCTTGCGGATGTCGATGGCCATGATGTGCTTCTCCAGTACGGGGTCGGGCTGGGGGAAGCTGGAGCTTAGCAAGCGGGGTGGGGTGAATGGGCGTAAGGGGCTTGGCCCTTCGCAACCTTGAAGGCTTACCCCTCCCCAACCCTCCCCTTGGCTGGCGCCAAAGGGAGGGGGCGGTCACCGCCATCTGTCAGTACATCGGAAAGCCGCCTTTTCTCCCTCCCTTTGGCGCAGCCAAGGGGAGGGGGCGGTCACCGTCATCTGTCAGTACATCGGAAAGCCGCCTTTTCTCCCTCCCTTTGGCGTCAGCCAAGGGGAGGGCCGGGGAGGGGTGGCTTTCCGCATCATCCAAAACCAAAGCAGGCCCCCGAAGGAGCCTGCATGGAAACACTCAGGACGAACAAACCCATTCCACCCGTCCGCTGCGACGAGGATGAAGCGGACGAGTGGGATCAGGCGTGATCGACCGTACTGGTCTCGTCGCGCTTCTCGCGCGGCGGCAGCGGCGCATCACCGTGCACCAGGAACCAGACGTTCTCGGCGATGTTGGTGGCGTGATCGCCGATGCGCTCCAGGTTCTTGGCCATGAACAGCAGGTGCGTGCACGGGGTGATGTTGCGCGGGTCTTCCATCATGTAGGTCAGCAGCTCGCGGAACAGCGCGGTGTACTGCGCGTCCAGACGTGCGTCTTCCTGTCGCAGGCGCAACGCGGCATCGGCATCGTTGTTGCGATAGGCCTCCAGTGCGGCGCGCACCTGGATGGCGGCCAGCCGGCCCAGCGCACGCAGGCCCTGGATCTGCGGCATCGGCGGCACCGACACCAGCGCGATGGAGCGCTTGGCCACGTTGGCGGCATAGTCGCCGATGCGCTCGATGTCGGCCGGAATGCGCAGGCCGGCGAGGATCTCGCGCAGGTCGCGGGCCATCGGGCCACGCAGCGCCAGACGCATCACGTCATGGCTGATCTGCTGCTCCAGCTGGTCGATGGCGTCGTCGTTGGCGACGATGCGCTGGGCGGCCTTCTCGTCGCGGCGCTCGATCACATCCAGCGCGGCTTCAAGCTGGGCCACGGACATCTCGCCCATGCGCACGATTTCGGCCACGAGGCGCTGCTGTTCTTCGTCGTAACTCTTCACGATATGGTCGTTGGGAATGTTATTCATGGTCTGGAACCCGAAAGGGGGGGAGGGCAGCAGGAAGGGCGACATCAACCTGAGGCCGCAGGAACCGGAAGCGAACCGCCGCTCCGTTCCCGCACCCTCACTCCGTTGGATCAACCGAAGCGGCCGGTGATGTAGTCCTCGGTCTGCTGCTTGGACGGGTTGGAGAAGATCACCTCCGTGCGGTCGTGTTCGATCAGATCGCCCAGATACATGAAGGCGGTGAAATCGGACACGCGCGCGGCCTGCTGCATGTTGTGGGTGACGATGGCAATGGTGTAATCGTTCTTCAGCTCTTCCACAAGCTGCTCGATGCGGCTGGTGGAGATGGGGTCCAGCGCCGAGGTCGGCTCGTCGAGCAGCAGCACGTCCGGGCGCAGGGCGACGGCACGGGCGATGCACAGACGCTGCTGCTGGCCACCGGACAGGCCCAGTGCGCTCTGGTTGAGCTTGTCCTTCACCTCGTCCCACAGCGCGCCCTGACGCAGCGCCTGCTCGACGCGCACGTTCATCTCGGCCTTGGACAGCTTCTCGTGGTGGCGGATGCCATAGGCCACGTTCTCGAAGATGGTCATCGGGAACGGCACCGGCTTCTGGAACACCATGCCCACCTTGGAACGCAGGCGGTTCATCGGGTACTTGGGCGACAGGATGTTCTCGCCGTCCAGCACCACTTCACCCTTGGCTTCCAGCTTGGGGTACAGCGCATAGATGCGGTTGAAGATGCGCAGCAGGGTGGACTTGCCGCAACCGGACGGGCCGATCAGCGCGGTGACACGCTTTTCCGGGATTTCCAGGTTGATGCTCTTCAGCGCATGGAACTTGTCGTAGTAGAAGTCCAGGCCGCGTGCGGCCAGCTTCACCGGTGCAGGTGCCTGCAGTTCCTGGTTGGCGGCGGGCACGGCGATGCGCTGCATCGGAACGGCGTTGTTGAGGTCGTTCATGGGGAGGTCCATGGGATCAGTCGTTTGAGATTCGGTTGCGCAGCAGCACGCCGCGGGCGGAGAGGCTGACCAGCAGCACGAACACGGTCAGTACCAGCGCGCCGGCCCACGCCAGCACCTGCCACGATTCATAGGGGCTGCCGGCGAACTGGTTCATCACCACCGGCACCGAGGCCATCGGCTGGAACACGTTGCTGTTCCAGTACTGGTTGCCGAACGCGGTGAACAGCAGCGGCGCGGTTTCGCCGGAAATGCGGGCCAGCGCCAGCAGGATGCCGGTGACGATGCCGGCCATGGCGCTGCGGTACAGCACCTGCATGATCACCTTCCACTGCGGCACGCCCAGTGCCAGAGCGGCTTCGCGCATCTGCACCGGCACCAGCCGCAGCATTTCGTCGGTGGTGCGGATCACCACCGGCAGCACGATGAAGGCCAGCGACAGCGCACCGGCGAATGCCGAGAAGTTTCCGCCCGTCTGCATCACATACAGCGTGTAGACGAACAGGCCCAGCACGATCGACGGTGCCGACAACAGGATGTCATTGACGAAGCGCACCACGGTGCCGGCCTTGCGGGCGTTGCCGTACTCGGCCAGCCAGGTGCCGGCGGCCACACCCAGCGGCGTGCCGATGGCGATGGCCAGCGCGCACATCACCGCGCTGCCGAAGAAGGCGTTGAGCAGGCCGCCTTCCTGCATCGGCGGCGGCGTCATCTTGGTGAACAGATCCAGATTGATGCCGGGCAGGCCCTTGGCCAGCAGCGTCCACAGCAGCCAGCCCAGGAAGAACAGGCCGAACAGGGCGGTGGCACAGGCCAACACCAGCGCGATGGCGTTGGTGACGCGGCGGCGCAGGTACAGCGAATCGGAGGCGGTAGACATCAGTTGCCCTCCTTGCGGGCCAAGCGCATCAGCATCAGGCGGGCGATGGCCAGCACCACGAAGGTCACGATGAAGAGGACGAAGCCGAGCAGCAGCAATGCCGAGCGATAGGTCTCGGTGGCCTCGCCGAAGTCGTTGGCGATCAGCGCGGCGATGGTGGTGCCCGGCTCCAGCAGCGAGGCGGTCAGGCGCACGCTGTTGCCGATCACGAAGGCCACCGCCATGGTTTCACCCAGTGCGCGGCCCAAGCCCAGGAAGATGCCGCCGATCACCGCCGAGCGGGTATATGGCAGCACGATGTCCCAGCTCACTTCCCACTTGGTCGAACCCAGCGCGTAGGCCGATTCCTTCAGGCGCGTGGGCACGGTGAGGAACACCTCACGCATCACCGAGGAGATGAAGGGGATCACCATGATGGCCAGCACGAAGCCGGCGGTGAGCATGCCGATGCCCAGCGGCGGGCCCTGGAACAGCGGCCCGATGATCGGCCACTCACCCAGGGTCTCGTTGAGGAAGGGGGTGACGTACTGGGTCATCACCGGCACCAGCACGAACAGGCCCCACATGCCGTAGATGATCGAAGGAATGCCTGCCAGCAGTTCGATGGCGGTGCCCACCGGGCCACGCAGCCAGCGCGGTGCCACCTCGGTCAGGAAGAAGGCGATGCCGAAGCTGACCGGCACGGCGATCAGCATGGCGATCAGGGCGGTGACGACGGTGCCGTAGATCGGCGCCAGCGCACCGAACTTGTTTTCAACCGGGTTCCACTCGGAGGAGTAGAAGAAGCTCAGGCCCTGCGCCTGCAGGGCGTGTCGGCCGCCCCAGAGCATGGACAGGGCGGCGCTGGCCAGGGCGACCAGCACGAAGATGACGGTGGCGATGAGGAACCAGCGGAACAGCCGGTCGTTGCGGGCGTCGCGCATGTCGCGCGAGCTGGGCGAGGCAAGGGATGGTGCGATGGCATTCATGGCTGCGGCATGGGCCCAGGGGGAGGCGGGGAGTTCAGCAGTCCCACGGTGGTGGGAGGTGGTGTCCGGTGGAGCGGTGTCTTGTTGCGTTGCCGGCGTTGCGTGTAGTGCGGACTGCAGCTGCAACGTCAGGGGTAAAGCGGTTTCCGTGTGTGCGGGGATGAACCAACGGCGAAGGCGGGCGCACCGGTGGGTACGCCCGCGTCATCGCATTACTTGAACTCAGCGGCCCAGTAGCTCTCGATCTGGGTGACCAGCTCGGCCGGCAGCGGCACGTAGTGCAGCTCGTTGGCCTGCTGCTGGCCGTTCTCGAAGGCCCACTTGAAGAACGCCAGGGTGTCCTTGCTGCGCTGGGCATCCTTCGGCTGCTTGTGCATCAGCATGAAGTTGGTGGCGGTGATCGGCCACGCATTGGCGCCCGGGGCGTTGGTGATGACCAGGTTGAAGTCCTTGGCGCTGGCCCAGTCGGCGCTGGCGGCAGCAGCGGCGAAGGTCTCGGCGCTCGGCTGCACCCAGGTGCCTGCGGCGTTCTGCATCGACGCATACGGCATGTTGTTCTGCAGCGCGTAGGCCAGCTCGACGTAGCCCAGCGAACCCTTGATCTGCTGCACGTACGAGGCCACGCCTTCGTTGCCCTTGCCGCCCACGCCATCCGGCCACTGCACCGAGGTGCCTTCGCCGACCTTGGTCTTCCACTCCTCGCTCACCTTGGACAGGTAGTTGGAGAAGTTGAAGGTGGTGCCCGAACCGTCGGAGCGGTGCACCAGGGTGATCTTGGTGTCTGGCAGCTTCACGCCCGGGTTGGCATCGGCGATGGCCTTGTCGTTCCAGGTCTTCACCTTGCCAAGGAAGATGTCAGCCAGCAGCTGGCCGCTCAGGCGCAGCTGGCCCGGCTGCAGGCCTTCCAGGTTGACCACCGGCACCACGCCGCCGATCGCCGACGGGAACTGGCCCAGGCCTGCCTGCGCCAGCTCTTCGGTGGACAGCGGCTTGTCGGACGAACCGAAGTCCACGGTGCCAGCCTTGATCTGGGCGATGCCGCCGCCCGAACCGATGGACTGGTAGTTGATCTTGGCGCCGGTGGCCGTGTTGTAGTCGGCCGACCACTTGGACACCAGCGGGAAGATGAACGACGCGCCAGCGCCGGAGATTTCAGCGGCCACCTTGTCGCCCGCAGCCGGCGCAGCGGCCGATGCAGCGTCAGGGGTTCCAGCAGCCGGCTGGCTGCCGCTCTTGTCACCGCAGGCCGACAGGCCCAGGGCAATGGCCAGGGAAAGGGCGGCAAGACCGGTCGTGTGCAGCTTCATGCGTCACTCCATAGCGGGGAAATGCCGGCAGCACCGGCGACGCGGCTATGAAATGATGTTTTTGTTACAGCCTGATTACATGCTGAAAAGAATCTGAAAACATCTGTTCAGTCAATGACTTGCAGATGCGAAGCAAGCGACTTGCAGCGTCGATTTTCGTGCCCGTTCCGCCTGATTTCAGATGCCTGAAACCTGTCCGTACAAGTGGGGGTGCGGTGCGGCGGGGCGTTGGGCAGAGGGCGATCCCTATCAGGTCAACATGACCCCTGCATGTCGTTGTCGGCTGGCGGCGCGGATGGCGGGCGGCCAGCGGTTCCTTCAGCTCTGCAGAGTAGTGCGGCAGGTGCGGCGCTGCGGTTCCACAAAAGAAGAAGGCGCGGATCGCATGATCCGCGCCCGGGTGGACGAGAGAGAGGATCGTCCCCCTTTACCTCTTAACGCATGTTCTGCTGCTGCCAGTAGGTTTCGATCTGGCGCACCAGGGCGTCCGGCAGCGGCACGTAGTCCAGCTGGCGGGCCTGCGCGTCACCGTTGGCATAGATCCAGCGGAAGTACTCGACGGTGGCCTTGGCACCTTCGGCGCTCTTGGGCTGCTTGCGCATCAGGATGAAGTTGGTGGCGGTGATCGGCCAGGCCTGTTCGCCCGGGGCGTTGGTCATCACCAGGTAGAAGTCACGTGCATTGGCCCAGTCGGCGCTGGCCGCAGCCGCCGAGAAGGTCTCGTCACGCGGCTGCACGAAGTTGCCGGCGGCGTTCTTCATGCGCGAGAAGGTCAGGCGGTTCTGCAGAGCGTAGGAGAACTCGACGTAGCCGATCGAACCCTTGATCTGCTTCACGTAGGCGGCGACGCCCTCGTTGCCCTTGCCACCGATGCCGGCCGGCCACTGGACGCTGGTGCCTTCACCCACGCGGGTCTTCCAGTCGCTGCTGACCTTGGACAGGTAGTTGACGAAGTTGAAGGTGGTGCCTGAACCGTCCGAACGGTGCACGACGGTGATCTTGGTGTCCGGCAGGGTCAGGCCCTGGTTCAGGGCGACGATGGCCGGATCGTTCCACTTGGTGATCTTGCCGAGGAAGATGTTGGCCAGAGTCGGGCCGTCCAGCTTCATCGCGCCGGCATCCACGCCAGCCACGTTCAGCACCGGCACCACGCCGCCGATGACCGACGGGAACTGCACCAGGCCGGAGGCAGCCAGTTCTTCCGGCTTCAGCGGCGCATCGGAGGAGCCGAAGTCAACGGTGTTGGCCTTGATCTGCGCGATGCCGCCACCCGAGCCGATCGACTGGTAGTTCACCTTCTTGCCGGTGGCGGCGCTGTAGTCGGCCGACCACTTGGACATGACGGGGTAGATGAAGGACGCACCGGCACCAGTGATGTCGGCGGCGTTGGCTGCGAACACGGACGACGCGGCGATGATGGCGACGGCGACGCGCGATTTGAGGGCGTGGATCACGGAAGGCTCCTGAGGGTGAATGTGCGGCGAGTGCCGCCCGGGGCCTATTTCATAACCATTCAATGACAGCGCCGCGTCTGTCATGTGACTCAATCGTGACAAATGTAAGGTCGATCACAGCTCGACTTTCAGTGCCTCGGGCAGAGGGTAGAAAAGCCCCTGTGCGCGCAGCCTGTAACTACGCCTTGGCAGGGCTTGCTCCTTGGAGGAGCACCTCATTTCCCCGTCTTCTACCTTGCCCCGGCTGACGGTGCGGCTGGCACGCTCGTGGACAAGAATGTCGGCAAGACCATGCGTGGGCATGCGACCGATTTCCAGAGTGCGGTCAGTCTGGGTGAGCTGACCATCGCACTTCGTGTCCCATTCGCCGATATCGACCGCAAGAAGCATCGGCTGGGTGAGTGGCTTGATGGCATTTCCATCAAGCACGAACAGTTGCAGGCTCTTGTCCCCGTATGGACTGGGATTAGACCGGACCTTTCGCTCAATGCTCACGCCAAACGCGCGCAGATGGCTGGACAGTTGATAGCGTGCGGTATCGAGCATCACCTCCACGAAATTGAAACCATCCGCTTTCAATGCGCCAGACAGGCGCAGGCTGGCGCGTGGATGCAGCGAATGGCTGTCCACGACGAGTAGATCCAGATCAACTTCATACGCGGCATTGCGCTCTGACGTATTCGGCCACACGGGCACGGCGATCAGCGTCAGGGAAGTGTCCGCTGGCCAGATGCGGCAGGCACTGTTTTCCAGTGAGACCTCCCACTCGGGGCGTTCAGGCAACAGCATGCGGTCACGTTGCTCATAGGCGCGGGCAACACGCTGCGCGCTGTCGGCGCCGCAATCCTGCGCGAGGCCATTGAAAGTGAGGGTGGAGAGAAGCAGGAGCAGGGCCAGGCGCATCGTAGTTCCATCCATGGGAGCTGCGTCCAGCTTAGCTGGTGTGATGGCATCGGATACGCAGCGTGTGCCTTTGCAGCCCGGGTAAGCGCAGCGCACCCGGGGGGCACATGGAGGCCATGCATGCCGGGTACCGTCCCGCATGGAGCAACATCGCGCCGCGCATGGCCCGCCGGGTATCCATCCAATGCCGTGGTCCCGGGTGCGCTGCGCTTACCCGGGCTACGGGGGCTGCTCCACAACGAGGAACGCCCCTTGCGGGGCGTTCGGGTGTTGCCGGGTCTAACCTGGGCTTACCAGAAGAACTGCAGGCGGGCTTCCAGGATGTTCGGCTTGTCGCTGACGTACTTCTTGTCCTTGGCGACGTACTTGTTGCTGTCAACCATGACGTAGTTCAGCGAGGCCTTGAAGTTGGAGCGCCAGTACCAGTTGGCACCCACGG
>DALZZG010000015.1:0-36820 GCA_031987665.1 Stenotrophomonas sp. | reverse complement strand
ATACCTACCTCAACGGTGAGACTATTCGCCTTGACGGTGCCGTGCGTCTGGCACCCAAGTGATCCACCAGCGGGCGCCCACAGGGCGCCCGCTTACGTTTACCCCTTCCGCAACCCCAACCGACTTTCCAAGCATGAAAGCCAGCGATATCAAGAAAGGCAACGTCGTCGAATACAACAACGGCGTCTATCAGATCCGCGACATCGAGCGCAGCTCGCCGCAAGGCCGTGGCGGCAACGTCCGCTTCCGTTTCATCATGTACAGCGTGCCGGGCGGCAACAAGCTCGATGCCAGCTTCGATGCCGACGATAACCTGAGCGAAGTGGAGCTGCTGCGTCGCCAGTCCAGCTACTCGTACATGGACGGCACCGCCTTCGTGTTCCTGGATGACGAGGACTACACCCCGTACATGCTGGACGCGGACGTGATCGGCGACGACGCCGGCTACATCACCGAAGGCCTGACCGGCATCTACGTGCAGGTAATCGACGACCAGCCAGTGGCCATCCAGCTGCCGCAGCATGTGACCCTGGAAGTGGTGGAGACCCCGCCGGAACTGAAGGGTGGCACCGCCACCAAGCGCCCGAAGCCGGCCAAGCTCAGCACCGGCATCGAGATCATGGTGCCGGAGTACATCGTCAACGGCGAACGCATCCTGGTGAACACCACCACGGGTGAGTTCGGCGGACGCGCTGACTGATCCAGAAGGCTTTACCCCTCCCCGGCCCTCCCCTTGCCTTCGGCAAAGGGAGGGTGTGCAGGAGCCGGCTTTCTTTGCCTTCGGCAAAGGGAGGGAGCTACCGCCTTCCTTTCGCGCAGCGAATGGGAGGATTGGGAAGGGGTGAGCTTTCCGCCCTTATTCCGCCACCGGGAAATACAGCGACACCGCCGCACCGCCAAGTGGCGAAGTGCCGATGGTGGCCGTACCACCCGACTGCGACGCGAAACCGTAGACCTGGCTCAGGCCCAGCCCGCTGCCATCGCCCACGCTCTTGGTGGTGAAGAACGGCTCGAACACGCTCTCCTGGATTTCCACCTGGATGCCGGGACCGCTGTCACCCACGGTGATGCAGACGAACTCCCCTTCCTCGCCATTGCCACCCGGCAACAGCATGGTTTCCCTGCGCGCCTCCAGCATCACCTTGCCGATGCCATGCATGGCGTCGCGGCTGTTGCCCAGCAGGTTCAGCAGCGCGGCTTCCAGCTGGCCCACGTCCACCATGATCTTCGGCAGGCTGTCATCCAGCCGTACGTTCAGATGGATGGTCTGGCCACACACGCGCTGGTAGAGGTCCAGCGAACTGTCCATCAGCAGGGCCACGTCGCTGAGTTCGGGCACCAGCGCCTGCCCGCGCCCGAAGGCCAG
This sequence comes from Stenotrophomonas sp., assembly GCA_031987665.1. Classification (GTDB taxonomy): domain Bacteria; phylum Pseudomonadota; class Gammaproteobacteria; order Xanthomonadales; family Xanthomonadaceae; genus Stenotrophomonas. Next base: position 35,454 of record DALZZG010000015.1, on the reverse strand, counting down.
CATCTGACGGGTCAGCTGCGTGCCACGGCCCACCGCGCGCTGCGCGATGTCCAGGATGCTGCGCGTGCTTTCATCGCTGGAACGGCGTGCCGCCAGCATGTCCAGACTATTGCCGATGACCGACAGCAGATTGTTGAAATCGTGCGACAGCCCCAGCGTCAGCTTGCCCACGGCATCCAGACGCTGCGCACGCAGCGCGATCTCCTGCGCCTCGCGCACGCGCTTCTGGGCATGGAAGAAGTCGGTCATGTCGCGGACCAGCATCATCACCCGTGGCTGGCCGTCCACATCGGCCACGCGCTCCAGCACCAAGGCCGCACGGAAGCGGCTTTCGTCCTTGCGCACCATGGCCAGGCCCATCTGCTCGCAGCCATGTTCCAGCGCCTTGCCCAGCGCCACCTGCTCGGCACCACGGCCTACATCGGCACCACTGAACAGGCACGAGAAATGCCGGCCGCGGATTTCCTCGCAGCTGTAGCCGAAAATCGATTTGCCACCAGCGTTGCAACCGAGCACGTTGCCATTTCCATCGAGCTGCAGGATCGCGCTTGAACGCAGCTGCATGACGTCCTGCAGCATTGCCGCCTCCCCAGGCAGCAACGCTGGATCACTTGTTGTCTTGCTCAACCGCTTTCTCCAGAAAATCCGTCTCCCCCGTTCCCCGCGCTGGCGTTTCCGCCCCCGGGGATGCAGTACCGTACCGCAAACGCAGCCTTTGGCGCAGGTATTGCATGTTTGATTCGATTCCCGCGCTTTCCTCTCGTTCACTCTCAGGCAGCAGCGTCAGGGCGCTGGCACGCAGCGCACGCCAGTCTTCGGTGGCGCCGGCACTGCCAGCAGCCACTGCGGCGGCAGCCTGACTGCGTTCATCCAGGTCCGGAATGCCGTAGCCGGGCAGCGGCAGCGCGCCGGGGGCGAGCAGCAGCCCCGCCTTGTCCATCAGCGTGCGGAACTGCGCGAGCTGTTGCGCGGCCTGCCCCGGTGACAGCAGGCGCCGTTTGAGCAGGTCGCGCGCATGCAGCTCATGCCGCCGGGCCGCCGCCTGCTCCAGCAGCAGGAACGCTGCCAGCACCGGGCCATCGGCCTTGGGCATCCACTCACGGCGGCGCGTGGCCGGCAACGCGTGCCACTGCTCGACGGAGACCGCCGGCAGCGGCAGGGCCGCACGCGCCACCTCGAACACCTGCGCGTAATGCCCGGCCGCCGACTCGAAGTAATAGCCACGCCGGATGGCCTCGGCGCGATCAGCCGGCACCGCATCCAGCAGCGCACGCTGGCGCAGGCGTTTGAACAGGCCGGTCGGGGTGATGGTGTCCAGCCCGGTCGCTGCAAGGCGCGGCACGCCATCCTGCAGCAGGCGCCCGGTCTCCACCGCACAGTTGTTGCTGATGAAGAAGTAGCGCCCGTCATAGCTCCAGTGCAGCTGCGCGGCCTGCTGCAGCAGGCTGGACACCTCCGGCGGCGTCAACGCCAAGGGCGTGGATGACAACCCGCGCAGTTCGACCTTGGTGTATTCGTCCACCACCTGGGCCAGCGGCAGCACGAACAGGCGTGACGGGTAGGAACCGGTAAGGCCGCGCCAGCTGGAAATCTGCACGTCACCGACGAAGGCTCGGAAAGAGAGCACCAGGTGATGCTGCAGATCCATGCGGCAGGCAGGCCCCGGCGCCCGGTCCGGGGCACAGACCACCAGCCGCAGCATGCTGTGGCCCCAACGGCTCATCAGCTGCGCGTTGCCCTCGGCCAACAGGTAATCCACCTGATAGATGCGTGCGGGATCGAGCGACAGCAGCTCTGCGCTGCCTTCCTGTTCGCCCGCCTTGAACAAGGGCAGCTCTGCAGCGCAGGCCGTTGGTTCTGCCAAGTCTCCCGCACCCAACTGCTCGGCATACCACTGATGCAGGGCGGGCCGCCGGCAACGGTAGCCGGGGTCCAGCAGGTAGTGCTCGAAATTGACCGCGAAGAACTCGGCGGGGCTGTGCAGCTCGTAGCGGTCGGGGTTGCGCAGGGAAAAACGGTTCTGCGCCCTGCCCGGCCACAGCGGACGCTGTGGCCAGCCGGCCAGATCGAGGAAGCGCGGCTGCCTCGACCAGCCGCCATTGCCGGAACGGTCCAGCGCATGGGCCAGTTCGTGCAGCAACGCGGCACGTGCGGCCTGGTGGGCCTGCGCGTCATCGGGTTGGGTTGTCAGTACGGCGAGCAGGCTACGATCAAGCCCGAGCACATCGCCACGGGCGCGGCCTACGACGTGTTCGGGAAGATCATCGCGCCAGCGCAGCGTCAGCTGCAGCGGTGCCGATTCGCGCAGGGCAACGGGAAGATGCGCCAGCGCATCGTCCACCAGCTGTTCGCTGGCCTGAAGCTGTGTCTGATCGAGGCCGTCAGCCTCCACCTGCACTTTCAGTGCCGCAGCACTCGTGCCGGCGCAGGCAAGGCCAGCCAGCAGTACCAGCCACCGCGAAGGCGGCAGCCGGCACGCCCCGATCACAGGGCCAGAATCTTCCGTGCCAGTTCCATGTCGCTGGCGTGGCGTGCGGCGGTGTCCGTCTCGCGCAGGTGGATCAGCGCGGCCTCCAGCCATGCGCCCCGGATCGCACCGTTGCTGGCAACGAAACCGGCGGCATCTTCGCGCGCGTCCAGCACCACCTTGTCATCGCCGGACGAGCTGCCCGATGAATTGGACGAGGCACCGGAGGCGGAGCCTGCGGACGTACCGGCAAAACTACCGGCAAACACCGTCATCGGCAAGGCAAGCAGAGCGCAGAACAGGATCGGACGAATCATCGGTGGGTAGCCGTGGAGGAAACAGGGCGACAGAGTAACTGGCGAAACGCCCGAGGTCGAAGGGTCAAAGGTCGAACAGCTTGCCCGGGTTCAGCAGCCCCCTGGGGTCAAACGCGTGCTTGACGCCGCGCATCAGTGCGATCTCCGCTGCATCGCGGGTGCTTTCCAGATAGGCCTTCTTGACCAGACCAATGCCGTGCTCGGCGGAAATGCTGCCATTGAAACGGTGCAGCACCTGCGCCAGCAGCTTGGTGACGTGCTCGCACTGCTCCAGGAACTGGGCATCGCTGGTGTCATCGGGCTTGAGCACGTTGATGTGCAGGTTGCCGTCGCCGATATGGCCGAACCACACCACATCAAAATGCGGGTATTCCCCATTGATCAGCGCCTGCGCCTCGGCCAGAAACGCCGGCATGGCCGAGATGCGAACCGAAACGTCGTTCTTGTACGGCTTGTAGCGCGCCACCGCCTCGGTGATGCCCTCGCGCAGGCGCCACAGCTGCTGCGCCTGTGCCTCGCTGGCACTGATCACGCCATCCAGCACCCAGCCCTGCTCCATGCAGTGCTCGAACGCAGCCATCGCCGCCGCTTCGCCCGCCTCGTCGGCGGAGGCGTACTCGGTGACCACGCAGTACGGGTGCACCTGCTCGAACGGATAATGCGCACCATGGCTGGTGACGTGGTGCACCGCACGGTCGGTGAAGAACTCGAACGCCTCCAGCTGCAGCCGCTCGCGGAACGCCGCGAACACCTGCATCAGCACGTCGAAGGATGGCAGCGCCAGCAGCATGACGTTGGTGGCCGGCGGCGGATCGGTCAGCTTCAGCGTGGCTTCCACCACGATGCCGAGCGTGCCTTCCGAACCGATCATCAGCTGGCGGAAATCGTAGCCGCTGGAATTCTTGATCAGCCCCTTGTTGAGCTGCAGCAGCTCGCCATTGCCTGCCACCACGGTGAGCCCGGCGATCCACTCGCGGGTATTGCCGTAGCGGATCACGCGGATGCCGCCTGCATTGGTGGCGATGTTGCCGCCGATCGAGCAGGAACCGCGCGCGGCGAAATCCACCGGGTAGATCAGCCCATGCTCCCTGGCCGCGTTGTGCACAGCCTCCAGCGGCATGCCGGCCTGCACCGTGAGGGTGCGGTCCACGGCATTGAACTCCAGCGCCTTGTTCATGCGCTCCAGGCTGAGCACCAGCTCGCCATTGGCCGCCACCGCACCACCGGACAGGCCGGTCCGGCCACCGGACGGCACCACCGCCACGTCATGGTCGTTGGCCCAGCGCACCACGGCCTGCACCTCCTCCACAGTGGCCGGCAACGCGATGGCCAGCGGCGCGGGCGTCCAGCGACGGGTCCAGTCGCGGCCATAGTGCTCCAGATCGGCCGGGTCGGTCTTCAGGCGCAGGTCGGGACAGGATTGCTGCAGGGTGTGCAGGCGCGGATCGCTCATGGTGGGGTGTCTGGGCGGCGTGAAAGCCAGCAAGCGTGCCAGCCGCGCCGCGTGCCGTCCAGTCACGCGCGCCGCGCGGTCGCCGGCGCAGGTAAATTCATCTGAAACCTTTTGCCATCAATACTTTGCCGTGTTGCGCAGCGCACCAAAACAGTGCGGACTCTGGCATGATGAACAGCCCTACCCTCTGTGCCACCGCAGCCGACATGTCGCCCAAGAAGACCTCGTTCCCGAAGCAGGACATCCGCGTTTTGTTGCTGGAGGGGGTCAGTCAGACCGCCGTGGACACCTTCAAGGCGGCCGGCTATTCGCAGATCGAGTTCTATACCAAGTCCCTGCCCGATGACGAGCTGAAGGCGCGCATCGCCGAGGCCCACATCATCGGCATCCGCTCGCGCACCCACCTGAGCGCCGAGGTGCTGGCCCACGCCAAGCGCCTGATTGCCGTGGGCTGCTTCTGCATCGGCACCAACCAGGTGGACCTCGAGGCTGCCGAGCTGGCCGGCGTGCCGGTGTTCAATGCGCCCTATTCCAACACCCGTTCGGTGGCCGAGCTGGTCATCGCCGAGGCCATCCTGCTGACCCGTGGCATTCCGCAGAAGAACGCGCAGTGCCACCGCGGCGGCTGGTCCAAGTCGGCCGATGGCAGTCACGAGGTGCGCGGCAAGACGCTGGGCATCATCGGTTACGGCCACATCGGCACCCAGGTGGGTGTACTGGCCGAGGCCTTCGGCATGAAGGTGATCTTCCACGACATCGAGACCAAGCTGTCGCTGGGCAACGCGCACCCGGCCATCAGCCTGGACGACCTGCTGGCGCAGTCGGACGTGGTCACCCTGCATGTGCCGGAAACCGCCGCCACGCAGTGGATGATCGGCGCGCCACAGCTGGCCAAGATGAAGAAGGGCGCACACCTGATCAACGCCGCGCGCGGCACTGTGGTCGATATCGACGCGCTGGATGCGGCGCTGCGTTCGGGCCATATCGGTGGTGCGGCGGTGGATGTGTTCCCGGTCGAACCCAAGGGCAACGGCGACCAGTTCGAGTCGCCGCTGACCGCGCACGACAACGTGATCCTGACCCCGCATGTGGGCGGCTCCACGCTGGAGGCGCAGGAGAACATCGGCATCGAAGTCGCCGCCAAACTGGTGCGCTACAGCGACAACGGCTCCACCCTGTCGGCGGTCAATTTCCCGGAAGTGACCCTGCCCGAGCACGAGCAGAGCCTGCGCCTGCTGCACATCCATCGCAACGTGCCCGGCGTGCTGTCCAAGATCAACGAGATATTCTCGCGCCACAACCTCAACATCGACGGCCAGTTCCTGCGTACCGACCCGAAGGTGGGCTATGTGGTGATCGACATCAGCGCCACCGAGGAACAGGCGACCGCCATCCGCGACGAGCTGGCCGCCATCCCCGGCACCCTGCGTACGCGCATCCTGTTCTGACCCCAGCACACGTAGTGCCGAGCCATGCTCGGCAGACACCTTGCCGGGACAGCCCAGCGGAGCATGGCTCCGCTCTACGGGCACCCCCAGCTGCGTAGTGCCGAGCCATGCTCGGCAGAGGCCCTGCCGGGAAGGCCCAGCGGAGCATGGCTCCGCTCTACGGCTTATGGGTCATGGACTGGTGGTGGCCTGCGCCAACCAACGCTCGGCCATGCGGCGCATGGACGCATCCTGCTCGGTGACGACTTCGGTCACCGGCCGCCAGGCCAGTTCCAGCGATTCCTCACTGACCACGAAGCGCGCATCGGCTCCGGCCTGCACCACGTAACGCACGTCATAGTGCCAGTGCCCCGGCACCTCGCCGCGCTCTGGAATCCAGTGCCGGTCCAGGTCATAGATGGCCCGTGAGGCCAGCCGCAGACCCGGCAGGCCCGACTCCTCCTGTGCCTCGCGCAGCGCAACGGCGGCCAGGTCGTGGTCGCCGTCTGCGTGCCCACCCAGCTGAAGCCAGCGGGACAGTTTGCGGTGGTGGGTCAGAAGCACACTCGTGCCATCCTCGCTGACCAGCCACGCACTGCCGGTGAAGTGGCCTTCCAGACGCTCCCGGCAGAACGGGTCCGGGCCGCCTTCGTCGAGCAGTTCAAGGAATTCGCCAGCCACGCCAGCGTGTTCCGGGCGCTCCAGCGCATAAGCCCGCAGCGCCTCGCGCAGCGCCTGATCCAGTTCCTGCATGACGGTCAGCACATCCATGGGTTTGAGAACGGCAGTCATTATCGCTGTCGATGCTGCACATGCGCTTGTCGGCGTTCAAAGGCTTTGGCAAGGTAAGGCGTTGCCGGTCGTTCAGCTTCCGGTGCAGCACCCGGGCTCGCCGCTTTTTGCGCGGGCCAATACCCCGTTACGGAAAACCAACGCATGCTCAAAACACTGTTGAGGGTCAAACCGGTCGAAGCGACCCCACACGTCGACGCCGGCGAACCGATCGAAGGCAGCCTACAGGGCGAAGCCACGCTCAAGCGCACCCTCACAGCCAAGCACCTGATCCTGCTCGGCATCGGTGCGGTGATCGGCGCGGGCATCTTCGTGCTGACCGGCCAGGCGGCCGCCAACCACGCCGGACCGGCCATCATGCTGTCGTTCGTGTTCGCCGGCCTGGCCTGCGCCCTGGCGGGCCTGTGCTACGCCGAGTTCGCCGCGATGATGCCGGTCTCCGGCAGCGCCTACTCCTACTCCTACGCCACCCTGGGCGAAGGCATGGCCTGGTTCATCGGCTGGTGCCTGGTGCTGGAATACCTGTTCGCCTCGGCCTCGGTCGCGGTGGGCTGGTCGGCCTACCTGATCAGCTTCATCACCACCACGCTGCACATGCCGTTCCCTGAGGCTCTTTCAGCCGCTCCGATCACATGGACCACTGAGAAAGGGTTCACCAACTCCGGTGCGCTGTTCAACCTGCCGGCGGTGCTGATCGTGGCGGCCATCAGCGGCCTGCTCTACGTCGGCGTCACCCAGTCCACCTTCGTCAACGCGGTGATCGTGGCCATCAAGATCACCGTGATCTGCCTGTTCGTCGGCTTCGGCATCCAATACGTGGACCCGGCCAACTGGACGCCGTTCATCCCCGAGAATACCGGCACCTTCGGTGAGTTCGGCTGGAGCGGCGTGTTCCGCGCGGCGACCATCGTGTTCTTCGCCTACATCGGCTTCGATGCGGTCTCCACCGCCGCAGGCGAAACCAAGGACCCGCAGAAGAACATGCCGATCGGCCTGCTCGGCTCGCTGGCCATCTGCACCGTGGTCTACATCGTGGTCTGCGCCGTGCTGACCGGCATGCTGCCCTACAACCTGCTGGGCACCGACAAGCCGGTAGCCACCGCGCTGGAGCCGTACGCCAACCTGTCATGGCTCAAGACCGCCGTGGAAATCGGCGCCATCGCCGGCCTGTCCTCGGTGGTGCTGGTGATGATGATGGGTCAGTCGCGCATCGCCTACACCATCTCCCGCGATGGCTTGCTGCCCAAGGCCTTCGGCAAGGTACACCCGCGCTTCCGCACCCCCTACATCGCCACCCTCGTCGTCGGCGTGCTGGCCTCGGCGCTGGCCGGTCTGGTGCCGTTGAACGTGCTGGGCGAGCTGGTGTCCATGGGCACGCTGCTGGCCTTCGCCACCGTCTGCATCGGCGTTCTGATCCTGCGTTACACCAAGCCCCACCTGGTGCGTCCGTTCAAGGTGCCGCTGGCATGGATCATCTGCCCGCTGGGTGCGGTGGCCTGTCTCGCCCTGTTCCTGCAGGCATTCGTGGTCCACTGGCACCTGTTCGTCGGCTGGACCCTGCTTGGCCTGGCGATCTACTTCGGTTACGGCATCCGCCACAGCAAGCTCAACGGAAACGCCTGATCTCCCCTCCTATGGCCGGCGCCGCGTGCGCCGGCCTTTTTGCGCGGCGACGCGTAACGACCAGCGAAGAAACCGGACCATGTTCAAGCAGCTTCTGGCGACCAAACATCCGCACGCCGCGCACGAGGAGGCCAATGGCCTGAGCCTGCGCCGCACCCTCGGCCCGTGGGGCCTGACCGCGCTGGGCATCGGCGCGGTCATCGGTGGCGGCATCTTCGTGATCACCGGCCAGGCCGCCGCCAACCATGCCGGCCCGGCCATCATGCTGTCCTTCGTACTGGCCGCCATCTGCTGTGCGTTCTGCGCGCTGGCCTATGCCGAATTCGCCTCGATGGTGCCGGTCTCCGGCAGCGCCTATACCTACACCTATGCCACCTTCGGCGAGCTGTCAGCCTGGTTCATCGGCTGGATGCTGGTACTGGAGTACGGCGTGTCCGCCTCGGCGGTGGCGGTGAGCTGGACCGGCTACTTCCTGAGCCTGCTCAACCATTTCGACATCCACCTGCCTGCCGCACTGGTCAGCGCACCGCTGGACGCGAAGCTGCAGCCCACCGGCGCGATCGCCAACATCCCGGCCGCCGTGCTGGTGCTGCTGCTCACCTGGCTCTGCTACGTGGGCATCCGCAAATCCACCGCCATGAACATGGCCATGGTGGTACTGAAGACCGGCCTGATCATCCTGGTGATTCTGGCCGGCTGGAAGTACGTGGACCCGGGCAACTGGACACCGTTCATCCCGGCCAACGAAGGCCCCGGCAAGTACGGCTTTGAAGGCGTGCTGCGTGGCGCGGCGATGGTGTTCTTCGCCTATATCGGCTTCGAGGCAGTGTCGGTGGCGGCGCAGGAATCACACAAGCCCCAGCGCGACATGCCCATCGGCATGCTGCTGTCGCTGGTGATCTGCACCGTTCTGTATATCGCCATGGCCGCCGTCATGACCGGCCTGGTGCCCTACCAGCTGCTGGGCACCGACGAGCCGGTGGTGACCGCAGTGGCCGCCCATCCGCAGTTGAACTGGCTGCGCATTATCGTGGAGATCGGCGCGCTGATCGGCCTGTCGTCGGTGGTGCTGGTGATGATCATCGGCCAGCCGCGCATCTTCATGATCATGGGCCGTGACGGCCTGCTGCCGCCGGTATTCACCCGCATCCATCCGACCTACCGCACGCCGCACATCAACACGGTGATCACCGGCATCGGCATCGCCCTGCTGGCGGCGCTGTTCCCGCTGGACATCCTGGGCGAGCTGACTTCCATGGGTACGCTGATCGCCTTCGCTGCTGTCTGCGCTGGCGTGCTGGTGCTGCGCCGGACCCATCCAGACCTGCCGCGTCCGTTCCGCATCCCCGCTGCCTGGTTGATCTGCAGCTTGGGCGTCTTCAGCTGCATCGCCCTGCTGACCGCCATGACGCTGCACAACTGGATGCTGATGGGCGTGTGGACCGCGACCGGCTTCATCATCTATTTCGCCTATGGCATGCGCCACAGCAAGCTCAATGCTGCCAACCGGAATGTGGACGCGCCGTAAGAGCGGCCGCAGGGTGCCGTAGAGCGGAGCCATGCTCCGCTGGGGCTTGCCCGGCAAATATGGTCGGGAAGGCCCTTGCCGAGCGTGGCTCGGCACTACGTTTGGTGCGGTTCATCGGCGGGAACGGGCGTTGTGCCCTGTCATACAGGAATGCCGCAGGTTCTTAGTAGAATGCAGGGCATGAACGCGCCTTCCGTCCCCTACGACAGCGAGCGGCTGAGCCAGCTGGCCCAGCTGCTGATCGACAACATCCGCGAGCTGGCCCAGGCCGGCTGGACGCCTGCCACCAGCAGCAATTTCTCGCACCGGCTGGATGACAAGCACGCGGCCATCACCGTGTCCGGCAAGGACAAGGGCCGGCTGATCGAAAGCGACATCATGGTGGTGGACCTCGACGGCAAGGCGGTTGGCCGCCCCCTGCGGCCTTCGGCCGAGACCCTGCTGCATACCCAGCTGTATGCCCGCTTTCCCGAAGTGGGCTGCGTGCTGCATACCCATTCGCCGGTGCAGACCATCGCGTCGCGCCTCTATGGCAAGGATGGCCACATCCGTCTGGAAGGCTACGAGCTGCTCAAGGCGCTGCATGGCAATTCCACCCATGAGACCGCCGTGGACCTGCGTGTGTTCCCGAACACCCAGGACATGCACGTGCTGGCCGCACAGGTGGAAGCCGAGCTGGACAAGGGCCCGATGTGGGGCTACCTGATCGACGGCCACGGCCTGTATGCCTGGGGCCGCGACATGGCCGAGGCGCGCCGTCATCTGGAAGCCTTCGAGTTCCTGCTTCATTGCGAACTGGAACTGCGCAGGCTGCGCGCCATTTCCTGATTCCGAACAGGTATGCACCGGCTCTGGCCGGCACTGCTACGCTCCCCTACCCCCATCCGTGGAGTCCCGCCATGAGCCGACTGCGCATCTTCAACGACAACGCCCCTGACGCGCCGCTGCTGGACAGCCGCGACGGCGAGGTCATCGCCGCCGAACTGAAGAAGATCGGCGTCACCTTTGAACGCTGGCAGGCACGGCACCCGGTCACGCCGGGCGCAAGCCAGGACGAAGTGTTCGCCGCCTACCGCGAGGACATCGACCGGCTGGTAGCCACGCACGGTTTCAAGAGCGTGGACGTGGCCTCCATCGCTCCGGACAACCCCAACCGCGCCGAGATCCGCCAGAAGTTTCTCGACGAGCATTACCACAAGGAAGACGAAGTGCGTTTCTTCGTCGCCGGCTCCGGCCTGTTCACCCTGCATGTGGACGAGAAGGTCTATGAGGTGGAGTGCGTGAAGGATGACCTGATCTCGGTGCCCGATGGAGTCACCCACTGGTTCGACATGGGTGCCGAACCCAACTTCGCCGCCATCCGCTTCTTCACCGAGCCGGATGGCTGGGTCGGCCATTTCACCGGCACCGACATCGCCCAGCGCTTCCCCCGTTACGAACCCAGCGCGGACTGACACGACGCCTCCGGCACACCGCACGACCCACCGCCCACGCACCACGGCGCAGGACCCACGCATGACCATCAAAGCCATCCTCACTGATATCGAGGGCACTACTTCCAGCATCTCCTTCGTCAAGGAAGTGCTGTTTCCCTACGCACGCAAGGCACTGCCGGGCTTCGTCCGCGACCACGGTCAGGAACCGCAGGTGCGACGCTGGCTGGATGCGGTGGCCATCGAGATCGCTGCCAGTGCCTGCCAGGACGAGGTGATCGTCGAGGCGCTGCAGGGCTGGATCGACCAGGACCGCAAGCACACCGCGCTCAAGGCGCTGCAGGGAATGATCTGGGAAGCCGGCTACCGCAGCGGCGACTACACCGCGCACCTGTACCCGGAAGTGGCTGCGGTGCTGCGCGGCTGGCATGCCGCCGGTACGCCGCTGTACGTCTACTCCTCCGGCTCGGTGCCGGCGCAGAAGCTGTTCTTCGGCTACAGCGATGCAGGCGACCTCAACCCGCTGTTCTCCGGCAACTTCGACACGGAGGTCGGCGGCAAGCGCGAGGCGGCCAGCTACAGCCACATCGCCAAGGCCATCGGCATCGCAGCCAAGGACATCCTGTTCCTGTCCGACGTGGTCGAGGAGCTGGACGCCGCCCGCGAAGCCGGCATGCAGACGGTACTGCTGGACCGCCTCAACGATTACCCGCTGCCACGTACCGGTGAGGCCACGCACGGCCACACCCGCGTCGAGAATTTCCAGCAGATCAGCGCCTGAGCGCCGCTCCCGCAGTGTGTGGAAACGGCCCCTTCCGGGGCCGTTTTCGTTTCCGTTATGGCCCTCACGCGCCGGGCGGGTGCGCTCACCTGTTGCGCATGGCGGCGGTGCTAGCGTCCGGTCAGTGCCCTGACCGCTGGAGTGCCCGCACGCATGAACATGCCATCGCAGATCAGCCAGACATTGTCCGACGAGTTCGCCCTGCCCGATCTGGAGATGCTGACCATCACTCTGGCACGCCTGCTGGCGGCCATCGTGCTGGGTGGGCTGGTCGGGCTTGAACGTGAAAACAAGGGCCGTGCGGCAGGCCTGAAAACCCACATCCTGGTGTCGATGGGCTCGGCGCTGTTCGTGCTTGCACCGTTGCAGATGGGTATCGATGGCGGCGATGTCACCCGCGTGATGCAGGGTATCGTGTCCGGCATCGGCTTTCTGGGCGCGGGCGCCATCCTCAAGCTGGACAACGAGGAGCGCATCCAGGGCCTCACAACCGCCGCAGGCATCTGGATGACGGCTGCCATCGGCATGACCGCTGGCATGGGCCTGTACATGGCCGCCGCCGTCACCACGCTGGCGGCACTGGTGGTGGTCAGCGCGCTTCCGCGCCTGATGCCGGACAGAAGCGACACCGCGTCATGTCGATGATGGCGGCCCGTGGCTGCCTCAGCGCTGCGGGCTGCGCAGCACCAGCACTTCGATACCAGAAGGCACACCCAGCCGCGCGGTGAAACCATCCCACTGGCCGACGCCCCGGCTGACGAACAGGGTCATGTCCTGCACCTTGTATTCGCCACGCACGTAGCCGTCGTTGAAGGGTGCCACCACCCAACGGTCGAAGCCGAGGATGTGCCCGCCGTGGGTATGCCCTGAAATCTGCAGGTCCACCGCGCCACTGGCCGCGCTGGCACGCGCCTGCTTGGGCTGATGGGCAAGCAGGATATGGACGTCACTGCCCTTGGCGGCGGCGACCACTGCGGCAAGATCGGGCTTCAGGCCGCCGTGCATGTAGGGGCGCGCCTTGAGCGCAGCCAGATCACCGATGCCGGACAGTGCCAGCGTGCGCCCGTTGATCGTCAACCGGGCGGTCTGGTTCTCCAGCACGCCCAGGCCCATCTGCCGGAAATGGCCCATCCAGTCGGTGTAGTCGTAGTAGTACTCGTGGTTGCCCGGCGCCAGCCACACGCCGTAAGGCGCCTTCAACTGCGCCAGCGGCGCGGCAAAACGCGCACTGTCGGCGAGCTGGCCATCGGACATGTCGCCGGGCAGCACGATCAGATCAGGCTTGCTCGCCATCACCGCATCGACGATGCGCTGCGTGCGCCAGGTGCGCTTGACCGGGCTGATATGCAGATCGGCCAGCACCGCCATGCGCAGGCCGTCCATTTCCACCGGCAGTTGCGGCACCACCAGCTCGCGCTCACGCACAGGCGGTGGCTTGAGGCCGTTGTAGATGCCAAGCGTCGCCAGCAACACGATCACGGCGGAAGCGGCATGGTTCAGGCGACGCCCGTGCCACAGCGTGGCGATGGTGGAACCGCGCGGCGCGAACCGTGACAGCAGCCAACCCAGCGTGCGCAGCAGCAGGAAGCCGAACAGCAGCACGAACATCACCAGCACCCAGCCGAACAGCAGCTGGATCCAGGCTTCGGCGGCGTAGTCGAGCACGTCCAGCCGCCACAGGGTGGCGAAGCCCAGCCCGACCAGTGCAAGGGCCACGGTGATGCCGATATGCCAGCGGCGCTGGCGGGGGCTGAGCGGCGTGATGGGCCACCACAGCCAGAGGGCAAGCAGCGGCAGGATCAGCGAAACAATAAGCGTCATCGTCAAAGAGGCGACTGATGGCGGGTGTGACCGGCCGTCAGGCTGTCGGGATATTCAGGGGGAGGCGGTAACGATGGCATAGCGAGCCTGAAGCGCGCGTGCTTTCGGGTGGATCGGTGTGTTGCCGATGTGGCTCGGCAGGCTTTGGCTGCGTATGGAAGGGAGGGAGTGCAAGCCCCTCTCCTTGCGGGCGAAGCCCGCAGGGGGAGGTTGGGAGGGGGTTGGGTTTGGGCTTCGTGCAAAAAGCGCTGCCCCTCCCCGGCCTTCCCCTTTGCTTCGCAAAAGGGAGGGAGCTGCGAGCCCCTCCCCTTGCGGGCAGAGCCCGTAGGGGGAGGCAGGGAGGGGGTTGGGTTTCGGCTTCACGCGAAAAGCGTTACCCCTCCCCGGCCCTCCCCTTTGCTTCGCAAAAGGGAGGGAGAAAAAAGCAAGAAGCAATACGCCGCTTACTTCCCCTTTTCTGCAATCCACGCATCCACCTTGCCTTCCAGCACGTCCAGCGGCACGGAGCCGTCCTTCAGCACTTCGGCGTGGAACTCGCGGATGTCGAACTTGGCGCCCAGCTTGTCCTGCGCGCGCTTGCGCAGTTCCTGGATCTTCAGCTCGCCGGTCTTGTAGGCCAGCGCCTGGCCCGGCCATGCGATGTAGCGCTCGGCTTCGGCGATGGCGTCCGGCTGGCTCACCGACGAGTTGGCGAACATGTAGTCCAGCACCTGCTGGCGGCTCCAGCCCTTGGAGTGCAGGCCGGTATCGACCACCAGACGCACGGCGCGCCACAGCTCACCCTGCAGGCGGCCGAAGTAGCTGTACGGCTCGGTGTACACGCCCAGGTCCTTGCCCAGGCTCTCGGCATACAGGCCCCAGCCCTCGATGAAAGCGGTCTGACCACCGAAGCGGCGGAACGCCGGCACGCCCTTCAGCTCCTGCTGCAGCGCCAGCTGGAAGTGATGGCCCGGAATCGCCTCGTGCAGGAACAGGTCTTCCGCGTCCCAGGTCTTGCGGGTCGGCAGGTCGTAGGTGTTGACGTAGAAGATGCCCGGGCGGCTGCCGTCCTCGCTCGGCTGCATGTACTCACCGCCGGCAGCGGACTTGGCGCGGAACGCCTCGATCGGGCGGATCTCGAAGCCCGCCTTCGGCGTCAGCGAAAACAGCTTCGGCACACCCTCGTTGATCTTGGCTTCCAGACCACGGTAGTGCTCCAGCAGCGCTTCTTCGGACTTGAACTCGAACTGCTTGTCGCTCTGCATGAACTTGAAGAAGTCCTGCAGTGAGCCCTTGAAGCCCACCTGCTCCATCACCTGCTTCATTTCACCGTGGATGCGCTCCACTTCCTTCAGGCCGATCTCGTGGATCTGCTCCGGCGTCTGGTCGGTGGTGGTGCTCTGCTTGGCGTTGAAGGCGTACCACGCCTTGCCATCGGGCAGCGCGTCCAGGCCCACGCTGTCGCGGGTGGCCGGCAGGTATTCGTTGGCGATGAAGTCACGCTGCTTCTTGATCGCCGGCATCAGCTGGTCGGCGATCAGGCTGCGGTAGGCCGCGGTCAGGCGGTCCTTGTCGGCCTGCGGGAAGTCCGCCGGCATGCTCTTGATCGGGCCCCAGAACTGGCTGTCCTCGGGCTTGGCAGTGATCAGCTCATCGAACTGCGGCACCACCTTCTCCATCAGGGCACGCGGCTGCACCACGCCGGCCTTCATGCCTTCACGCATGTTGGCGATCTCGGTATCCAGCAGCACCGGAATGCGGCCGGCGCGCGCCAGCCAGTTGTCGTAGTCCTTCACCGTCTTGAACGGCTGCGCCACCTGGCCCGAGCCCAGCATCACCGCGTAGCTCACGGTGGAACCCATCTGGTTCACCGGCATCATCCAGGTCGGGAACTTCTCTCCTTCCAGCGACTGCTTCTGCTCTTCCACGAAGATGCGGTAGCTGAGCAGGTCCTGCCCGCTCAGACCGGCGTCACCCACCTTCTCCACCTTGCCCAGCCACTCGGTGGTGAAGTCATGCGCCTGCTTGCGGAACTCGGCCGACCACATGTCCGGCAGCTGGTCGTTGTAGCGGTTGTCGCCCTGGAACGTGGCCTGCAACGGGTTCAGCTTCAGCACGCCCTCCCAGTAGTCGGCGTACAGCTGGTTCAGCTGGGCGGCCTTGTCCGCCTGCGGCGCCTCGCTGCTGGCACTGCCACTGGCGGCGGGTTCGGTGGACGGGGAACAGGCCGCAAGCACGGTGGCCAGCGAGAGGGAAACGGCGAACGCCAGAGGACGCAGGGTCATGGAAAATTCCATTGGAGATATATGTTTGGCAGCGTCGGCGGCTGGAGGCAAAGACGGAAGGGCCAAAGGTCATAATCGCTGGCAGCGCCCGGTTCCAGCGTCGCCCTGAGCGCTGCAACGCGTCATAATCCGCTGCTGCGCCGCCCAGCCGGGCAGGCACTCCCCTTTTCTGCCACGCCGCTGCTCCGGCACACGCGGCTGGCCCCTGCCGTTGCTGCTTTCCATGACTACATCCACCCGCCCGTTGGGCTTCTGGTCCGCCACCGCTCTGGTCGTGGGCAGCATGATCGGCTCCGGCACCTTCCTGTTGCCGGCCACGCTGGCACCCTACGGTGCCGCCACGCTGATCGGCTGGGGCATCACCTTGTGTGGCGCGCTGCTGCTGGCGGTCACCTTCGCCCAGCTCGCCAAGCGCTGGCCGCAGACCGGCGGCCCCTATGTGTTCGCACGCAATGCTTTCGGCGAACTGCCCGGCTTCATGGTGGCCTGGAGTTACTGGATTTCCATGTGGTGCGCCATCGCCGCCATTGCCGTGGCCTTCACCGGCAGCATCGGCGCGATCTTCCCGGCCCTGACCGCCACCCCGGTGCGCGCGGCCAGCTGTGGCCTGATCGCGCTGTGGGCCTGTGCCGGCGTCAACCTGATGGGTCTGCGCGAAGCAGGCCGCCTGCAGCTGCTGACCACCGTGCTGAAGGTGGTGCCGCTGCTGCTGTTCGGGCTGGTCGCGCTGTGGTTCGTGGATACCCGTCACTACGTGCCCTTCAACCCCAGTGGCGAGAGCCTGAGTACCGTGGCGGCGGCCACAGTGGCGCTGACGCTGTGGGCGATGATCGGCCTGGAAGCGGCCACCGTGCCGGCCGAATCGGTGGAA
Organism: Stenotrophomonas sp.; assembly: GCA_031987665.1. Classification (GTDB taxonomy): domain Bacteria; phylum Pseudomonadota; class Gammaproteobacteria; order Xanthomonadales; family Xanthomonadaceae; genus Stenotrophomonas. Next base: position 18,677 of record DALZZG010000015.1, on the reverse strand, counting down.
GACGCACCACGCACCGTGGCCCGCGCCACCGTGACCGGCACCGCCATCGCCGGTGTCGCCACCGTGCTGGCCTGCACCACCGTGCTGGGCCTGCTGCCTGCCGATGTGCTGGCCAAATCCGGCGCACCGATGGCCGATGCCGCCGCCGCGCTGTGGGGCCCTGCCGCCGGCACCGTGCTGGCGGTGGTGATGGCCATTTCCTGCGTCGGTGCGCTGAACGGCTGGACCCTGCTCTCCGCGCAGCTGCCCATGGCCGCCGCCCGCGACGGCGTGCTGCCGCGCGCCTTCGCCCACCAGACCCGCAACGGCGCACCGGCCTTCGGCATCATCGTCAGCTGCGTGCTGGCGACCGTGCTGGTCATCAGCAACTACAACCGCTCATTGGTGGACCTGTTCAAGTTCTCGGTGCTGCTGTCCACCGCTGCCACCCTGCTGCCCTATGTGGCCGGTGCAGCCGCTTGGTTGTGGCGAGGCACTGGCACTGCCACGCGGCTGGCCGCCGCCGGCGCACTGGTCTTCAGCCTGTATGCCGTGGCTGGCATCGGCACCGAGGCCCTGCTATGGGGTCTGGCGCTACTGGCGGCGGGCCTGCCCATCTACTTCTGGCTGCGTCGCAGCCGTTACATGAAGTAAGGCCTGTCAGTATCAGTGCCGGGGCTGTTCATGCCCGGATCCGCACCGACGTGCTGCGCGGACTGCCTGAAATGGCCATGCTCGGGTCGGTCGACTACGCCGCCCGGCAGAGTGTCCCGCTTCGTCTTCAGCAACACGATCGAGCGCTGGCAGATCACTGGCAGATAACTGCCAGTCACCCTGGAAATGCCTTCACAACAGAACAGCCACACGCTGGTAACAGCATCAGACGCAAGGTAGCGCCACGGCAATTCCGCCGTGCAAGCCACAGGCGTCACCATGAGCAACATGCGCAGTGTTCACGTCCAAGGCAACCCGAATCCAACGCCTGAGCAGGAACCGCAATCCGAACCTCAACGCAAGAAACAGCGTCACGAGAATGAGGAAGAGGAATAAGCCGCACTGAGCGCAACAGGCCTTTAGTGGCCGTGCATCCCCTCCCCCATAAAGGCAAGCCCGTCCGGCGTGAACCCACGCCAGACGGGTTCAAGTGCGTTCCATTTCACCGCTGCCGATGCGCGATGATGGCAGCACCACCTGCATCTGAAGGAGCGGCACCATGCCCAGCAAGAACACCATCTGCCTCTGGTACGACAGCGACGCGCAGGAAGCCGCCGAGTTCTATGCCGCCACCTTCCCCGACAGCAAGGTGCTGGCGGTGCATCGTGCACCGGGTGACTTTCCGTCCGGCAAACAGGGCGATGTGCTGACCGTGGATTTCACGGTGATGGGCATTCCCTGCATGGGCTTGAACGGCGGTTCTGCGTTCAAGCACAGCGAGGCGTTCTCGTTCCAGGTAGCCACCGATGACCAGGCTGAAACCGACCGCCTGTGGGATGCCATCGTCAACAACGGCGGCCAGGAAAGCGCCTGCGGCTGGTGCAAGGACAAATGGGGCCTGTCATGGCAGATCACCCCACGCGTGCTGAGTGCCGCCATCACCGATCCAGACCCCGCCGTCGCCAAGCGCGCCTTCGAGGCGATGATGCAGATGACACGCATCGACATCGCCACCATCGAGGCGGCACGACGCGGTTGAGTGCGGGAAGCTGCCGGCTGACTGGCACCCCGGCTTGTTCGGGCCAGTCTGAAATCAGGCAGCCGCGGATGACATCAGCCGCAGACGAACGCCCGCAGATCCCAAGCTGCCTTGCCACGCGCGGGAATCTCTCCCGTATACCACTGAGCGGCTGATATCGGCAGCTCCGGCTGCGGGTTGCGCATGCTCTCCAGCAGGGACGGAGTCTTCTCGAACGACACTGTCCCGGCGCGGCAGTTGATGCGGAAACGCATGATGACCTCCTGCGTCCGTATGCCCGGAACCATCGGAACGCTGCGCGTCACGACAAGATGGATGCCCGGCCCAGCCCCCACGACACCGTCGAGATCCACGAACACCGGCATCCCGTCTTCCGCGGTGTGGACATGGAACCAACGGTCGTCTGCCGGCTTCCCTTGCCCTGCCCAGCGCGCCTGTTCGTGCCGAAGTGACGTCGGTGCCGCCAAGGCCTGACCAGCACAGACAAGCAACGTCACCGCGATGAAAAACCTGTAAACCGCCTTTCCCATGTCAAACCTGACCCCTGAACCAAACTGCGAGATGATACTCAATCCGGGCAAGCGGGTCGGCGTTAGAAGCCGGCATGCCCGACCCTGCTGGACGGCAGCCGCGTAAATCGCACTGCTGATCGAAAGCAACCGACCCTGCAATGGCCAGCCACATGCAGTGGCGACATACTCCTGCTCTGGCTGACCTGACGACCCGGACACATGCCGCCCTCCGACGCCCGACACGCTGGACAGACCCGCGGCAGCGCGATGGAGGTGTTCCTCGTCTTCCTTGCCCTTGGCCTGACCTCGTTCGGCGGCCCCATCGCGCATATCGGCTATTTCCACACGACCTTCGTCCAGCGTCGCGCGTGGTTGAACGACACACAGTTCGCGCAGCTGCTGGCGATCTGCCAGTTCCTGCCCGGCCCGGCCAGCAGCCAGATGGGCTTCGCCATCGGCCTGTTCCGCGCAGGCTGGAAAGGGGCATTGGCCGCGTTCCTGGCATTCACGCTGCCCTCGGCGCTGCTGATGTTCGGCTTCGCGAGCCTCGCACCTCACCTTGGGAGCGAGCTCGGTGCTGCGGCACTGCATGGCCTGAAGCTGGTCGCGGTGGCCGTCGTTTCCCACGCCCTGCTGGGCATGATGCGCAAGCTCACGCCAGACCTGCCCCGCATGCTGATCGCCGCAGCCGCGACCGTGCTCATGCTGGCGTGGGGAGCGCCGTGGTTGCAGCTCGTCGCGATTGCCGCTGCCGGCGTACTGGGCGCGTTGTTGTGTCGGCACGTCAGCGTCCTGCCAGCAGCGGACCTGCCGATCACCTATGGCAGGCGGACTGCATTGCTGTTTGCTGTGGTCTTCGCGCTGGGCCTTGTCGCTGCCATCGCACTGCCCGCAACCACCACGCCCACCGCTGCCAGCATGGCCGGTGCGTTCTACCGTGCCGGTGCGCTGGTCTTCGGTGGCGGTCACGTCGTGCTGCCGTTGCTGCAGCAGCAAGTGGTGGATACGGGATGGGTGGCGCCCGATACCTTCCTCGCCGGCTACGGCGCAGCCCAGACCATGCCCGGCCCCATGTTCTCGTTGGCTGCATTCCTGGGCGCGGAAGTACCGCTGTCGCTCCCATCCGCCGCAGGCGCGGCGATTGCCGTGGCAGCGATCTTCCTGCCCGGCTTTCTGCTGCTGCTTGCCGCGCTGCCCGCCTGGACACAGCTGGTGAAACACCAGCGTGCGACCAGCGTGGTTGCAGGCATCAACGCCGGCATCGTGGGCCTGCTGCTCGCCGCCTTCTACAACCCTGTATGGATCACAGGCGTTCGCTCAGCGGCGGACCTTGCCATCGCAGCCATCGGCTTCCTGCTGCTCAGTACGGCACGCCTGTCAGCCCTGTGGGCGGTGCTGTGGTGCGTGGGGGCAGTGATTGGATGGAATGTGCTGTGGCACCGAGGATGATGCCGCCCCGATTTGATTGACGCATGTGCCAGCGCCTGAAGATCGCTCAACCAGCTGCACTTCAGCTTTCGTCGCCTTGGTCACTTTTCACTGACATGACCACCTGCAGTACTCCCACATCGCCGTCGTACTTTACCGACAGATCGCGGCAAAGAATCAATACAAGCTCTGAGCTTTACACGCTCACCGAAACTTCCCTTGCCCGGACACCCTGTCTCGCGCCGACCCAAGTGGTTGATACCCCACCCTGAATCTTTGTCGTGACCTGATCTGACAGCCCGCATCCACGACCGCGATGCCGACACGGCTTCGGTGCCACCAAGTTCCAACTGGCATACCACCAGTCATCTGAGCAATTACCTGACCTCCGGCACCCGCACGTCATCACGAAAGCTGCGATTCGGCGACACCACGTCGGCTGATAGAGAGCCGATCACCCTTTAAGAGCAATTTGAATGAAAAAAAGCATTTCCCTTGTCACCGTGTTCACCCTCTTCGCCACGGGATGCGCCAGCATCACGCAGACCACCGAGCGGGAGGTTGGCTACGCAATCTATCAGGTCACGCCGGGAGATGGCGCAACGGCAACCCAGATTGCGCAGGCTCTGCAGAGTGCTCTGCAGAAGAGCACAAGCCGAGTTCACATCAATCGAGGGATTCCATCGTCGCCCCTCCCGGAAGTCGCCCCTCGCTTCCAGGTTGTCAATCCTTTCGCCGGCTCGAACATGGCCGCACTTGCTGCCCGGAGCGGCGCGGACCTGCGGATTCCAACCTGCGAAGGTGCGCTGGTCATGGCAACAGCTGAAAGCACGGGCATGGCCGAGTATGGCGAGGCGACATCCTTCAGCGTCTGCCTCTGGCAGTACCAGCGCGGCTATCACATAGACATCTACACAAGTTTCAACAAGGCCTCGGGCGGGTTCAGCCCCGAAGTTCTGGGCGCAACGCTGGCCCGCAAAGTAATTGGTGATAGCAGCAAGTTCATTCCACGCACGATCGAAAACATTGTCAGCTCCGTGGAGAAGACTGGATCCAAGGTCACGCTGGTCGAAAAGTACCCTTGATTCGGATGCGTTGGCCATCGGCAGCCCTGCCTTGCCGATACTCGAGACCAATCGATCTTCCGCCGCCCCAATTCTTCGGCCTTACATCCATTTAATGCACAGATCAAAACTCATCGTGCCCGCGTGCGCTGCATTGTTTATGGCAGCCTGCGGACAGACGCCCGATCATCCACAGCCTGAAACCAGCATCGCGATCGCTGAAGACAAGGACGCAAGCGGGCAGACCACCCTTTGCGAAGTCGACACCTGGCAGCGCATCGCCACTGCGGCAGCATGCAAGCCCGGGGAAAAGGTTGTATTTCTCCCCAAGCGCTGGGGCAATGATCAGCTTCCAGTGATATTCGCTGCGATCAACTGCGACATGCGCTATGCCGTCGCCATGACATCGGGCGCTGTCACCTGCATCTATGCTCCGATCAAAGTCGAGGAAGAGCCACAATCTACAACCAGCCCCGATACGAACTCCGAGCAGAGCAATTCGATCAGTTGAATCGCAACGAGTATCACCGATCAATGCGGGGAGACTGAGGCCGAAACACCTGAGTCCTTGGTCATCCCCGCAACCGGCAGCGGCCTGCTCGGAAACGCATGCCGCACGATCCGCCACATCACCTGCCCGAACTGCTTAGGCAGCGAGCCGGTGTTGTAGTGCTGGCCGTATCGCGCGCAGATCTCGCGCACATCCACCGCCATGGTGGCGTAGCGGTTGGCGGGGATGTCCGGGTAGAAGTGGTGTTCGATCTGGTGGCTGAGGTTGCCGGTCATCACATCCATCCACCTGCCGCCGGTGATGTTGGACGAGCCACGCAGCTGGCGCAGATACCAATGGCCGCGGCTTTCGTTGCGCACGCAGTCCTTGGGAAAGGTTTCGGCATCGGCGGTGAAGTGACCGCAGAAGATCACCACATAGGTCCACACGTTGCGGATCACATTGGAGGCCACATTACCCAGCAGCACCGGCAGGAAGAACGGGCCAGCCAGTGCCGGGAACAGCACATAGTCCTTCAGCACCTGCTTCAGTGCCTTGCGGCGCACCGGCCTGGCCTGCTTCCACAGCTGCCTGAGCGTGACCTTGCCGCTGAGCAGGCGGCCCACGCGCAGGTCCTGTATGGCGATACCCCACTCGAACAGCAGCGCGAACACCACCGCCACCGCCGGCTGCGCCAGGAAGAACGGGTGCCAGCGCTGCTCGGGGAAGATGCGCAGCAGGCCGTAGCCGATGTCGTCATCCAGCCCGCGCACGTTGGTGTAGGTGTGATGGCGGAAATTGTGGGTCTTGCGCCAGTTCTCGGACGTGCCGGCGATATCCCATTCGTAGGTCTTGCCCTGCAGCGCGGGGTCGCCCATCCAGTCGTACTGGCCATGGATGACGTTGTGCGCCAGCTCCATGTTCTCCAGGATCTTGGACAAGCCCAGCAGCACCACGCCCGCGATCCACGCCGGCACCAGCACGCTGTGCACGAATGCACCCAGGAACAGAAGCGTGCGGCCAGCCATCCCGGTCCAGCGCACCGCCGCCACCACGCGCCGGATGTAGCGCGCGTCAGCGGCACCCAGCGTCGCCTGGTGGCGGGCGCGCACAGCATCCAGTTCATCGCCGAAGGCCTGCAGCTCGGCAGCGGACAGGGCGCGGTTGTGCACGGAAGACATCGGTTACAGCTCCAGAGCGAGATCGGTGCTGGCGCTGTTGACGCACAGCTTCAGCGGGGTGGACGGTTCATCGGCGAGGTCGCCGGTAAGCGTGTGACGGGTGACGCCGGAGGCCTTGTCGCAGACGCAGGTGTTGCAGATGCCCATGCGGCAACCGCTGGCCGGCTGCACGCCTTGTGCTTCCAGTGCGGACAGCAGGGCAACGCCACGCGGAACGGTCAGCGTGCGGCCGCTGCGCAGCAGCTGCACCTGCACGCTGCCCTCCTCCACCGCCGGCCGCTGCGGCAGGCTGAAGGCCTCGCTCTGGAAGCTGGCCACCTGTCCCTGAAGGCGTGCGCGTGCGGCTTCGACAAACCCGCCCGGGCCACAGGCCAGCACCCGCGCGCTGACCAGCGAAGGCAGGGCACTGAAATCATGGTCGCCCACGCGCGCTGCAGTCTCGCCTTCGCGGGTGAGCAGCAGCGTCAGGCGGAAGCCCGGATGGCGCGCGGCCATGGCCTCCAGTTCATCGACGAAGCACAGTTCCTCGCGGCGGCGTGCCCAGTACAGCAAGTCCACCGGTGCGGGCATGCTCTGGGCATCCAGCGCACGCAGCAGCGCCCGCATCGGGGTGATGCCACTGCCGGCCGCCAGCATCAGCAGCCGCTGGTCCGCGTGATCGGACAGGGTCATTTCACCGAAGGCCTGCCCGAGCGGGAAAACCTCACGGATGACAGCATCGCGGGCCAGATGACAGCTCACCTTGCCACCTGCCATTGCCTTCACGGTGATCGCCAGCCGCCCGCCGGGCAGCGGTGTGGGGCTGTAGCTGCGGGTCAGCAGGCGCCCGTCCACTTCCACGCCCAGATTGACGTGCTGGCCCGCCTGCAGGCCCCGGAAGTGCCGGTTCGGCTGCAGCTCCAGTGTCATCGCGTCGGCGCTGGCCCGGTGCCGGGCCACCAGCCGCGCCAGCGGCCGGCGCAGTGTCCACAGCGGGTTGACCCGGGTGGACCAGAAATCAAAGAAGCCCTCGCTGACCCACGGGATCGGCGGAGGCGCGGCATTGCGGTAGACGGCACTCATGGGGGGAACTATACGACCGAGCATACAAGCGTGTATACAACTGTATATTCGCAACACCGGCTATGATTCAGAAATCCGAAGATTCCTGCCGCGATGACCCGCCACGATCCGCCCCTGCCCGTTCACGACGACACCCACCCGGTCCGCAAGGCGTCCATCTCCCGTGACGACCTGCTGGCCGCCGCGTTGGCGCTGATCGGGCCGCACCGCAGCGTGTCCACGCTGAGCCTGCGCGAGGTGGCCCGCGAGGCCGGGATCGCTCCCAATTCGTTCTACCGCCAATTCCGCGACATGGACGAGCTGACGGTGGCGCTGATCGACCTGGCAGGCCGTTCGCTGCGCACCATCATCGGCCAAGCCCGTCTGCGCGCGGCTGACAGCAACCGGGGCGTGATCCGCCTGTCGGTGGAAACCTTCATGGAGCAGCTGCGCGCCGATGACCGCCTGCTGCATGTGCTGCTGCGCGAAGGCACCGCGGGTTCGGACGCCTTCAAGCAGGCGGTGGACCGCGAACTGCTCTATTTCGAGGACGAGCTGAAGGTGGATCTGGTGCGGCTGGCCGCACAGGACGGCGCCACCCTGCACGAGCCTGCGCTGGCCGCCAAGGCCATCACCCGTTTGATCTTCGCCATGGGCGGCACCGCCATGGACCTGCCGGAAGAAAAGGACCCGGAGCTGATCGAGCAGATGGCGCAGATGATCCGCATGATCATCACCGGCGCACGGGCGCTGGCGCGGCATCCAGCGAAGGTCTGAATTTCCGCAGCTGGGCCGTGAGGCGCACTGCCCCCTCTCCCCGCAGGTGACGGGCTATGCGGACAAGGCCCTGACTAGCGCTGCAGGCACTGCCGGTAGCGCCCGTCCACGCGGTTGGCGAACCACTCGGTGGTCAGCTCGCGGGTGATCTTGGGGCTGTCCAGCCGGATGCCGGGAATGACCGCACGCGGCAGCGGCTTGCCGGCCTTGGCCTCGGCCAGCGCGAACACGCGCGCGTGCAGCGGACTGTCGCTGAAAGCCAGTTGGTCAGCCTGTTCCAATGCACGGCGGATGCCGCGCTCGTCCATGCCCAGCGCACCTGCCAGTTGGCGCACGGCACGTTCGGTCTGGCCCGGTTTGTCCAGCGGAGCACCCGGCGCGAGCACATCACCATCCAGCGCCAGCGTGGTGCCGGTAGCGGTCGCCACCGCGTTCTGGAAAGCTGCATTGCGGCTGGCGTACCAGCCGGCGTTGTAGTCGGCGAAACGATGCACCTTGCGCGTGTACGGCGTGGCGTAGCCCAGCAGGTGCATGCTGCCGAAATAGACACCGCCGCGGCGGCTGAACACTTCATCGCGGATGCCGCCCTGCACCGGGTACGGGTAGCCAGCGGCGTGCGCTTCAGCAAACGGAATGCTGACCTGCATGGAGCCACCGGTCTGCACGGGATTCCTGCCGGCGAACAGGCGCTGCCCCAGCGGCACGCGCTCGATGATTTCCTCGTACAGGCGGCTCAGGTCACGCTCGCTGCGCACGCCGGCCAGCTTGTCGCCGTAGCTGCGGCCATCGGGCGCCTTGATCTTCAGCCCTGCATCCACCAGCAGGCCGGGGACATGCATGGCGCTGGCGCGGCGGTCGATCTCCTGGCGGGCGACACGCGGCAGGTTGGGCACGGCGGGATCGGCACGGTAGCCGGATTCCTGCTCGATCACCGCCAGCACCGCGCAGATGTTTTCCGGATTCGGCTCGATCCGCTGCGCGGCCAGTGCCGCCTGGATATCTGCTGCCCAGCCCGTCCGGTCGTTGGTGCTGGCAGGAATGCGCCGCGCGATGTCGGCGCGTACCACATCCGGCGCCGGCCCCGGTGGCGGCGCGGGGACGGTGCTGCATGCGGCCAGCAGCAGAGCTGCCCCTGCCGCCAGCAACAGGCGTGGACGGAGCGCATGGCCTGCACGCATCGATGGTCTCCCGTTCATTCCGACCAATGCCGGTCGCCGGACAGACTGCCACACGCCGCGTGGATTGACTGCCGTCTCACGCAGCCACATGCGGGCCCTGGCCGACGCTGGCGCCGCCAGCGCCCAGCACCTCGCGGATCTTGGCCGATATCTGCTGCGCCGAGAACGGTTTGAACAGCACCGGGTACTTGTCTTGGATCAGGCCTTCCTTCACCACCACGTCGGCGCTGTAGCCGGTGACGAAGATCAAGGGCACAGGCACCACGGTCTCGACCATGCGGATGAGGTCGTTGATGCTGTTCTTGCCGGGCATGCGCACGTCGGAAATGATCAGATCCGGGCGCATGCCACCTTCCAGCAACTTCACCGCATGGTCGAAGCTGAAGGACGGAATGGTGTCATAGCCCAGCCGTGTGAGGATGTGGTTCATGGCCTCGCGCACGGTACGGTCATCCTCCACCAGCAGGATGCGGCCCGCGTCACTTGCCTGCGGCGACGGCGCGGCACCCACGGCAGCCTCCAGTGCCTGCTCGCTGCGCGGCAGGTGAATCGACACGCAGGTGCCCTGCCCTTCCACCGATTCGATGGTGATGTGCCCACCGGAACTCTCGACGAAGGTGCGCACCATGGGCAGCCCGAGACCGGAGCCTTTGTCCGACGCCTTGGTGGTGAAGAACGGATCGAAGATGTGCTCGCGCACGTCCGCGCTCATGCCACTGCCTTCGTCCTGGAGACTGAAAACCACATGCTCGCGCTGCTGCCCGTCAGCGCCCGCTTCCAGCTGGTTGGCCACGCGCAGGGTCACGACGCCGCGGCCCTCCATCGCATCACGGGCATTGATGGCCAGGTTGATCAGCGCATTCTCCAGATAGGACTTGTCCGCCAGCACCGGATGCGGGACGCCCTCGATGACGATGCGCAGCTCGATCTCCGCACCCACCGCTCGGCCCAACAGCTCACGGATGTCTTCCAACAGTTGCGCCGGGTCCAGGGTCAGCGCGTTCTGCGGCAGGCGGCCACTGAAGCCGGCCAGCTGCGTGGACAACCGCCCCGCCTTCTTGATGCAACCCTCCAGGATGCGCACATGCCGCTGCAGCGCCTCCTCCTGCACCAGGGGCTGCATCAACTCGATGTTGATGCCCATGACATGCAGCAGGTTGTTGAGGTCGTGGGCGACGCCACCGGCCAGGTGCGCCACCAGCTCCATCTTGTGCTGCTGCGCCATCAGCCGTTCCGAGGTGAGCAGGCGGCTTTCGTTGCTCTCGCAGCGGCGTTCCAGCGCTTTCAGCTCGGCCAGTGCCTTCTGCTCGGCGTCGTGGATGTGCTGGATGTTGACGCTGCTTCCTACCCAGTAGACAGGCGCGCCATCCGCGCCGTACACGGGCGCCATCGTGAACTGGAACCACAGGTATTCACCGGTGTGATCGCGCAGCCGGTAACGGTATGGCGCTTCCATCCGCCCGGTCTGCATCGCCTTCGACAAGGCCACGCCCGCACCGGTCAGGTCGTCGGGATGCACCTTGGCGATGTACGCGCTGCTGTCCGGGTCATGGAACTCGTCGCAGCCATAGGTGAAAAGATTGGAGGTACGGTTGGTCCAGAACAGCTCACCATTGACCGTGCACAACCAGACGTTGTGCGGAAAGTGGTCGAGGATGCGGCGATAGGAATCCGCCACCAGCGCAGCTGCGGGGGCCGGCGAGGCGGCGTCCAGCGTCAGATCCTGCGACTGCAGCGGCAGCACCACGCATTGCACCAGGCCACGGCGTGCATCCGCTTCCGCACCGTCATGCACCGCGGAAAACTCCAGCCGCGCATTGGCGTGCGGCCAGTCATGCACCACCAGTTCCTGACCGGCCAGGCTTCGGGTCAACGCCTCGTTCAAGGGCGCGAACTCGTGCAGCATCGTGCTGCCACTGATGACCTGCATGTCCTTGAAGAAACGCAGGAAGGCGTTGTTGGAGAACACGATTTCCAGCGTCACGCCATCGATCACCGCCAACGCGACGCTCGACGTTCCAAACATCCGTGCATAGCTGGAAAGCACCTGCTCCGACATGACCGCTGTTCTACCCACTGCCATCCATTGGAACGAAACGGCCAGCGGTCTTCACGCCGTCAGCCACGCTTCTGTCACTGATATCACGCCCCACCGCCCTCGCCGCGTGAAAGCACTGGAGGGGCGGCCACCTTACGGCAAGCGCGCCCGGCGCATGCAGGTCCATTAGTCACATATGCGCTTTGCACCGTATGGTCATTGATCGATCCTGCACGTGGATCGCGACACGTCGCGTCGCCCCCTGCGACATTGACCCCCTTTGCGCTAGGCTTGTGACCTGTTCCGCTGCCTTGGGCATGCATGAGGACCGTCCACGCCACCCGCTACATCACGCCGCTACGTGAGGGCGGCTCCCTTCCTGCGGTGATAGAGGCTGACGATGACGGCATGTACGTCATCAAGTTCCGGGGTGCCGGCCAAGGGCCGAAGGCGCTGATCGCCGAACTGGTGGTCGGGGAGCTGGCCCGCGTGCTGGGCCTGCCCATTCCCGAGATCGTGCTGGTCGAGCTGGACCGCGAGTTCGCGCGTACCGAGCCGGACCCTGAGATCCAGGACCTGATCCGCGCCAGCGAAGGCACCAACCTCGGCAGCGACTACCTGCCCGGCGCCATCAATTACGACCCCGCCGCGATGCAGCCGGATGCGGCGCTGGCCTCGCGCATCGTCTGGTTCGATGCCTTCACCAGCAACGTGGACCGCACCGCGCGCAACCCGAACCTGATGGTGTGGCATCGCAGGCTGTACCTGATCGACCATGGTGCGGCGCTGTACTTCCACCATGACTGGGAGAACGCCGGCGAGGCCTGTGGCAAGCCGTTCGTGCTGATCCGCGACCATGTCCTGCTGCCCTTCGCCAGCGACATCGCCGCTGCCGATGCCGCACTTACCCCGCTGCTGACCGATGCCGTGATCGACGGCATCGTCGCGCTCATTCCCGACAGCTGGCTGCAGGGCGAGCCCGCCTTCGCCGATGTGGACAGCTACCGCAAGGCTTACGCGGACTACCTCAAGCGCCGCCTGCAGCTTCGCGATGCGTTCGTACAGGAGGCCATCCGTGCCCACGCTGCACAGCTATGACTACGCTGTCATCCGCGTGGTGCCGCGGGTGGAGCGCGAGGAGTTCATCAACGTCGGCGTCATCGTGTCCTGCCCGGGTGCGCAGCACCTGCGGGCAGCCATCGAGATCGACAGTGCGCGGCTGCAGGCATTCGCGCCGCAGCTGGACCAGGAAGCCCTGATGCCTTGGCTGGATGCCATCGTTGCCATCTGTGAAGGCCGGCCCGATGCCGGCCCCATTGCCCTGCTGCCCCCACGCGCGCGCTTCCACTTCCTCACCGCCAAGCGCAGCTCGGTGGTGCAGACCTCAAGCACCCACGTCGGCCGTACCCGCAACCCGGAAGGCATTGTCGAGCACCTGCTGGAGCGCATGGTGCGCACGCCGCGCTGAGCGGCATGCGCACTGCTTCAGCATCACGGCCCGCCATGCGCGGGCCGTTCTTCACTCCGTTTCCGGCAGCGCCCGTGCGCGGTCGCGCAGGTTGAACTTCTGCACCTTGCCGGTGGCGGTACGCGGGAGCGCGCCGAACACGAAGCGCTTGGGCACCTTGTAACCGGCCAGGTTCTGCCGGCAATGCGCCAGAGCGTCGTCGGGTGACAGATCGAGGTCTTCCTTCAGTTCGATGAAGGCGCAGGGCGTTTCACCCCACTTGGCATCGGGCCGCGCAACGACGGCCGCCGCCAGCACCGAGGGGTGACGACACAGCGCATCCTCCACTTCCAGCGAAGAGATGTTCTCGCCACCGGAAATGATCACGTCCTTGGAGCGGTCGCGGATCTTCACGTTGCCATCGGGGTAGACCACCGCCAGATCACCGGTATGGAACCAGCCTCCATGGAAGGCCTCCGCCGTGGCGCGCGGATTCTTCAGGTAGCCCTTCATGGTGATGTTGCCGCGGAACAGGATCTCGCCCACGGTCATGCCGTCGTGCGGCACCGGCTGCAGAGTGACCGGGTCGCACACCTGCATGTCTTCCTGCAGCAGGCAGGCGATGCCCTGACGGCTGTTGAGGTCGGCGCGCTCATCGATGGAGAGCTGCTCCCACTCCACCTTCGGCTGGCAGATCGACGCCGGCCCGTACACCTCGGTGAGGCCATAGACGTGGGTGATCTGCACGCCCATGCGCTCCATCTCCTCCAGCACGGCAGCGGGTGGCGCAGCACCGGCCACCTGCGCCTTCACACCCACCAGGCCCTTCTTGGATTCCTCCGGTGCCGCCGCCAGCGCCGCGTGCACCACCGGTGCGCCGCAGTAATGGCTGACGCGATGCTCGCGCATCAGCTCCAGCACGCGCTTGCGGTCGAAACGGCGCAGGCACACCTGCGTGCCGGCCACCGCTGCCATCGTCCACGGGAAGCACCAGCCGTTGCAGTGGAACATCGGCAGCGTCCACAGGTACACCGGATGCTGCGGCATGCTCCAGTCGATGATGTTGGCCACGGCATTCAGATAGGCCCCGCGATGGTGGTACACCACGCCCTTCGGGTCGCCGGTGGTACCGGAGGTGTAATTCAGCGCGATGGCGTTCCATTCATCCGAGGGAAGCGCGTACTCGAATGCCGGATCACCGGTCTCCAGCAGCACCTCGTATTCGATCTCGCCCAGGAACTCGCCCTGTTCGATGTCCAGATCATCCACATCGACCACGCGCGGCGGCTGCCTGCACAACGCAAGCGCACGCTGCATCACCGGCGAGAACTCGCGGTCGGTGAACAGCACTTTGGCTTCGCCGTGGTCGAGCATGAAGGCCAGGGTCTCGGCGTCCAACCGGGTATTGAGCGTGTTGAGCACGGCCCCCAGCATGGCCGGGCCGAAGTGCAGCTCGATCATCGCCGGGGTGTTGGGCAGCATCGCCGCCACGGTGTCACCCTCGCCCACACCCATGGCCTGCAGCGCCGACGCCAGACGGCGGCAGCGTGCGTGCACCTGCTGCCAGTCCAGCCGACGCTCACCATGCACCACCGCCACCCGCTGCGGATGCACGGTTGCCGCCTTGCGCAGAAAGCTGATCGGCGACAACGGCGTGTAGTTGGCCTGGTTGCGGCCAAGATCCTGATACATCGCGGGCTCTCCTCCCCTATGGCGACCAAGCACCAGAGGTTCCGACAAGCCAGCCGGATTGTCGCTGCGACATTAGTCGCAGTGCCTCGCAAACGCCCTGACCGCAACCTATTCACGCGACTCGCATACCGCGCGAAAACCCAACACCCAGTAGCCCGGGTAAGCGCCAGCGCACCCGGGGCTTTTCACCGTGAGGCGACGCAAACGATTTCATGACTGCAGGCCGCGTCTGAAGATGCCTCCGCAGCAACGGCCGTCGGCGTATGCAGCCCGACATCGACGAAGAGCCCCGGGTGCGCTGGCGCTTACCCGGGCTACGGGATCACGGGTGAAGGAGTCTCCGCTACGGATGCCGGATACAACAGCGCCGGCTTTCGCCGGCGCTGTTGGTTACCACGTCAGCCCAAAGATCAGGCTTCCGGCGTGCTCGTCCCGGCCTGCTCGCCGGCGGCAGCTTCGCCGCTGGTGTCGGCCACGTCGTCATCCAACTCGTCGTCAGACTCCAGCGACGCATCCAGGCGCTCGATGGCCTGCAGCTTCTCGCCCTTGGACAGACGGATCAGGGTGACGCCCTGGGTGTTGCGGCCCACGCGGCTGATTTCCGAACCGCGCGTACGCACCAACGTGCCGCCATCGGAGATCAGCAGCACTTCGTCGCCGGTGCCCAGCAGCACCGCGCTCACCAGCTTGCCGTTGCGCTCGGTGGTCTGGATGCCGATGACACCCTGCGTACCACGGCCCTTGCGCGGGTAGTCGGCCAGCGGCGTGCGCTTGCCATACCCGTTCTCGGTGGCGGTGAGGATGTACTGCACGCCCGCGTCGTCGGCACTGGCATCGATGCCCTCGCCTTCGGCGCCCACGTCCTCGGCGGCGGTCTCGACGCCATTTTCGTCCTCGTTCTCGTCCTCGGCGCCACCGGCGCTTTCGGCCACGATCAGGCTGACGACCTCCTCGCCATTGGCGAGCTTGATGCCACGCACGCCGGTTGCGGTACGGCCCATCGAACGCACCCGGTCTTCACCGAAGCGCACGGTCTTGCCGTTGGAGGCGAACAGCAGCACGTCGCGCTCGCCATCGGTGAGACCGACGCCGACCAGCGCGTCACCTTCATCCAGATTGATGGCGATCTTGCCGCGTGCCAGACGGAATGCGAACTCGCTCAGCGGGGTCTTCTTGACCGTGCCGTTGCGGGTGGCGAAGAACACGAAATGGTTCTCATCGTACTCGCGCACCGGCAACACGGCCTGCACGCGCTCGCCGTTCTCCAGCGCGATCCAGTTGATGATCGGCCGGCCACGGGCATTGGAGCCAGCTTCCGGCAGCTGGTGCACGGGCAGCCAGAACACCTTGCCCGAGCTGGTGAAGGTCAGCAGCGTGTCATGCGTGTTGACCAGCCACAGCTGTTCGATCGAATCCTCTTCCTTCGTCGCCGCCGCGCTGCGGCCACGGCCGCCACGACGCTGGGCGCGGTACGCGCTCACCGGCTGGCGTTTGACGTAACCGGCACGCGAAAGCGTGACCACCACGTCTTCCGGCGCGATGAGGTCGAGGATGTCGAGGTCTTCCTCGCTGTGGCGGATCTCGGTGCGGCGCGCGTCGCCGTACTCGGCCTTGACCGCGACCAGTTCCTCGCGGATGACCTGGCGCAGGCGCTCGGGGTCTTCCAGGATGTGGATCAGGCCGGCGATCACTTCCAGCAACTGACGATATTCCTCGGTCAGCCTGTCCTGCTCCAGCCCGGTCAGGCGGTGCAGGCGCATTTCCAGGATCTGTGTGGCCTGGATGTCGGACAGCTGGTAGCTGCCATCGACCAGACCCACGCCCTTGGGCAGGTCTTCCGGGCGTGATGCCTCGGCACCGGACGCGGCCAGCAGCGAACCGACAAGACCCGGCTCCCATACCTTGGCCAGCATCCGCTCCTTGGCCTCGCCCGGGTTGGCAGACGTCTTGATCAGCTCGATCATCTCGTCGATGTTGGCCAACGCAACGGTCAGACCTTCCAGCACATGCGCACGCGCACGCGCCTTGCGCAGTTCAAAGATGGTGCGGCGGGTGACCACCTCGCGGCGGTGGCGGATGAACGACTCCAGCATCTGCTTGAGGTTCATCAGCTTGGGCCGGCCATCGACCAGCGCCACCATGTTGATGCCGAACACCGACTCCATCTGGGTCTGCTGGTACAGGTTGTTGAGCACAACCTCGGCCGATTCGCCGCGCTTGACCTCGATGTAGATGCGCATGCCGTCCTTGTCGGACTCATCGCGCAGCTCGCTGATGCCTTCGAGCTTCTTTTCCTTGACCAGCTCGGCGATCTTCTCGATCAACCGCGCCTTGTTCACCTGGTAGGGAATCTCGGTGACGATGATCGATTCGCGGCCGTTGTCGGCCACTTCGATGTCGGCCTTGGCACGGATGCGCACACGGCCACGGCCGGTGCGGTAGCCGGCGATGATGCCGGCGGTGCCGTTGATGATGCCGGCGGTCGGGAAATCCGGGCCCGGGATGTATTCCATCAAGCCATCGACATCGATCGACGGATCGTCGAGCAGCGCGAGGCAGGCGTTGATGGATTCACTCAGGTTGTGCGGCGGGATGTTGGTGGCCATGCCCACCGCGATACCGGCCGAACCGTTGACCAGCAGGTTCGGGAACCGGGTCGGCATGACCGTCGGCTCCAGTTCCTTCTCGTCGTAATTGGGCTGGAAATCGACGGTTTCCTTTTCGATGTCGGCCATCAGCTCATGCGCCAGGCGCGACATGCGCGCCTCGGTGTAACGCATGGCCGCGGCCGAGTCGCCGTCGATCGAACCGAAGTTACCTTGGCCGTCCACCATCATGTAGCGCAGCGAGAACGGCTGCGCCATGCGCACCAGCGTGTCGTAGACCGACGCGTCGCCGTGCGGGTGGTACTTACCGATGACGTCACCGACGATACGCGCCGACTTGTAGTACGGCTTGTTGCTGTGCGCGCCAAGCTCGTTCATCGCAAACAGGACGCGGCGATGGACCGGCTTCAGGCCGTCGCGTGCATCGGGGAGTGCACGCCCCACGATCACGCTCATCGCGTAATCGAGGTAGCTCTTGCGCATCTCGTCTTCCAGTTTTACCTGGATGATTTCCTTGGCGGATTCTGCCATTCGGGTTCCGTTGTCTGGTGGCGATCCAGTCCGGCGGGGCGCTGTTGACGGCGGCCCAGCCGAAGTCTCGAATCAACCTGCGGAGCTTATCACAAAAGCGTCTTTTTCGCTGCCAGTTACGGGGTTTTTACCGGAACAAATCAGGAACTTAGCCTGATCGTGGCCTGCCCTGTTGCGGGTGGCGGACGGGCGGTGGTTGGCATGGGTGGGAAAGCTCCTGCCGAGCATGGCTCGGCACTACGTCCCTTTGAGTGTAGAGCGCAGCCATGCTGCGCTGGGCCCTACCGTGAAAGCGCCCCTGCCGAGCACACCTCGGCACCACGGCCTCAACCGAAGGCGGCCTTCATCGCCGCGGCATCCGGCTTCAGGATCACACCACGCTCAGTCACGATGGCATCGATCAGCTCGCCCGGGGTCACGTCGAACACCGGGTTCCAGGCGGCAATGCCTTCGGCCACGGTGCGTACGCCACCGACGCCGAACAGTTCGCCCGGATCACGCTGCTCGATCTCGATCTCGTCGCCATGCGCCGTGCCCATGTCCACCGTGGAGGATGGCGCCACCACCATGAACTTCACGCCGTGGTGGCGGGCGGCGATGGCCAGCTGGTAGGTGCCGA
Source organism: Stenotrophomonas sp. (assembly GCA_031987665.1). Lineage (GTDB taxonomy): Bacteria > Pseudomonadota > Gammaproteobacteria > Xanthomonadales > Xanthomonadaceae > Stenotrophomonas. Next base: position 401 of record DALZZG010000015.1, on the reverse strand, counting down.
TCTTGTTGGCGGTGTCGCCATTGGCGCAGATGCGGTCAGCACCGACCACCACCCACTGCACCGCACCGGTCTTCATCAGGTGCGAGGCGGCCGAGTCGGCGACCAGGGTGGCGTCGATGCCATCCTGCTGCAGCTCCCAGACGGTCAGGCGGGCGCCCTGCAGCCACGGCCGGGTCTCACCGGCGAACACATTGGCGATGCGCGCCTGCGCCACGCCGGCGCGGATCACACCCAGCGCCGTGCCGAAACCCGCAGTGGCCAGCGAGCCGGTGTTGCAGTGGGTCATCACGCCACTGCCCGCCGCGATCAGCGCAGCCCCCAGCGCGCCCATGTGGCGATTGGCCGCCAGGTCTTCATCGGCGATGGCCTGCGCTTCCAGCGCCAGTACCTGCTTCCAGTCC
>DALZZG010000014.1:0-37696 GCA_031987665.1 Stenotrophomonas sp. | reverse complement strand
ATGCGCGGCGCCCACTCCGCTGACTGCCTGCCGGTGCTGTTCGCCGCGCGCGACGGCATCGAAGTGGGCGCCGCGCATGCCGGTTGGCGCGGTCTGGCCGATGGCATGCTGGAGAACACCCTCGCGGCGATGCACACGCCTGCCAGCGAGGTGATCGCGTGGCTGGGGCCCGCCGCTGGGCCGGCGCAGTACGAAATCGGCACGGACGTGCATGACGCCTTCCTCGCGCATTCGGCCGATGCCGAAGCGGCGTTCACCGCCACCCTGCCGGGGCACTGGCGCGTGGACCTGTATGCCAGCGGCTGCTGGCCGCAGGCATGCAGGCTGCGGATATCCATGGTGGCGACCAGTGCACCATTGCCGATCCCGCGCGCTGGTTCTCGCACCGCCGCGACCGCCGCAGTGGCCGCATCGCCACGCTGGTGTGGATGCAGCCGTGACCGCGCCGCTGTTCGCGCAGGTGCTGGGCGCGCCCGCGTTTGAACAGCTGCCGCCGTTGCTGCGCGCGCTGCATTCGGTACAGGGCACCCAGCGCTGGAGCGGGCAGGGCGAGGTGCTGCGTGGTACGCATTGGCTGGTGGCGCCCTGCGCCTGGCTGGCGCGGCTGCCCCCGACCTCGACCGTGCCGGTGACCGTGGAATTCGTGACGGATGCTGCGGGCGAACGCTGGAACCGGCGCTTCGGCATGGCGCGCATGGCCTCGCGGCTGTGGCAGCGGGATGGACGCCTGCATGAGCAGCTGGGTGCCGTGCGTTTCCGCTTCGGCCTGCGTGCCGAGGCAGGGCAGATCCTGTGGCGCGCCGAGCGGGTCTGGGCATTCGGCCTGCTGCCATTGCCGGCGCGCTGGTTCGCGCAGGTGCACTGCCGTGAGCGCGAGCAGGCGGGGCGCTATGAATTTCTGGTGGATGTGTCGATGCCGCTGATCGGCAGGTTGATCCGTTACGAAGGCTGGCTGCTGCCGGAAGGCGAGCACGGATGAGCGCGGCGACGGCGCCCGTGATCGTGTTTGACGGTGTCTGCGCGCTCTGCAGCCGTTGGGTGGGCTTCCTGCTGCGTTTCGACCGGCAGGGACGCTACCGCTTCGCTGCCATGCAAGGCACGCATGGCCGAGCGCTGCTGGCCGCGCATGGGCTGGACCCGCACGATCCGCTGTCGTTCCTGCTGGTGGAACAGGTGCATGCCTACACCGACAGCGATGCGATCCTGCGTATGCTGACAGGTCTGGGAGGGCTGTGGCGACTGGCCACGATCGCACGCTGGTTGCCGCGTGCGGCACGCGACCGCGGTTATCGCTGGCTGGCACGCAACCGCTACCGCTGGTTTGGTCGGCACGATGCCTGCTACCTGCCTGCGCCTGCGCAGCAGGGGCGCTTTCTCGATTGAGCGTGGCGGGGTTCCTCGCCCACAGCTTTCATGGTGGCTGCCGCATGAGCGCTCTTCGGCTCAGTAATCGGCTTCCAGCGCGTGCAGGTAGTCGCGACGCCAGCGGTTGATGTCGTATTCGCGCAGGTGCTGCATCATCGCCTGCCAGCGCTCGATGCGTTCGGCGCGCGGCATGTTGGCGGCGGTGGCGGTGGCGTCGGCCACGCCGTCCAGATCGTGCGGGTTCACCAGCAGCGCCTGCGGCAGTTCATTGGCGGCGCCTGCCAGCAGCGACAGCACCAGCATGCCGGGATTCTCCGGGTCCTGTGATGCCACGTATTCCTTCGCCACCAGGTTCATACCATCACGCAGTGGCGTCACCAGCCCGACTGCGGCCTCGCGGTAGAAGCCGGTGAGCGTGCGGTGGGCGTAGTTCTGGTTGACGTAGCGCAGTGGCGTCCAGTCGGCTTCGGCATGGCTGCCGTTGATGTGGCCCGCCAGCCGCTCCAGCTCGCTGCGCAGCTTGCGGTACTCGTTGACCGTGCCGCGCGATACCGGCGCGATCTGCAGGAAGGTCATCGAGCCTTTCTCCTGCGGGTAGCGGCGCAGGTAGTTCTCGAAGCCGTGGAAGCGCTCGGGCAACCCCTTGGAGTAGTCCAGCCGGTCCACGCCGATGGCCAGCTTGCGATGTTCCAGACTGGCGCGCAGCGCACGCACGGCGCTGCTGCTGGTGGCGGTACGCGCCTGCTGGGCGATGTGCTCGGTGTCGATGCCGATGGGGAAGGGCGCGGTGCGGATGCGGCGGCCATCCGGGGCCAGTATCCATTCGCTTTCCAGCAGATTGCCACCACCGAACTGGCGCACGTAGGACTGGAAACGGTCCACGTCGCGGCGGGTCTGGAAGCCGATCAGGTCATAGGCGTAGAGCGTGGTGAACAGGGCGCGGTGGTCGGGCAGCGCCTGCGCCAGATCGGCCGACGGCATGGGCACATGCAGGAAGAAGCCGATGCGGCAGCCGATGCCACGTTCGCGCAGCAGGGCGGCCAGCGGGATCAGGTGGTAGTCGTGAATCCAGACCGTGTCGTCCTCGCGCAGCAGCGGTGCCAGTTTTTCGGCGAACAGCCGGTTGACCTTCCAGTAGCCCTCGCGCTTGCCGCGGTCGTAGTCCACCAGATCCAGGCGGAAATGCAGCAGCGGCCAGAGCGCGCGGTTGGCGAAACCGTTGTAGTAGGTTTCCAAATCCTGCCTGGAGAGGTCCATGGTGAGGTAGCGGATGTTGCCGTCGGTCTGCTCGTGGAGGTGGCCGCTTTCCTCGTTGACGCTGCGCCCGCTCCAGCCGAACCACAGCCCACCGCGTTCCTGCAGCGCCGCCAGCAGGCCCACCGCAAGGCCGCCGGCGCGCGATTCGCCCGGCACTGCCACGCGGTTGGACACCACCACCAGCCGGCTCATGAGGCGTCCTGCCAGTTGCGCGAGAGCCGCATCGCCGCCGTGATCAGCCCCACATGCGAATACGTCTGCGGGAAGTTGCCCCACATCTCGCCATTGCTGAAGGCCAGGTCCTCGGACAGAAGGCCCACATGGTTGCGACGCGCCAGCACGCTCTCGAACAGGGCGCGTGCTTCGTCCATGCGGCCGATGGCGGCCAGCGCGTCGATGTACCAGAACGTGCAGATGGTGAAGCTGGTTTCCGGTGCGCCGAAGTCATCCGGTGCGATGTAGCGGAACAGGGCATCGCCGTGTTTGAGGTCGCGGCCGATGGCCTCCACCGTGGCGATGTAGCGTGGGTCCATGGCATCGATGAAGCCGATGTCGGCCAGCAACAACAGCGAGGCGTCCAGGTGACGGCTGCCCCAGGCATCGGTGAAATGGCCCAGTTCCTCGTTCCAGCCCCGTTCGAGCACGCGCTGGTGGATGGCATCGGCACGCTGCCGCCACACTGCGGCGCGTTCGCTCAGCTTCAGGCGCTGCGCGATCTTGGCCAGGCGGTCGCAGGCGGCCCAGCACATGGCGGCGGTATAGGTATGCACCGAAGTGCGGCCACGGAACTCCCACAGGCCGGCATCGGGTACGTCATGCAGCGTGTAGGCACGCTCGCCCAGGGGCTCCAGCCGCGCGAAGGTGGCGGCATCGCCCGGTGCCTCCAGGCGCTGGTCGAAGAACAGCTGGGTGGAGGCGAGCACCACCGAACCGTAGACGTCGTGCTGCTTCTGCACCCAGGCCAGGTTGCCGCGCCGCACCGGGCCCATGCCGCGATAGCCGGCCAGCGAAGGTACTTCGTGCTCGTCCAGCCGGTCTTCCATGGCGATGCCGTACAGCGGCTGCAGGCTGCCGTCGTTGGTGGCGAGGTTGAAGATGTAGTGCAGGAAGCCTTCCATCGAGCGGGTCGCGCCCAGCCGGTTGAGTGCACGCACCACGAAGGCGGCATCGCGCAGCCAGCAGTAGCGGTAATCCCAGTTGCGCGAGCTGCCCGGCGCCTCCGGAATGGAGGTGGTCATCGCCGCGATGATGGCGCCGCTGTCCTCGTATTGGCACAGTTTCAAGGTGATCGCGCTGCGGATCACCGCGTCCTGCCATTCCAGCGGAATGGACAGGTAGCGCACCCACTCGCGCCAGTATTCGGCGGTGCGCTGCTGCGCATCCTGCGTGTAGCTGTTCAATGGCTGCGTAAGGGTTTCATCCACGCCCAGCACCAGATCCATCGGCTGGGTCAGCGCGAAGGGCAGGGCATCGCGGATGAAGCGCACCGGCACATCGGTGGTCAGGCGCAGGGTGAAGCCCGGCAGCAGCCAGCGCAGGTGATTGCTGCCCCAGGTGGTCTCGGGCAGGCGCGCGCCCCAGTCGGCCAATGGCCGCGCCAGCACGCGGATGCGTGGCGTGCCGGACAGTGGGCGGATGCGGCGGATCACGCTCGGTGGCCGGTACAGGCGGCCGTTGCGCTTCCAGCGCGGGGCGAAATCGATCACCTCCACCGCGCCACCGTGCGCGTCGTGCAGCACCGTCCGCAGGATCGCCGTGTTGGTGAAATACTGCTGCTCGCTGTGGCTGAAGTCCTCCAGCTCGATGCTGAAGTCACCGCCATCGTGATCGGTGGGCGAGAGCAGTGCGCAGAAGCTGGGGTCGCCGTCGAATGCCGGCAGGCAACTCCAGACGATGCGTGCGCGTTTGTCGATCAGTGCGCCGAAGCTGCCATTGCCGATGACGGCCAGGTCGAGGTCGGCCCGTTGCATTGCGTTCTCCTGTGTTGGATGGCGCTGGAGCGCCACGGGTGCCGCAGGATTTACGGCGGTGTGCCGCGCAGCCAACGATGCACGGCATTGATGTCAGCCAGTGCGTGGCGCGCGCTGCTGCCGGCGCGGCTGCCTACCAGCACGCCGTAGCCTCCCAGCTGCGCTGCAGCGGTGAAGCCGGCTTCATCGGTGAGGTCATCGCCCACGAAGACCGGGCGGCGACAAAGAAACGGCGGTGCCTGCATCAGTGTGCGTACGGCGCTGCCTTTGTCATGCAACGCAGTCACGAATTCGATGACGTTGTTGCCCGGCTGCAGGCGCATACCCGGCAATTGAGTCAGCTGTTCCCGGGCGAAGGCCTGCACCGCATCAGCGGCCTGTGGTGCCAGACGCCAGTGCAGGGCGAGCGCGCTGCCTTTGTGTTCGACGAATACGCCGGGATGCTGGTGGGCGAGCTTTTCCGCGCGCTGGTGCAGGCCATGCAGCCATGCGGCGGTGTCGGCGGCGGGGATGTCCTGATCCGCGACGGGGCGCAGCTGTGCGCCGTGCAGGCCGGCGGCAGGCAGGCGCAGCGGGTGCGTCAGACGATCAAGCTGATCCACCGGCCGGCCACTGACCAGTGCCAGGGCGCCTCCCAGGCGTTGGGCGGCGTTCTGCAACAGGTGCGGCAGATCGTCGGCAGGCACCACCTTGTCGGGATGGTCGGCAAAGGCGACCAGGGTGCCATCGACATCGAGGAAAAGCGCATCGTCATCCGCCAGCGCCGGAGGTGGCGGACGCTGTAGTTGTTCGAGCATGCGGACACTATGCCGCATCGGGTGTTACAGAAAGGTCATGCGTGCAAAGGTTTGTCGCGGCGCTCGCAAAGCCGCCCTCCGATGCCTGATTGGCGTGGAATTGCAGCAGAACTGCCAGGCGGCCAGGAAGGCGTGGATCACTCCGTTCTCCCGGCAGCGGGATCTGCAGCCCGCCTTTGGGGGGAAGGTGCTCCGAAGAGACGGATGAGGGCGCTATTGGTGTTTTTGGGGGTTGAAGTCCACTGCTGGATGCCAGCCGCAGCGCATTCACTCCATCTGATTTCGTTGCCCTCACCCCAACCCCTCTCCCGCACGCGGGAGAGGGGCAAGAGTGCTTACTTGGTCACCGCGAACTCGATGCGGCGGTTCTGTGCCTTGCCTTCGTCGGTGTCGTTGGTGGCGCGCGGCTTGGTCTGGCCGTAGCCCTTGGCGGTGAGCGTGCCGGCCGCGACGCCCAGTTCGCCGAGCTTGGCGACGACGGCATCGGCGCGCTGCTGGCTCAGGGTCATGTTGGCAGCGGCATCGCCCGTGTTGTCGGTGTGTCCGCCCACTTCGATCACTGTGCCGGCAGGGGCCTGCTTGATGGCATTGGCTGCGCTGGTCAGCGTTTCCATGCTGTCGCGGGTGATGCTGGCTGAACCTGTGTCGAAATAGATGTTCATCAGGTTCAGTGCCTTCACCAGATCACCGCTGCTGAAGCCGGCCTTCAGTCCTGCCAGTGCAGCGGCGGCACGGTCCCACAGGCCGCTGATCTCGAAGCCACCGAACAGGCTGCGCAGCTTGTCGCTGACGGTGAAGCGATCCGCCTCGGCAAGACCACTGGTGTCGATGCTGAGCTTGTTGCCATCGAAGCCGAACTTCAGGCCGTTGGCTTTCAGCTCGGGCAGCGCGGCGATCAGCTTGTCCAGCCACTCGGCAGGCAGGGTGGCCGGATCGACGGTGATGTCACCGGACAGGTTGCCTTCGCCGAAATTGGCCTTGAGCGCATCCCACAGGCGGGTCTTGTCGGCGTCGGTCGGCACCTGGCCGTTGACCATCACCTTGCCATCGACATTCTCGAAGCCGAAGCGCGCGTTGGCCTTTTCCGCAGGCGTGGCAGGCTGCGTGGCGGCAACCGGCGTGGCGGGCGGCGGAGGCGTGACGGCTTCTTCCTTCTTGCAGCTGCGGAACAGGAAGAACGCGATGAGCAGTGCCAGCAGCAGCAATACCCACTTCCACCAGCCGCCGGAAGACGCCGCGGGTGCGGGTGCCGGTGCGGGGCGGTTGATGTGCGCGGGTGCCGCAGCGGCGGGAGCCACGGCGGCGGGTGCTGCGGTGAACCAGCGCTCGTAGTCGGCAGGGCGCGAGGTGGGAATGGTGCCGCCGGGGGTCAGCAGACCGATGATCTTCGGCAGCAACCATGCGCCGGCCATGTTCACCGCGGCGGCGGGAATGCCGAGCGTGTTGGCGATGGAGCTGGCCTGGGTCTGGCCGAAGCCGGCACTGAACTGGTCCGGCTGCAGCACGTTGTCACCGGGCGTGGTGCCTATCCACGATGAGAACAGGCCATCGAGCCCGGCTTCGTCGAACCGTCGTCGCAGGCCGGCAAAGCCCCCATAGGCCGGGTCGAAAATGGAATCGACAAGCAGGCGCACCAGGCGTCCTGCGTTGTCGCCAAGATGAAAGCGGCTTGACGCTTCGCGGATCAACGACTCGAACATATACGCCTCCACACGGATGGACAGGCCGGGTCGATCTGCCGGCATGCGTAAGGGAAGCGATGCGGTGTTAATTCGGCATGACGGAGGTGTGGAGGGCGGCGCCTTAAGTGGGCCGATGGCGTTGAGCCGGAGCAGGCTGAAGGCGCAGGCGATGCTCCCTCATCCGCCCTCCCAGGGCACCTTCCCCCGCATGCGGGGGAAGGGATTGGCCGACCGGGTGGGCAGCAGAATGCCTCAGAATGTATAGCGGACCCGGCCGTACCAGTACGCGCCGTTGCTGCCGATCGGCGAGAGCACGTCGTAGGGCAGGTTGCCAAAGTAGTGGATGTCCTCGTTCGACAGGTCCGGGTAGTTGTCGGTGAGGTTCTGGCCGCCGACGGCCACGCTCCACTTCGGCGTGATGCGAAATTCGGTTTCGGCATCCAGCTGCCATTCGGCGCTGTAGGTCTGGGTGGGCACGAAGCCGCCACCGAAATCGAACACGCGCGTGGCGCTGCCGTGGCGGCTGACGCGGCTGCTCAGCGACCAGCGGTCATTGGCCCAGCTGGCGGCCAGCTGCGCGCGGGTACGCGGCGCAGCGTCGGTGAGGGTGTTGCTCTCTTCAACGCCGAACAGCACGTAGTCCGGGTCCAGCGCCAGCAGCTGCGCGGGCGTGGCCAGCACGTTCTTCAGCTCCGTCTTGGCATAGCTCCAGGTGCCGGTCAGCAGCAGGTCGCCGTTGCCCAGCGACTGCCGCCAGTTGGCGACGAACTCCGCGCCGCGCGTACGGGTATCGGCCGCGTTGACGAAGAAATGCGCGCTTTCCAGCCCGCCCACGCCGAACTGCTGCTGCACGAAATCAGTGAGCGCGTCACCGGTGATGCTTTCAGACAGTGCGATGCGGTCGTCGATGTCGATCTGGAACAGATCCAGCGACATGTCGAAGTGGCCGCCGATCTGGCTGGTGAAGCCGATGCTGTAGTTCAGCGACTTCTCGGGCTTCAGATCCGTTGCGCCCAGCGCACGCGCGATGGGGTTGTTCACCGAGAGCAGGCGACCCTGCACCAGCTGGCCGCCTGCGGTGTAGCCGGTGGAAGTAGATTCATAGCCGATCTGGCTCAGCGACGGCGCGCGGAAATTGTTGCTCACCGCGCCGCGCAGGGCGAACGCCGGGACGAACTCGTAGCGTGCGCCGAGCTTGCCGGTGAATTCGCCGCCGAAATCCTCGTAGTGCTCGTAGCGTGCGGCCACGTCGGTGGAGAACTTCTCACCGAAGGTGGAGGACAGGCTGGCATAGGCGCTGAGCACGTCACGCGACAGGTCCGCCTCGTCCTGCGGGGTCAGCCCACCGCCGGCCTGCGAGCCGGTCGGGCGGTCGGTATAGGGGCCGGCCGCGTAGCTGGCCGGGTCACCTGCGCCGGTTTCGTAGCGCTCGTGGCGGCCTTCCACACCGAAGCCGAGGCTGTGGCTGTCGTTCTCGCGCACGAAGATGCGGCCCACATCGAGATTGGCGGTGGTCTGCGCGAAACTGAAGTCACCGGTCTTGAAGCGGGTAGGGCTGGCCGGGCCCAGCGAGGCGTTGAGCGAGTTGCGCAGGCGGTAGGTGAACTCGTTGCGGCCGTGATCGAGGCTGGCATCGTAGTTCCATTCACACCACTGGCCGCGTGCGCCGGCAACCAGCTGCGCGTCGAGGTTCTCGCCTTCGGAGATCGGGCGGTAGCCGTTGGGATACAGCTGCTTCCAGTTGGCCTCGCCATCCGGGTAACGGAAGTAATTGGCACCCTCGGTGTCACGCTGGTTGTAGGTGCCGAAGGCATAGGCCCTGGAGGTGGCGCCGAACGGGATTTCAGTGTTGAACCAGGCGTTGAGGTCCTTGCTGGCACCATCGCCCAGCGAATAATTGCGCCTGCCGGCCAGCGCCAGGTTGTCCGGCGTCTGCGCTTCCCACGGCGGAATCTGGTCGAAGCCGGCGCGGTTGGTGGCCTCGCGGTTCTTCAGTTCCAGGCCCACGCGCAGGAAGCCGCCATCGTCGGTCAGTGCGGTGCCCACTTTGGCGCTGACGTAGCTGCTCTGGCCGTCGGTGAGCGTGCGGCCGATGGGCTTGAGGTCGGTGTGGTGCGCGCCGAAACTGGCTTCGATGGCACCGCCTTCCGGCGCGTCATCCAGAATCACGTTGATCACGCCGGCCACCGCGTCGGAGCCGTACAGCGCGCCCGCGCCGTCGCGCAGCACTTCGATGCGCTTGATGGCGCTGACCGGGATGGCGTTGAAATCCACCGGCGTGGTGCCCTTGCCGATTTTGCTGTCGGTGTTGACCAGCGCGCTGTTGTGGCGGCGCTTGCCGTTGACCAGCACCAGCACCTGATCCGGCGAGAGGCCACGCAGCTGCGCGGCGCGCACATGGTCGGCGCCACCGGAGTTGGACTGGCGCGGGAAGTTGAACGACGGCAGCAGCGCCTGCAGCGCGCTGCCCAGCTCGCCATTGACTACGCCCGCCTTGCGGATGTCCTCGGCGCTGAGCACGTCCACCGGCGCGGTGGATTCGAGCACCGTGCGGTCCACGGCGCGGGTGCCGGTGACGATCACAGTGTCCAGCGTGGTGGCCTGGTGGGTGCCGTCCTGGGCGAAAGCGGGGGAAGACAGCGCCAGGGCGATGGCCAGGCCGAGCGGGGCCGAGGTGAGGCGTGACATGAGAACTCCGGGTGGAACGTGGGGGAGGGGTCGTGCGAGGTGCTTACATCCATCGGGATGAAGCGATATATTATCTTGGCGTTAACGCGCGGTCCGGTGCAAGCCCTGTTGGTTATAAGCAGATGCCCGGCTGCGATATCCCTTGCGGTGCCTTGGATGCCACCGTGTCGCTCTTTGCCGGAGGTTCCCCATGAAGCTGTATTCCGCCGTTCTGCCGCTGCTGCTGTGCGTTGCCGGCAGCGCGTTCGCCGCGCCGCCCGCCACTACCGGCAAGCAACCCACCGCTGCGCTGCAGGGGGATGCGCAGCGTCCCGCCGAAGCAGCGGGCTGGGCACGCAGCGAGCTGTACTTCGGTGTGGGCGAGGAGAGCGGGGTATCCAGGCGCGAGCAGACCGACGTGGTCAGCGAGGCGCAGTGGCGTGCTTTCCTGGACAAGGAAGTGACGCCGCGCTTTCCCGATGGCCTGACCGTGTTCGACGCCTACGGCCAGTGGCTGTTCCGTGGCGCAGCGGAGCCGAACCGCCTGGGCACCAAGGTGCTGGTGATCCTGCACGAGGACACCCCGCAGCGCCGCAACGACATCGAGGCCATCCGCCTCGCATGGAAGCAGGCCACCCGGCACCAGTCGGTGCTGTGGGCCAAGCAGGCGGTGGACGTTTCGTTCTGAACCAACGAGGATCGAGCGACCCTGCCGGCAGAGTGTCCCCATGTCATTGAACAGCCCCCGTGCGTCGCGCCTTTGCTGGGTACTGGCGCTGCTGCTGCCGCTGCCTCCGGCGCTGGCCGGCGACGCGGATGATCTGCTGCAGTTCGAGGTGGCACCGGGCATCACCGCGCATGCGCGGCGGCTGGAAGGGGGTGACATCGAGGTGACCACCAACCGCGCATCATCGACCCAGCGGTTGGCGCCGCAGGAACAGGAAGAGCATCGCGCGGACTGGACGCACGGTGACTACAATTTCGACGGCTATCAGGATCTGATCGCCAGCACGCCGCTCGGCCAGGTCAATGATGCCAACCGTCTGTACCTGTATGTGCCTGCGACAGGCTCCTTCCAGGAGCTGGTCTGGCCTGAGACACGCGAGGCTACCTGTGGTGGCTTCTGGTCGCTCAGCCCGCAGTCGGCAACGCGCACTCTGACCAGCAGCTGCCGCAGCGGGCCGATGTGGTACAGCGATATCTACCGTTACGACGGTGCCCGGCTTTACCTCTACCGTTCGATGCGCATGGCCGGTATCGATGCCGCACAACTGGCGCCGTTTCTGCGGCTGGATGCGCCGGACGAAGCCGATCTGCTGGTGGTCTGGAGTACCTGGAACGCTGCCGGACAACGGGTGGAGCAGACCCTGTGGAACGCGATGGATCCGCCGCCGGAGGATGTGCCCATAAAGGGTGCCGGTGCCGTGGTGGTGCCGGCGCGCCTGCCGCTGTACCGCACTGCGGACGATCCGGCGACCACGCGCCATCTGGTCAAGGGCGACCACGTCGAGCTGATGGATGTGGCCGAAGGACGGTTGCAGGTGCGTTATCGCAATCCCACACGCGGCCCGGTATCAGGTTGGATACAGGTGTTCGATTCGCCATGACACGTTTGCCGCGCACTGATTTTCCGCTTTGACTCTTTTCTGATGCCTGCCCCGACACCATGACCTCTCCCACTGCTTCCACCTCATCACGCGCACGCTGGTTCGTACCCGGCGACCTCAACGGTTTCTTCGGCCTGGTGGTGGATAACCTGTCCATCCTCGGTTTCATCGCGATGGCGCTGGTGGGCATCTTCCAGTTTCCGGCGGAGGTGGTGTTCGGGCGCATGTTCCCCGGCACCGCGTTCGGCGTGCTGGTGGGCAACCTGATGTACACGCTGATGGCGCGGCGGCTGGCCGCGCGCACGGGCCGTGCCGATGTCACCGCCATGCCGCTGGGTCTGGACGCACCCACCAGCATCGGCATGGCGCTGCTGGTGCTGGGCCCGGCGTTCGCTGGCTTCAAGCAGCAGGGCATGGAGCCGCAGGCCGCGGCCATCGCGACCTGGCAGCTGGGCATGGCCGCGCTGGTGATCATGGGCGTGCTGAAGTTCGTGCTTTCGTTCGTGGGCGAAGCGGTGACCCGCGCATTGCCGCGCGCCGCGCTGCTGGGCTCCATCGCTGGCATCGCGCTGGTGCTTATGGGCCTGCTGCCGCTGCTGGAAACGCTGCGTTCGCCGGTGGCCGGTTTCGTCACGCTGGGGCTGCTGCTGTATGTGCTGATCGCCAAGGGGCGGCTGCCGATCCGCGCGCCCGGTGTGCTGGTGGCCTTCGTGGTCGGCACGGCGCTGTACTACGGATTGGGCCTGGCCGGGCTGGGTGCGCCGGGCTTCAAACTGCCGCAGTGGACGCCGCCCCAGGTGGTGCTGCCGCTGCCGACGCTGGGATTCATCGACGGCCTGCCCACCGCCATGAACTACCTGCCGCTGCTGCTGCCGTTCGGCCTGCTGATGGTGGTGGGCGGCATCAATGTGTCCGAGAGCGCCCGCGCAGCCGGCGATGACTACCGCACCCGCGACATCCTGCTGGTCGAAGCCGTGGCCACGCTGGTGGCCGGTGTCTGCGGCGGTGTGGCCCAGACCACGCCGTACATCGGCCAGCCCGCATACAAGCACATGGGCGCGCGCAGCGGCTACACGCTGCTGACGGGGCTGTTCATCGGCATCGGTGGCATGCTCGGCGTGATCTCCGGGCTGGTGCAGTGGCTGCCGCTGGCGGTGCTGGCGCCGATCATCGTCTACGTTGCCATCGACATCACCACCCAGGCCTTCCAGGCCACACCGCGCCAGCATGCCGGGGCGATGGTGTTCGGTTTCCTGCCGTCGGTGGCCTATCTGCTGGCGATCAAGGCGCCGGGCTGGCTGTCACCGGAGCGGCTGGTTGAACTGACCACCCAGCTCGACGGCCATGGCCTGCCGGAACTGGCGGTGATCTTCACTCTGGGCAACGGCTTCATCATCACCGCCATGCTGTGGATCGCCACGGTGGTGGCGATGATCGAAGGCCAGCTGCGGCGTGGCGCGGTGCTGATGCTGGTGGCCGCGGGGCTGACCCTGTTCGGCCTGATCCACTCGGTGGATCCGCGTGGTGGCATCTACCTGCCGTGGATGCTGGAAGGCCTGCCGAAGATCATCAGCTGGCAGTTCGCCGGTGCCTACGTGGCTCTGGCGATGCTGCTGGGGCTGCTGTCGCTGCAGAAGTCGCGCGCTGGCGACACCGCGCACTAGCGGGGAACCCTGCGCCGCCTGCCCGGTCACACCTTCACATGCTGTGTTTGTGAGGTGCGGGTGATGCAGAAGCGCAAGGCCGTTTGGCCGTGGGTGATCGTGGGTGTGGTGGCGGTGGGTGGTGCGGGCTGGTGGTTGTTCAAGGACGACCTGCAGAAGCTGGCCGCGCCACAGGTGAACGCACTGCCGGAGCCCTCACCACAGGTAGGCCCCTCCTCACCGCCGGAGCCGGCAGCGCCCGGCACACCTGCCGGCCCGCAGTACCCGCTGGCAGCGGAAGACGCCGCCGATCCGGCGCTGCCCGGGCTGGGCGACAGTGATGCAGCCGTGTGGCAGGCACTGGGGGCGCTGTTCCCCGCCGACGCCTTGGGTCTGCTGCTGCGTGAGCATCTGGTGCAGCGCGTGGTGGTGCATATCGACAACCTCACCCAGCCCAGCCTGCCGGCTACGGCGATGGCGGTCAGGCCGTTGCCGGGTGCCCTGCAGGTGGAGCCGACGGCCGAGGGCGGCAGCCAGATCGCTGCCGCCAACAGCACCCGTTACGCGCCCTATGTGGCCGCTTTCCGTCAGGCCGACATGGCGGTGCTGGGCAGTGCCTACCGTCGCGCCTATCCGTTGTTCCAGCAGGCTTACCGTGAGGCCGGTCATCCGCAGGGGCATTTCAACGACCGGCTGGTGGCGGTGATCGACCACCTGCTCACTGCGCCCGAGCCCCAGCGCCCGCTGGCGGTGCAGGCCGATGAACGTGGCAGGCAGCGCTTCGTGGACCCTGCGCTGCAGCAGCTGTCGGTGGGCCAGAAGGCACTGCTGCGGCTGGACGCCGCACAGGCTGCCGCAGTGAAGCAGCAGCTGCGCGCATTGCGTGCGGAGATCACCCGGGGCTGAGGAAATACGCACGGGTTTGCGTTGGATCAAGGGCCGGCGGCGGAGCGCTGGCGATACTGGCCGGGCAATGGCTGCCTGCGGCTGAATTGATGCGTGCCACGGCCTTGAATCACGCCAAGGCAACCGCATCTGGAACAGTATCGCCAGCACTGCTGGCCCCCAACTCAGAGGAAGAAGACCCATGCGGATGGACAAGCTCACCTCCAGTTTCCAGAAGGCTTTGGCAGATGCCCAGTCGCTGGCGGTTGGCCGTGACAACAACATCATCGAACCGGTGCATGTGCTCAGCGCGCTGCTCGACCAGGCCGGTGGCAGCAGCCGCCCGCTGCTGTCGCAGGCCGGCGCCAACGTACCAGTGCTGCGCGAACGGCTGACCGAAGCGCTTGATGCGCTGCCCAAGGTGTCCGGCCAGGCCGGCAACCTGTCGATGGGCAACGATCTGGTGCGCCTGCTCAACAACACCGACAAGCTGGCCCAGCAGCACAACGACCAGTTCATCGCCAGCGAGTGGTTCCTGCTGGCGGCGGTGGACGATGGCGGCGCGGCCGGCATGGCCCTGCGCGCTGCCGGTGCCGACAAGAACAAAGTGAAAGCCGCCATCGACAAGCTGCGCGGCGGAGAAACCGTGCAAAGCGAAAACGCCGAAGAACAGCGCCAGGCGCTGGAAAAGTACACCATCGACCTGACCGCACGTGCCGAAAGCGGCAAGCTCGATCCGGTGATTGGCCGCGACGAGGAAATCCGCCGCACCATCCAGGTGCTGCAGCGCCGTACCAAGAACAACCCGGTGCTGATCGGCGAACCCGGCGTGGGCAAGACCGCCATCGTCGAAGGGCTGGCACAGCGCATCATCAACGACGAAGTGCCCGAAGGCCTGCGTGGCAAGCGCGTGCTGTCACTGGACATGGGTGCGTTGATCGCAGGTGCCAAGTTCCGTGGAGAGTTCGAGGAGCGCCTGAAGGGCGTGCTCAACGATCTGGCCAAGAACGAAGGCCAGATCATCCTGTTCATCGACGAGCTGCACACCATGGTGGGTGCGGGCAAGGCCGATGGCGCGATGGACGCGGGCAACATGCTCAAGCCGGCGCTGGCACGCGGCGAGCTGCACTGCATCGGTGCGACAACGCTGGACGAATACCGCCAGTACATCGAGAAGGACGCCGCGCTGGAACGCCGTTTCCAGAAGGTGTTCGTGGGTGAGCCAAGCGTCGAGGACACCATCGCCATTCTGCGTGGTCTCAAAGAGAAGTACGCGGTGCACCATGGCGTGGAGATCACCGATCCGGCGATTGTCGCCGCCGCTACGCTGTCCAACCGCTACATCAGCGACCGCCAGCTGCCGGACAAGGCCATCGACCTGATGGACGAAGCCGCCAGCCGCATCCGCATGGAGATCGACTCCAAGCCGGAAGAGCTCGACCGCATGGAGCGGCGCCTGATCCAGCTCAAGATCCAGCGTGAAATGCTGAAGAAGGAGAAGGACGACGCCTCGCAGAAGCGTCTTGCGGATCTGGAATCGGAAATCGACAGCCTGGAGCGCGAGTTCTCCGACCTCAATGAAATCTGGAAGTCCGAGAAGGCCGCGCTGCAGGGCGCGACCAGGATCAAGGAGCAGATCGAGCAGGTGAAGCTGGAGCTGGAGGCCGCGCAGCGGCGCCAGGACTTCGCGCTGATGAGCGAGCTGCAGTACGGCAAGCTGCCGGCGCTGGAGAAGCAGTTGGCTGCCGCCAACGAGGTCGAGCACAAGGATTTCAAGCTGGTGCAGGACAAGGTGACCGAGGAGGAAATCGCCGAGGTCGTCGCGCGCTGGACCGGCATTCCCGTGAGCAAGATGCTGGAAGGCGAGCGCGACAAGCTGCTGCGCATGGAAGACATGCTGCACAACCGCGTGGTTGGGCAGGAAGAAGCGATCCGCGTGGTGTCTGACGCGGTGCGGCGTTCGCGCGCCGGCCTGTCCGATCCCAACCGTCCAAGCGGCTCGTTCCTGTTCCTGGGCCCGACCGGCGTGGGCAAGACCGAGCTGACCAAGGCGCTGGCCGACTTCCTGTTCGACTCGCCCGACGCGATGGTGCGCATCGACATGAGTGAGTTCATGGAGAAGCACAGCGTCGCGCGCCTGATAGGTGCGCCCCCGGGGTATGTGGGCTACGAGGAAGGTGGCTACCTCACCGAGGCCGTGCGCCGCCGCCCGTACAGCGTGATCCTGCTGGACGAAGTGGAGAAGGCACACCCGGACGTGTTCAACATCCTGCTGCAGGTGCTGGACGATGGCCGCCTGACCGACGGCCAAGGCCGCACCGTGGACTTCCGCAACACCGTCATCGTGATGACCTCGAACCTGGGCTCGCACCAGATCCAGGACATGAGCGGCGACGACAGCCCGGAGGCCTATATGCAGATGAAGGCCGCGGTGATGGGCGTGGTGCAGGCGCACTTCCGTCCGGAGTTCATCAACCGGCTGGACGACATCGTGGTGTTCCACCCGCTGGACAAGCAGCAGATCAAGCAGATCGCGCGCATCCAGATGCGTGGCCTGGAGAAGCGTCTGGCCGAGCGTGGCCTGCACCTGCAGGTGGAGGATTCGGCGTTCGACCTGCTGGGCAACGTGGGCTTCGACCCGATCTACGGTGCCCGCCCGTTGAAGCGCGCCATCCAGGCGCAGCTGGAAAATCCGTTGGCGCAGAAGATTCTGGCCGGCGAGTTCGCCAGCGGCGACACCATCCGGGTGGAAGCCGGCGGCGGCCAGCTGCAGTTTGCAAAGGCGTGATCGCTCCAGTGGGCGCAGTTGGATGACCTGACCCTTCCCCCGCCCGCGGGGGAAGGTGCCTCGAAGGGGCGGATGGGGGTAAGTGGTCTTCGGCCATTCCATGACTTCACGCCACGCTGACCACGTGGGCGAAGGAGCAGGGTATGGTCGGTTTGCCGTGCAGGATGTGCCCGGTGGATGGGCTGCACTGCAGGCTTACCTCAACGAAAGGGAGTTCACGATGATGCGCAATGGAATCATGGCGGGTGTGTTGGCGGCTGCGATGCTCACCCCGGCGGCGTATGCGCAGTCCGGCGCCGAGAAGCTGATCAGGCCACAGGCAAAGGGGTATGTGCAGGGGTTCGAGCACACCCAACCCAATGGTGGGCGGATGTGGGAATACGTTCCCGCAGGCCAGACCGTGCAGAACTGGACCGAGATGCTGACGGTCCACGCCTCTCCGCCCGCACCGCAGATGACGCCGCGGCAGTACCTGACCTTCATCGAGCAGGGCTGGATGAATGCCTGCCCGGGGGCGAACAATCACTGGATCGTCGAGGGCGAGGAGAACGGCTACCCGTTCGCCGTGCTGCAGCTCACCTGTCCCAGGAATCCGCAGAGCGGCAAGCCTGAGTACACCTGGTTCAAGGGCATCAAGGGGCAGGAGCATTTCTACGTGGTGCAGAAGGCCTTCCGCTTCAATCCCGCCGACGCGCAGGTGGTGCAGTGGGTGGAATACCTGCGTGATGTGAAGGTCTGCAACGAGCGCGATGCCAAGCATCCGTGCCCGAGGCCGGCCGCCGCACCGCGCCGCTGAGGGCAACACGCTTCGTCGCCATGCCACGCTGCATGGCGACGGCGCGGCCGTGCAGATGTAACCGTTGCAACCGTTGGTTTTCCGGCAACGGTTGTGGGCTATCGTGGCCGGTCCCCACCGAGCGACAGAGCCCACGATGAGCGCGCCCAACTGGAAGCCTGAAACCATCGCCGTGCACGGCGGCTACAGCCCCGACCCCACCACCCGCGCGGTGGCGGTGCCGATCTACCAGACGGTGGCCTACGCCTTCGACGACACCCAGCACGGTGCCGACCTGTTCGACCTGAAGGTGCAGGGCAACATCTACACCCGCATCATGAACCCGACCACCGATGTGCTGGAAAAGCGCATCGCGGCGCTGGAAGGGGGCGTGGGTGCACTGGCGCTCGCCTCCGGGCAGGCGGCCATCAGCTATGCCATCCAGACCATCGCCGAGGCGGGCGACAACATCCTGGCCTCCAGCGCGCTGTACGGCGGCACCTACAACCTGTTCGCGCACACGCTGCCGCAGTTCGGCATCCAGACCCGTTTCGCCGACTACGCCGATCCGCAGGCCTTTGCTGCGTTGATCGACGAGCGCACCAAGGCGGTGTTCGTCGAATCCATCGGCAACCCGCGCGGCAACATCACCGACATCGAGGCCATCGCCACCATCGCCCATGCGCATGGCGTGCCGGTGATCGTGGACAACACCGTGGCCACGCCTTACCTGCAGCGTTCCTTCGACTTCGGTGCGGACATCGTGGTGCATTCACTGACCAAGTATCTCGGTGGCCACGGCACCAGCCTGGGCGGTGCCATCGTCGATTCGGGCCGCTTTCCGTGGGCCGAGCACAAGCAGCGCTTCCCGCGCCTCAACACGCCGGACGTGAGCTACCACGGCGTGGTCTACACCGAAGCGCTTGGCCCGGCGGCCTACATCGGCCGCGCGCGGGTGGTGCCGCTGCGCAACATGGGCGCGGCGATCTCACCGTTCAACGCCTTCCAGATCCTGCAGGGCATCGAGACCCTGGCGCTGCGCATGGACCGCATCAACAGCAATGCGCTGGCCGTGGCGACCTACCTGCAGAAGCACCCCAAGGTGGCCTGGGTGAACTACGCCGCGTTGCCGGATCACCCGGAGCACGCGCTGGTACAGAAGTATCTGCGCGGGCAGGGTTCGGGCGTGCTCACCTTCGGCCTGCCGGGCGGGCGCGAGGCGGGTGCGCGCTTCCTTGATGCGCTGCAGCTGTTCACACGTCTGGTGAACCTGGGCGATGCCAAGTCACTGGCCACGCACCCGGCATCCACCACCCATCGCCAGCTGGACGAAGCGGAACTGGCGAAGGCGGGTGTGACGCTGGATACGGTCCGCCTGTCCATCGGCATCGAGCACATCGACGACCTGCTGGCGGATCTGGAACAGGCGTTGGTGAAGGCCTGAAGCAGGGAACAACCGCGCTTTGAGCCCCTCTCCCATGCGTGGGAGAGGGGTTGGGGTGAGGGCAAAACCCACCCGCGCAAGATCGGAAACGCGGCTGTCGGAAGCCAATGCTTCAATGGGATCAACCACCCAGGAGCACCACCATGAAGGCTCGCAGCGCGCACCTCCCTCGCCTCGAACGGGTACTCGCCTGCCTGCAGCAGGCAGTGGATGCCGGTGGCCCCTTGCCTGATCTGGAAGCGCTGGCGGCGGTGGCCAACTACTCGCCGTTCCACTTCCATCGCGTCTACCGCGCCATGACCGGCGAAACCGTTGGCCGTACCGTGCAGCGCCTGCGCCTTGCCAAGGCCCTGCAGCGTCTGGGCGAGAGCGAGGCCAGCGTTACCGAGATCGCGCTGCTGGCGGGTTACGACACGCCGCAGGCGCTGGCGCGGGTGCTGCGTGACGTGCTCGACGCCAGCCCCAGCCAGCTGCGTGCCGATGCAGGCCTGCGCGCGACGCACCTGCAACGTCTCTCGCGGCCCACGCCAACGGACAGCCGCGCGCAGGCGCCCCTGAGCGTTGAAGTGGTCACGCTGGAGCCGTTTGAAGTGCTGGCGCTGCGCGCGCAGGGCGCGTTCGACGATCTGGACGTGCCGTTCAACACCCTGTTCGGCTGGGCCAGTGAGCAGGGTCTGGTCGAGCACCTGCGGGCGTTGATGGGGGTGCCGCGTGATGATCACCGTGAGCTGCCCGCCGAGGAGCTGCGCTTCGACTGCGCGCTGGCGTTCGACACGCCGCTGCCGGACGTTCCCTCACCGATGAAGCGCCTGCAGCTGGGCGGCGGGCAATGGGCGCGGCTGCGGCAGGTAGGCAGCTATGCGCTGCTGGAGGACGCCACCGACCGCCTGTTGGCCGAGTGGCTGCCCGACAGCGGCCATGCACTGCGTGACGTGCCGCTGCACTACCACTTCCTGGACGACCCCGAGGAAACCCCCGAGGCCATCCTGCGTGCGGATGTCTACGTGCCGCTGGCCGGCTGAACGGTGGTGGCGCGCAGGCCACGGTAGGGCGGGGTGGACATGATCATTTCCGCCAGCGAATAGGCCAGCTCGCGCTCGGCCATCACCGTGCCATCGGCACCGTGTTCGAGCAGGTGCTTGACCTCGGCATCGCTGTGCGCACGCGCCAGCAGGGTCAGGCCGGGGTTGATGGCGCGCAGCTTGGCCAGCACCTCGCCGGATTCCAGCGGCTGCGGAATGGCCAGCACGGCGATCTTGGCGCGCTCCGGGTGGGCTTCGGCCAGCACTTTGTCCGAGGCCGCGCTGCCACGGATGCCGGGGATGCCGGCGGCGTGCGCGCGTTCCACATGCTCGCGGTTGTCGTCGATGACCAGCACCGGCACGCCACGCTCGCGCAGCACCATGGCCAGTTCGCTGCCGACGCGGCCGTAGCCCACGACGATGGCGTGGTCATGCAGGTCCAGCGACGGGCCGGGCGGGATATCCGGCGTTTCCGGCACGGGTGCGACTTCCTTGTGACGCGCCTGCCAGCGGTCGAGCAGGCCGAACACCAGCGGGTTGAGCATGATCGATACCAGCGCGCCGGCCAGCACCAGCGACTGCCCCACCGGCGGCAGGATATGCAGCGCCACGCCGAGGCCGGCGATGATGAAAGCGAACTCGCCGATCTGCGCCAGCGAGGCGGAAATGGTCAGCGCGGTGGCCTTGGAGTGGCCGAAGGCCCGCACGATCAGGAACGCGGCGGCGGACTTGCCGAACATGATGATCAGCACCGTCGCCACCACCTGCCACGGGTGCTCGACCAGGATCATCGGGTTGAACAGCATGCCCACCGAGACGAAGAACAGCACCGCGAACGCATCGCGCAGCGGCAGCGAATCGTGCGCTGCCTTGTGGCTGAGTTCGGACTCGTTGAGCATCATGCCGGCGAAGAACGCGCCCAAGGCGAAGGACACGCCGAACAGCGCGGCCGCGCCGAACGCCACGCCCAGCGCGATGGCCAGCACGGCCAGAGTGAACAGTTCGCGCGAACCGGTGCCGGCCACGCGCTCGAGCACCCACGGGATGACCCGGCGGCCCACCACCAGCATCACCGCGACGAACAGGCCCAGCTGCACGAAGGTCCAGCCGATGGAGGCCAGCAGGCCGCCCACGGTGGGGTTCTTGCCGCCGGCATCGGGGCCGAACACGTCGGCGATCACCGGCATCATCACCAGTGCCAGCACACAGGCCAGGTCTTCGACGATCAGCCAGCCCACCGCGATCTTGCCGCGGGTGGTTTCCAGCAGGCGCCGTTCCTCCATCGCCCGCAGCAGCACAACGGTGGAGGCGGTGGCCAGCGAGAAGCCGAAGATCACGCCGTGCAGCGTGGGCCAGCCCATCAGCGTGGCCACGCCCCAGCCGAGCACCGTGGCCACCAGGATCTGGCCGATGGCACCGGGGATGGCGATGGCTTTGACCGCCATCAGGTCCTTGAGCGAGAAATGCAGGCCCACACCGAACATCAGCAGCATCACGCCGATTTCGGCCAGCTGGTTGGCCAGCGCCTGGTCGGCGACGAAGCCTGGAGTGAACGGGCCGACGACGACACCGGCAATCAAATAGCCCACCAGCGGCGACAGCCGCAGTTTATTGGCCAGGGCGCCGAGCACGAAGGCCAGGCCCAGGCCGATGGCAAGCATGTTGATCAGGGCGGTGTCATGGTGCATCGAGACTCGCAGGTGGGGTTGGGGGGTTCTGATTCTATAGGTGCCACTGCCGCGCAGGCGTGGAACAGCACGGATCGACAGGGATTTTGGCGGATATGTGTGCCTGGGAGGTTTTTCTGGAGGCTTATTTGGAGCTACCCCTCCCCAACCCTCCCCTTGGCCTTGCGGCCAAAGGGAGGGGGGCGGTACGTCGCGGTCTTCAAGACTTCGGTAACGCCGCTTCTGCCCCCTTCCTTGCGCCGAAGGCGGAGGGGAGGGGCGGTACGTCGCGATCTTCAAGACTCCGGTAACGCCGCTTCTGCCCCCTCCCTTGCGCCGAAGGCGGAGGGGAGGGTTGGGGAGGGGTAACGCTCAGCGCGCAGGAAAAAAGAAGCCCCGGTTTCCCGGGGCTTCTTCACTCACACGATCAGCAGCAGATCACCACTTGTAGCCGATGCGGCCATACACATACGCGCCGTTGAAGCCGCCCGGCGAGTAGTTGCTGTACGGCATCTGGCCCCAGGCGTTGACGCCGGTGTAGGCGGCGTTGACCTTGTCCGGGTGCGAATCAAGCACGTTGTCCGCGCCCAGCGTCAGCGTCCACTGCTCGCTCGGCTTGAAGCTGGCCGATACGTCCAGCACCCACTGCGGGTCGTAGTTCTGGTCCTGCAGCGCGTTGAGCTGGCGCACGGTGAACTTGCCGTAGCGCGTGGCATTGAGGCCCAGCGTCCAGTGGTCCGAGCTCCAAGTGCCGCCGAGGATGGCCTTGTCGCGCGGGAAGGTGTCTTCCAGACGGCCGATCTCATCGCGCGCCACCAGCGGGCTGGTCAGGCCAAGGCTGGTCAGCACGGCGGGCGAGGGCGCCAGACGCTTCACTTCGGTCTCGTTGTAGCTGTAGCTGGCGGTCAGATCCAGCGCGCTGCTGTCGAGCGGGATGTTGTAGCTGCCCACCACGTCCACGCCGCGGGTGCGGGTGTCCACCGCATTGGTGAAGTAACGGAACGCGGTGACGTTGTTGATGCCCAGCGAGGTCAGCAGCGCGTTGGTGGCGGCGTTGGTGGCCAGTGTGGACGAGAGCAGGATGCGGTCGTCGATGTCGATCTGGAACGCATCGACGGTGACGTACAGGCGCTCGGTCGGTTGCAGCACCAGGCCCAGGCTGTAGGACGTGGAGGTCTCGGCCTGCAGCGGCTGCGCACCCAGCGCACGGGCGACAGCGGTGGTGGCCGGGAAGGTGCCCGATTCCACGAACTGACCGTTCATGTAGTTGCTGGTGATGACCTGGTAGCTCTGCTGCGCCAGCGACGGCGCACGGAAGCCGTTGGAGACGGTTGCGCGCAGGGCCACCGCATCGGAGAACGCATAGCGTGCCGACAGCTTGCCCGAGGTCTTGCTGCCGAAGTCCGAGTAGTCCTCGTAGCGTGCGGTGGCACCGGCGGAGAAGCGGTCGCTGAAATCGGCTTCCAGCCCGGCGTACACGGCGTAGTTGTGGCGGTCGGCATGCACGGCGTTGATCGGGGTGAAGCCGCCGAAGCCCTGCGCGCCGCTGCCGAAGTACGAGTTCGGCTCGCCCGGCGACTGGTTCCACTTCTCCTCGCGGTACTCGCCGCCGAAGGACAGGGTGACCGGGTAGGCCAGGCCCCAGTCCAGCGACTGCGAGAAATCACCGTTGACGATGTTCTGGGTGTACTCCAGCGCGCCGTCGTAGAAGCTGGTCGGGCTGGCGGTGCCGAGCGCGTAGTTCACCGTGTTGCGGGTGTGGAAGTCGATGCGGCTGTAGCCGTAGTTGTAGCTCACATCCCAGTTGAAGCCGCCTTCGGTGCTGCCCTTCAGGCCAGCGACCAGCGAGCGGTCCTTGAGGTACTGGTTGATCTCCGGCACGAATCCGTCCGGGTAGAACTGCGCGGTCAGCGCGTTGTGGTTCTTCGAGCGGTAGAAGGCGAAGGAGGTGATGTCGCGGTTGCTGGCGATGGCGGTGGCATAGCCGTGCACGCCGTCGCTGAAATCGAAGCCGGCGTTGGCCGACACCGCCTGCGTATCGGTTTCCGGGTCGCCGACGACGAAGGTCTTCTGGCCCACGCCCGGGTAGTTTCCGGTGTTCGGGGTCGGGTGGCCCGGCAGGCCGTAGGCGTTGAACGGGCCGGCACGGTTGGTGCGGTCCTGGTGGCTGAGCTGGCCGGCGACATGCAGGCTGCCACGGCCATCGGCGAAGCCGACGCCGGTATCGCCGGAAAGCTGGTACTGCCTGCCGTCACCGGCCGAATACTGGCCCACGTCCAGCGCCAGGCTGCCGCCCTGGCCGGCACCCTTGAGCACGATGTTGACCACGCCGGCGATGGCGTCCGAGCCGTACTGGGCCGAGGCGCCGTCGCGCAGCACTTCCACGCGCTCGATGGCCGAGACCGGAATGGTGTTGAGGTCCACCGCCGACGAGCCACGGCCCATGCTGCCGTTGACGTTGAGCTGGGCGGAGGTGTGACGGCGCTTGCCGTTGACCAGCACCAGCACCTGGTCCGGTGACAGACCGCGCAGCTGTGCCGGGCGCACGCCGCTGGTGCCGTCGGTCAGGGCCGGGCGCGGGAAGTTGAGCGAGGGCAGGGCGCGCGACAGCGCGGTGGCCAGCTCGGTGGAGCCGGTGGCCTGCAGGGCCTCGGGGGTGATGATGTCGATGGGCGACTGCGATTCGGCGACGGTGCGGTCGGCCACGCGGGTGCCGGTGACGATCACCGTATCCAAGGTTTTGGCGCCGGACTGGGCCAGCGCGGGAACGGCTGGGGCAGCGAGGGCGATGGCAACGGCGACAGCGAGCGTACTGGACTTGCGGTTCATCAGGTTGCAGCTCCAATTGGGTGAATGGCACCGGCGAAACGTGATGCTCTTCGCAGTTGGTGCGGTGCGCAATTACGAATTAATGGAATTTTCACTCGGTGTCAAATTCCGCTGGCATCGGTAAATTGTTGCTTTTGAAAGCATTTTTACGGAATGACAGGAGAACTGACCGCGCTGGGCAAGCGCGCCGGGAAGGCGCGTCCGCGCGATCGTGATGACCGGGGAGTCCGTCAAGTATTCGTTAACGCTAGAATCGCGTCGCAGGAATGTTGCTCAGGTGCACATTCCGTTTCGTTATATCGGACCCCCACATGATCTCCCTTCGTAATTTCGCCCTGCGCCGGGGTGAGCGCCTGCTGTTGTCCAACGTCGACCTCACCCTGCACGCCGGTTACCGGGTGGGTGTGGTGGGCCGCAATGGTGCGGGTAAATCCAGCCTGTTCGCCGCCGTGCGTGGCGAGCTGGAAGCTGACAAGGGCGATGTGTCGCTGCCCGGCAAGATCCGCATCGCCGACGTGGCACAGGAAACCCCGGCGCTGCCCGACCGTGCCATCGACTTCGTGCTCGGTGGTGACGACGTTGTGGCCGCCGTGCTGGCCGAAGAGGCCGCCGCGACCGCACGCGAAGATTGGGAAGCCGTTGCCGATGCCCACCAGAAGATGGCCGAGCTGGGCGCCTACGACGCCGAAGCGCGCGCCGGCAAACTGCTGCATGGCCTGGGCTTCCCGGCCGAGACGCATGCGCGCCCGGTGGCGGCGTTCTCCGGTGGCTGGCGCGCCCGCCTGAATCTGGCACGCGCGTTGATGATGCCCAGCGACCTGCTGTTGCTCGACGAACCCACCAACCACCTCGACCTCGACGCCGTGTACTGGCTGGAACAG
The DNA here is from genome assembly GCA_031987665.1 of Stenotrophomonas sp. Classification (GTDB taxonomy): domain Bacteria; phylum Pseudomonadota; class Gammaproteobacteria; order Xanthomonadales; family Xanthomonadaceae; genus Stenotrophomonas. Next base: position 12,417 of record DALZZG010000014.1, on the reverse strand, counting down.
TGGCTGCTCAAGTACCCGGGCACGCTGCTGCTGATCTCGCACGACCGCGAGTTCCTGGACAACGTGGCCACCCACACCCTGCACCTGCACGGTGGCAGCGCCAAGCTCTATACCGGCGGCTACACCGACTTCGAGCGCCAGCGCGCCGAGCACCTGCGCCAGCAGCAGATCGCGCATGACAAGGAACAGGCCGAGCGTGCGCACCTGCAGAGCTTCATCGACCGCTTCAAGGCGCAGGCCAGCAAGGCCACGCAGGCGCAGAGCCGCATGAAGCGCCTGGCCAAGATGACCGGCACCGAGGCGGTGCGCGCCGAGCGTGAGTTCCGCATCGAGTTCTCCGAGCCGGCCAAACTGCCGTTCTCGCTGATCCGCCTGAACCATGTGAACGCCGGTTACGGCGATGACGCGGTGATCCTCGAGGAAGTCGGCTTCGGTCTGGAAGCCGGCCAGCGCGTGGGCCTGCTTGGCCCGAACGGCGCGGGCAAGACCACGCTGGTCAAGACGCTGGTGGGCGACCTGCCGGTGCTGGCCGGTGAGCGCAGCGCGCACCCGGACATGAAGATCGGCTACTTCGCCCAGCACACGGTGGAGTCGCTGCGCGAAGGTGCCACGCCGATGGATCACTTCCGCGATATCGACCCGGACGGCGTCAACCAGAATTTCCGTGATTTCCTGGGCAAGTGGAATTTCCCGGGCGACCGTGCGTTCGAGCCGGTGGACGGTTTCTCTGGTGGCGAGCGTGCGCGTCTGGCACTGGCCCTGATCGCCTGGCAGCAGCCGAACGTGCTGCTGCTCGACGAACCGACCAACCACCTTGACCTGGAGATGCGCGAGGCACTGGCCGAGGCACTCAGCATTTTTGAAGGTGCCATCGTGATGGTCTCGCACGACCGCCACCTGATCGGTCTGGTCTGCGACACCTTCTGGCGCGTGGCCGATGGCGTGGTCGAACCGTTTGCCGGCGATCTGGACGAATACGCAGCATGGCTGCGCACCCGCGCCAGCGCGCAGGGTTCACGCAACAAGGCAGACCGCACCGAGAAGGTGGAAGCACCGGTGCGTGCACCCGAACCGGTGCCGGCCAAACCGGTGTCGAACAGGAAGCCGGTCAATCCGCACAAGCTGGAAGCCGCGGAGAAGAAGGTCGAACAGCTGGGCGCTGCGCTGGCGGACCTCGACCGTCAGCTGGCGGATCCGAGCAACTACGCCGATGCCGCGAAGATGGGAAAGCTCGGCAGCGAGCGCGAGGTGCTGGCGCAGCAGCTGGAGCAGGCTGAGGCAGCCTGGATGGAACTGCTCGCGGATTGAGGTGAGTGGCAGCGCTTGGGCGAGAGCCTAAGCGGAAGCTGACCCCTCCCCAACCCTCCCCTTCGCTGCGCGAAAGGGAGGGGGCGGTTCGCTGGGTTGTGACAGGTCAACGTGCCGCCGCTTCTACCCCCTCCCTTTCGCGCAGCGAAGGGGAGGGTTGGGGAGGGGTAGGCTTCGTGCTTCAACCAATCCAGATCGCGAGCTGCCCCTCCCACTGAAGCAGCCCGTGCCTCACATCCTCGCGCCCGCCGCTTCAAGCCAGAGCCGGAACCGCCGCAGTGGTTCGCGTTCCGGCCGTGAGCGCAGGCGGGTGAGCCAGTACTGGCCCAGCGACAGGGTCTGCGGAAACGGCTGCACCAGTCGTCCTTCCGCCAACTCCTGCTCGAACATGCGCAGCGGCAGCAGGGCCACGCCATTGCCTGTGGCTGCCGCACTGGCCAGCGTCAGCGACGAATCAAACACCGGCCCGCGCGCTTCGATGCCGCTCGCGCCTGCCGCCTGCAGCCAGCGCGGCCACTCGTCACTGCGATAGGAGCGCAGCAGCGGCACCCGAGCCAGATCGGTCAGCGTGCGCAGGCGGCGGGCCACCGCAGGCGCACAGGCGGGTGCGAACGGTGCATCGAAAATAGGCGTGCAGTCCTGCCCCTGCCAATCGCCATCGCCGAAGCGGATGGCGAAATCCAGACCTTCACCCGCCAGATCGATACGGTTGTTGTGCGTCTGCACGCGCAGTTCGATATCCGGATGCGTGGCCTCGAAATCCGCCAGCCGTGGCAGCAACCAGCCCGTGGCGAAGGTGCCCACCACGCCCACCGTCAGCACATCGCGGAAGCCGCCGCCGGTATGCCGGTACAGCGCGATGGCGATGCGGTCGAAGCTTTCGGTGAGCACCGGGTACAGCGCCGCGCCTTCATCGGTGAGGGCAACGCCACGCGGCAGCCGATGGAACAGGCTCACCTGCAGGCGGTCTTCCAGACTGCGGATCTGGTGGCTCAGCGCGGCCTGGCTGACACACAGCTCCAGCGCGGCGCGGGTGAAATTCAGGTGGCGCGCGGCGGCCTCGAAGGCACGTAGGGCGTTGAGCGGGAGCTGGGGGCGGATCATGCCGGAGCCATGATGGAAACTGATGGGCGGAGCCATTATTCCGCCTTGATGGCTGTCATTGGCACAACAGGGGCAAAATTTTCTAATGGCTCCTGATGGATTTTCGCGCTGGTCGGGGCGTCGGGTGCTCCCAATAATCGAGGCCACCCAACCGCCCCGGAGTACCCGCATGCTTGCCCGTCGCCAGTTTCTCAAGCTCGGGGGCGCCGCCCTCGCCAGTGCCGTGATCGCACCGTCATTGGCGCGTGCAGCCGCAACCGCAGGTGGGCCGAATTTCGCCGCCCTGGAGAAGCAGAGCGGTGGTCGCCTTGGCGTCTGCCTGTGGAACCCCGCCAGCGGCGCACGGTTCGGCAACCGTCTGGACGAGCGCTTTCCGATGTGCAGCACCTTCAAGTTCCTGCTCGCCGCCGCTGTGCTGCACCGTGCGGACAAGGGCCAGCTTTCGCTGGACCAGCGCGTACCGGTGCCTGCCGCCAGCATCATCGACCACTCGCCGGTCAGCCAGCGCCATGTGGGCAAGGACATGACCGTGCGTGACCTGTGCCGCGCCACCATGATCACCAGCGACAACGCCGCGGCCAACCTGCTGCTGCCGCTGGTGGGTGAGCCGGCGGGGCTGACCGCCTTCCTGCGCGGGCAGGGCGATGCCACCACGGTCACTGCGCGCTACGAGCCGGAGGCCAACCGCTTCGCGCTCGACGACCCGCGCGACACCACCACGCCGTCGGCCATGGCCGGCAACCTGCAGCGGTTCGTGCTGGGCGACGCGCTGACACCTGTTTCGCGCCGGCAACTGGCTGATTGGCTGATCGACAACGAGACTGGCGATGCGCGCCTGCGGGCAGGGCTGCCGAGCGGCTGGCGGGTGGGCGACAAGACCGGCAGCAATGGCAAGGACACCACCAACGACATCGCCGTGCTGTGGCCGAGCAACGGCGGCACGCCATGGGTACTGACCAGCTATCTGCAGGGTTCTGCACTGGACGATGACGGCAGAAATGGCATCCTGCGCCGCGTTGGGGAGCTTGCCGGCGCCCACCTGCGCTGAGGTCTGCTGTCTGCGGAGTGTGTGTCCGGTACGTGTCTTCCCGCGTACCGGTCACAAGGAAAAAACGCTCCATGAGCAAGGAACTCATCTATCTGCTGCTGATCTTCGCGCTGCTGGTCATCCCGCGCGCGCTGCAGCGTTTCTGCATCCCCGCACCGCTGACCTGCATGGTGTTCGGCATCGGCGCCATGCTGTGGCTGGGCAACGGCTCGCATGACCCGGTGGTGGCGCTGCTGGCGACGCTGGGCATCTCCTCGCTGTTCCTGTTCGCAGGGCTGGAGGTGGACCTGGGCGACCTGCGCAAAGGCATGTGGCCGCTGCTCGCCCACTTGGTCATCCGCACCGCGACGTTGACGGGTGTGGCCTGGCTGGCCTGGCACTACGCCGGCCTGCCGTGGCAGGCGGCCGCGCTGCTCGCGCTGGCGCTGCTCACGCCCTCCACCGGTTTCATCATGGATTCGCTCGCACAGCTGGGGCTGGATGAGGCCGAGCGCTTCTGGGTGAGCAGCAAGGCCATCGCCGGTGAACTGCTGGCGCTGGCGGCGTTGTTCGTGGTGCTGCAGGCGGGTGACCCCATGCACATGGGGCTGTCCAGTCTGGCGCTGGTCGCGATGATGGTTGGCCTGCCGCTGCTGTTCATCGCACTGGGACGCTGGGTGGCGCCGCACGCACCGGGTTCGGAATTCTCGCTGCTGGTGATGGTCGGCATGCTGGCGGCGTACATCACCTATTCGCTGGGCGTGTACTACCTGGTCGGTGCCTTCATCGCCGGTCTGGTCGCGCGCCTGCTGCAGCAGCGCATGCCGCTGCTGGCCTCGCATGAAAACCTGCACGCGCTGCGTCTGTTCGCCTCGTTCTTCGTGCCGTTCTACTTCTTCAATGCCGGCACGCATGTGACGCGCGAAGCGCTGAGTTTCGAGGCGCTCGGCTTGGGTCTGGTGATCACGCTGGTGGTGTTGCCGCTGCGCATCGCCGTGGTATGGCTGCAGCGCCGGCTGATGTTCGGTGAGAGCTTCCGCTCCAGCCTGCGCGTGGCGCTGGCCCTGTCGCCGACGCTGATCTTCACGCTGGTGCTGGCGGCCATCATGCGCGAGCGCTTCGAGGTGTCGCCGGTGTTGTTCGGCGCGCTGCTGCTGTACGCGGCGCTGACCACACTGCTGCCGTCGCTGGTGTTCCGACGCCCGATGGACGTGGATCCCCTGCAGGCCGACGCACCTGATGCGCATGCGCCGGAAGCCGATCCGGAGCCGTCGCCCGTAAGAGATGACGCCCAGATCGTGCTGGATGCACCCGCCAACGTAAGAGATCGGTGATAACGATCTTCCGGGGTCTATCATCCCGCCAAGATTGTGGCGCCATGATGGGTGCCGCACCGGCAGGGGATGCGGATGGATCGGGAAAGCTGGCAGCAGGTGCGGGAACTGTTCGATGCGGTGTGCGAGCTTGCCCCCTCGCGCTGGCACACCGAACTTTCCCGGCTGAGCGCGGATCCCGAAGTCATCGCCGAAACGCTCGAGCTGCTGAAGGCACAGACCCAGGACCTGGGCAGCGCACGCGAGCCCATGCAGCGCCTGTTCACCGCGACGACGGAGTCGGAGCTGGCCGAAGGCGACCAGATCGGGCCATGGAAGCTGTGCGAGCGCTTGGCCAGTGGTGGCATGGGCATCGTGTTCCGTGCCGAACGGGCCGATGGCCTGTATGCGCAGGAAGTGGCGATCAAGTTCCTGCAGGGCAGGCCCGGCGAGCGCGTGGCCGAGCGGCTGGCCGCCGAGCGCCGCATCCTCGCAGGGATGCAGCACCCCAACATCGCGCGGCTGTATGACGGCGGCACCACGCCGGGTGGGCAGCCGTATCTGGTGATGGAGTACGTGCGTGGCGAGCCGCTGGATGTGTATTGCGTGCGTCATGGGCTGGGCCTGCAGCAGCGCGTGGCCTTGTTCCTGAAGGTCTGTGGCGCGGTGCAGGCAGCGCATGCGCGGCTGGTGCTGCATTGCGATCTCAAGCCGAACAACGTGCTGGTGCGTGCCGATGGCGAACCCGTGCTGCTGGATTTCGGTGTGTCACGTCTGCTGGAAGCCGACGAAGGCGACAGCCGCGGTCAGTTCTTCACCCCCGCCTATGCGGCACCGGAACTGCAGTCAGGTCAGCCGGTAGGCGTGACCGGCGATGTCTTCAGCCTTGCCTGCGTGCTGGGTGAGCTGCTGGCCGGCAAGCGTGGCAAGCGGGGGGCTGAAGCCTCCGGAACCGCGGTGGCGGCGCCCAGCACGATCGCCGGTGCCGACTGCCCTTGGCCGAAAGCCCTGCGGGGGGATCTGGATGCCATCGTGGTGCGCGCGGGCGCGGTGCTGGCCGAGCAGCGCTATCCGTCGGTGGAAGCGATGACCGCCGACGTGCACCGCTGGCAGCAGCGCCGGCCGGTGCAGGCGCGCAACGGTGGCCGCCTGTATCGCAGCGGGCGCTGGTTCCAGCGCAACTGGCGCGGGCTGTCGGTACTGTTCGGGATACTGCTGCTGACGGCATGGTTCATGTGGTGGTTGCAGCAGGCGCGTGAGCGGGCGCAGCAGGAAGCGCAGATCGCACATGAGGTCAGCGAGTTCCTCGTCGCTTCGTTTGATGCGGCCAATCCACGCAAGGGCCAGCTGCGCAGCAGCACCGAGGTCAGCGCGCGGGAAGTGCTGGAAGCCAGCCGCGACCGCATCGAAGAGCAGCAATGGACATCGCCGGTGGTGAAGGCGCGGTTGCAGGCGGTGCTGGCGCAGGCCTTCCAGAACATCGGCCAGTCACAGACCGCGGAAACCCTGTTCCATGCGGCCATCCCGGTGCTGGAGGAAGCCGGGCCGGAGAGCAGGGACGTCGCGGTGGTTTCCTTGAACGAGCTGGCAACGCTGCTGGCCAATGCGCAGCGGGGAAAGGAAGCGGAAGGCTTCGCCCGTCACTCGCTGGAGTTGTTGAAGGCCGGCGACAACAGGTTGCGAACCGCGCAGGCGTACAACTCGCTGGGCCTTGCGCTGAACGTACAGCGCGATTTCGAGGGCTCGTCAGCCGCGTTTGATCAGGCGCTCGCCCTGCATGGACAGAACAAGAGCGGCCCGCTGTTCGTGGCGACCGTCATCCAGAACAAGGCCTTGATGCTGGTCGAGAAGGGTGACTATGCCTTGGCGGAAACCATGCTGTATCGCGCCGGTGACCTCAGGCGGACGCGGGGGCTGCGTACATCCGAGTGGTGGAGCGGCCAGTTTGCGCTGATGCGTGCCATTTCGGCACAGGGCCGCTATGCCGAAGCGCTGGCGCTCAGTGATGACGTGCTTGGACTGACCCGTTATCTGTTTGGTGATGTGAATGCCAACGTGGCGATGATCCACAACGAACGTGGCGCCTATCTGCAGGATCTGGGCCGTTATCGCGAAGGTGCCGCCGAGTATCGTAAAGCGATTGACCAGTATGAGCAGTCGGGTGACGAGCGGGCCATGGACATGGCCTTCACCCTCAACAATCTGGCGGGGCTCGAGGAAGGTCAGGGTGATATGGAGGCAGCGCGTGAGCGCTACATGCGCAGCCTTGATATCCGTCGCGAGGTGCTCGGTGAGAATGCGCCAGCGGTGTGGATTCTGGAAGCCAATCTGGCACGGCTGCTGATCAAGATGGGCCAGCTGGCCGAGGCGCAGCCCTTGATCGAGCATGCGCGTGCGGGCTGGGCAGGGCAGGTGTCCGCCGATAATCCGAGGCGTCTGCTGGCTGAGATGACCTGGGTGCAGTTGTTGCTCGCGCGCGGGGAGATGGCTGCGGCCGATCAGTCCCTGGCCACCATCAAGCCCCATGCGGTTGACGACGAAGTACGCGTGCATCGCCGCTACCTGGCCGTGCTGGCTGAGCGCCAGCGCAAGGGCGGAGACCCGGCCGCCGCCGCACGCACGCTGGCGGGACTGGTGCAGATATACGAGAAGAAGGTGGGTGCCGATTCGGTGGAAACAGCGATCCAACGCATCGATCTTGCGCAGGCGCTGGCCGAAAGTGGCCAATGCGACGCCGCCAAGGCCGAACTGCTGCGGGCACGGCCCGCGCTGGAACAGCAGCTGTTGCCGCAGAGCCCCAGCCGCCTGATCGCCCAGAAGCTCGCGCAGCCCAACTGCGGCCAAGGCCGATAGCACCACCGTCCGTAGCCCGGGTAAGCAACGCGCACCCGGGGCTTTTCGCACCATTGCGCATCAACCCATGACACCGGGTGCGCAGCGCATGCTCCGGCAACGGCTTGCCGCATGGCGGGTCTTACGGCTAGGGTCGGGGGCATGAAGATTCCCTCGCTACCGCTCTGCACCGTGGTGCTGGCTTCGGCCTTCGCCACTTCCGCGGCCTCTGCTGCCGCTCCCGCCGATGCGTTCATGGCGGCACTGGCCGGCCACTGCGGCCAGGCATTCGCCGGCCGGGTGGTGACCAACGTGCCTGCATCCACCACGCCGGACCCGTTCGAGGGCAAGACGCTGGTGATGCATGTACGCGGCTGCGAAGCGCCTGCGCAGGAACTGCGTGTGCCGTTCCATGTGGGGGAGGATCACTCGCGGACCTGGGTGCTGCGCCGTGGCCAGGACAACCTGCAGCTCAAGCATGACCACCGCCATGAAGATGGCAGCCCGGATGCGGTCACGATGTACGGTGGCCATTCGCTGCAGCCGGGCACGGCGGTGCGCCAGGAATTCCCGGTGGATGCCGAGTCGGTGGCCATGTTCAAGCGTGAAGGGCTGGCCGGCTCGGTCAGCAACACCTGGGCGATGGAAGTGGAACCGGGCAAACGTTTCATCTACGAACTGGCACGCCCGGATGGGCGGCTGTTCCGCGTCGAATTCGACCTGGCCAAGCCGTTGCCGGAACTGCCACCCGCGCCCTGGGGCGACGGCAAGACGGAAAAGGGCGCCTGACGGCGCCCTTTTCTCCAAGGAGGTTCTTCAAACCGGATCAGTCAGTGCCTCAGCGGCTGCCGAAGCGTGCGCGGCAGCCGCCGCTCACCCACAGGCTGTTGCCGTTGTAGCCCCAGTTGCGGCCTTCCACGCATTGCGTGTTGGAAAGCTGCTGCACCACCACCGGGCGACCCTGACGGCGCTCCCAGGCGCAGGTGCGCTGGCGGTTGTCGTTGCTGCTGCACTCCACCACGTAGTTCGACGAGCCGTACTGGTTGTTCCCCCATTGGCTGTTGCCGCCGCCCCAGCCGCCGCCGCGGCCTTCCGTAAATTCGCCACGGCAGCCGCCGCTGACCCAGATGCTGCCGTTGTTGCTGCCCCAGTTGCGGCCCTCGATGCAGCGGGTGTTGGACAGCTGGCGCACCAGCGTGGCGCGGCGCCAACCGGTATTGCACACGCGCTGGCGGTTGTCGTTGCTTTCGCAGCGGATGGTGCCGGCGTTGCCGTTGTTGCCATTCCAGTTGCCGCCGCCACCCCAGCCGCCGCGGCCTTCGGTGAACTCGGCGCGGCAGCCGCCGCTGACCCAGATGCTGCCGTTGTTGCTGCCCCAGTTGCGGCCTTCGACGCAGCGGGTGTCCGACAGCTGGCGCACCAGCGTGGCGCCACGCCAACCGGTGTTGCAGACGCGCTGACGGTTGTCGTTGCTTTCGCAGCGGATCACCCCGGCATTGCCGTTGTTGTTGCCGTTCCAGTTGCCGCCACCGCCCCAGCCACCGCCGCCACGGCCGGGCGCGAACTCGGCGCGGCAGCCGCCGCTGACCCAGATGCTGCCGTTGTTGCTGCCCCAATTGCGGCCCTCGACACAGCGGGTATCCGACAGCTGGCGCACCAGCATCGCGTTGCCGCGCCAGCCGGTGTTGCAGACGCGCTGGCGGTTGTCGTTGCTTTCACAGCGGATGGTGCCGCCATCGGAATAGCCGTAGTTCTGGGCAGCCGCCGGGGCGGCGAAACCGGCCAGCGGCAGCAGGGCGGCGAGGCTTGCGAGCAGAAGGTGACGATTCATGGCGGCATCCCTGTTCAGGTTTCGGTGGCCGCACTATAGGGGGAGGGCCGCTGAAGACGGCGTGACTGGGCGGCGGATTTGCCCCGGCCCCCGCTGGGCCGCAAAATACGGGGCTCACTGGCGCGCTTCGGCGCCGGTATCCCCTGCGGAGTTTTTCCATGCGTACCCATTTCTGCGGCCTGGTCGATGAGACCCTGATCGGCCAAACCGTGACCCTCGCCGGCTGGACCGACGTTGCCCGTAACCAGGGCGGCGTCTGCTTCATCGATCTCCGCGATCATGAAGGCATCGTGCAGGTGACGGTGGAAGTGGACAACGCCGAGGTGTTCGCCGTGGCCGCCAGCCTGGGCTACGAGGATGTGCTGCAGGTGGAAGGCGTGGTCCGCGCCCGCCATGCGGTCAACGACAAGATGCGTACCGGCAAGGTGGAGGTGATCGCCACCGCCATCACCGTGCTCAACAAGGCCGCGCCGCTGCCGTTCCACGCGCACGAGAACCCGTCCGAGGAAACCCGCCTGCGCTACCGCTACCTGGACCTGCGCCGCCCGGAAATGCAGCGCATGCAGCGCACCCGCATCAAGCTGGTGCAGGCGCTCCGTCGCCATCTGGACGCACGCGGTTTCCAGGACATCGAGACCCCGATCCTCACCAAGGCCACGCCGGAAGGCGCACGCGACTTCCTGGTGCCGGCGCGCATGCACGCCGGCGAGTTCTATGCGCTGCCGCAGAGCCCTCAGCTGTTCAAGCAGATCCTGATGGTGGCCGGCTTCGACCGTTACTACCAGATCGCCCGCTGCTTCCGCGACGAAGCCCTGCGTGCCGACCGCCAGCTCGAATTCACCCAGCTGGACATGGAATTCGCCTTCGTGCGCGAGCGCGACATCCAGGATTTCGTCGAAGGCATGATCCGCTCCATCTTCAAGGAAGTGGTGGATGTGGACCTGGATGCACAGTTCCCGCGCATGACCTGGGCCGAGGCCATGCGCCGCTATGGCTCGGACAAGCCGGACCTGCGCATCGACCTGGAACTGGTGGACGTTGCCGAGCTGGTCAAGAACAGTGAGTTCGCGGTGTTCACCGCCGCCGCCAACGATGCCGATGGCCGCGTGGCCGCGCTGCGCATTCCCGGTGGTGGCGCGCTCAGCCGCAAGCAGATCGACGAATACGCCGCCCATGCCGCCAAGTACGGCGCCAAGGGTCTGGCCTACATCAAGATCGGCGACAACGGCGAGATCAGCTCGCCGATCCAGAAGTTCTTCAGCGAGGATGCCTTCGCCGCGCTGCTCAAGCACGTTGGTGCCGGCAACGGCGACATCGTGTTCTTCGGTGCCGGTGGCTACAACAAGGTGTCCGACTTCATGGGCGCGCTGCGCCTGAAGGCCGGCAAGGATTTCGGCCTGGTTGCTGAAGGCTGGCGCCCGCTGTGGGTCACCGACTTCCCGATGTTCGAGTGGGACGAGGAAGAGCAGCGCTACGTGGCCCTGCATCACCCCTTCACCGCACCGGCGGTGGACGACGTGGCCGACCTGCGCGCGCATGCCAAGACCGCCGTTTCGCGCGGCTATGACATGGTGCTCAACGGCAACGAGATCGGTGGCGGCTCCATTCGTATCCATCGCCCGGAAATGCAGAGCGCGGTATTCGAGCTGCTCGGCATCGGTGCCGAGGAAGCGCGTGCCAAGTTCGGCTTCCTGCTGGACGCGCTGAACTACGGTGCGCCGCCGCACGGCGGCATCGCCTTCGGCATCGACCGCATCGCGGCGCTGATGGCCGGCACCGAGTCCATCCGCGATGTGATCCCGTTCCCGAAGACCACCGGCGCGCAGTGCCTGATGACCGACGCCCCGTCGCCGATCGCCGACGTGCAGCTGGCCGAAGTGCACATCCAGGTGCGCGAGAAGGCGGAGAAGTAAGCCGGTCGAAGGCGGGCAGGGCGTCCGCGTTTTTCCCTCCTTCACCGCATCATGCACATGAGCATCCGCCGCGCCACCGCAGACGACGCCAGCACCCTGTGTGCACTGGCCGAACGTACCTTCGTGGAGACGTTCGGCCACCTGTACCCGCCGGAAGATCTGGCTGACTATCTGGCCACCGCCTACCCGGTGGCGCTGCAGCGCCAGCAGCTGGCCTCGGGTGATTACGCGGCATGGCTGCTGGACGTGGATGGTGAGGCCGTCGGCTTTGCCTTCGCCGGGCCCTGCGGTCTGCCGCATGCGGATGTGGTGCCGGGGGATGGCGAGTTGAAGCGCTTGTACGTGCTGCGTGACCACCAGAGCGGTGGACATGGCGGGCAGTTGTTCGCCGCCGCGCTGGAATGGCTGCAGGCCCGCGATTCGCAGGCGCTGTGGATAGGCGTGTGGTCGGAGAACCTGGGCGCGCAGCGCTTCTATGGCCGGCATGGCTTCACCCAGGTGGGCACCTATGAGTTCCCGGTGGGCAAGGTGCGCGACAGGGAGCTCATACTGAGGCGGGAGCGGTTGGTGGGTTGAGGGGATTGGAAGCAGACCCCTCCCCAGCCCTCCCCTGCGCTTCGTGCAAGGGAGGGGGTAAAAAGGCAGCTTTCCCTCAATTTCATCAGACCGCTTGACCACCCCCTCCCTTGCGCGAAGCGGAGGGGAGGGCCGGGGAGGGGTAAACCCCACCCAACCCACAACGCTCACAACCTTGGCCCAACCGCCACGATCGGCCAGACTGGCCGCATGACTGCAGACCCCCGCGTTTTACTGCTGCATGGCATCTGGAATCCGCGCTCCTGGCTGATGCCGCTGGCGCTGCGCCTGCGGCAGCAGGGCTTCAAGGTGGATGTGTTCGGCTACCCCAGCGTGTTCGGCGGCCCCGATGTGGCTGTCCCGGCGCTGGCCGACTGGCTGCGCCGGCACGGGCCGACCAGTCTGGTCGGCCACAGTCTCGGCGGGCTGGTGGCGCTGGAAACCCTGCGCCAGTCGCCCGAGCTCGATGTCGGGCGGGTGGTCTGCCTCGGTTCGCCGCTGTGCGGCAGCGGC